>NZ_JBIAXP010000025.1:0-165387 GCF_042896795.1 Kitasatospora sp. NPDC001261
AGCAGGTCGGGCCGGTGGGCGCCGCAGCGGTTGTGCGAGATGAACGGGCCCTCGAAGTGGATGCCGGCCAGGACGCCGTCCTCGACGAGTTCGGACAGGACGTGCGCCTGGCGGGCGACCTCGTCGATCTCGCCGGTGACGGTGGAGGCCACCGTGGTGGTGGTGCCGTGCTCCAGGTGGGTGCGGGCGGCCAGCAGCGCCTCCTCGGCGATGCCGGAGGCGTACGAGGCACCGCCGCCGCCGTGGACGTGCAGGTCGACGAAGCCGGGGACGACGGTGTACCCGGTCAGGTCGAGGTCGCCGGGCTCGGTGTCGCCGCCGAGGCCGGCGATGCGCTCGCCCTCGACGGCGAGGCGGTCGCCCTCGACGACGCCGCCGGGCAGGACCAGCCGGGCACCGGCCAGGGTGGTGCGGTTCATGACGGTCATGGATGGGTCCTGGATGCCGTTCGCCGGGAGGGGCGGAGTCTCGGGCGGGGGAACGCCGACCGCCCGGCCCACGGGAACCGGTCCGGTGGGCCGGGTGGCGCGGATCACGGCTGGACGGCCAGCGCGAACACGTGGATCGCCGCGGCGCGGGGCAGCGTGACGGAACGGATCGTCTTGCCGGGCGTCAGCGGGACGGTGTTGGTGAAGACGCCGTACCCGGTGCCGAAGTTGCCCGGCCCGGTGGGCGTGTTGCGGTGGTCCGTGGTGAACGCGGTCTTCGCGCCGTAGGCGTCGGTCGGGGTGCAGCACCAGTTGGGGAAGCCCAACTGGCCGCTGCTGGTGGTGCCGTCGGTGTAGGCGACGGTGACCGTGCCGGAGGCGAAGCCCGCTTCGGCGCCGAGGAAGCCCAGCGCGCTGCCCTGGCCGCTGAAGGTGATCTCCTGGCCCGCGGCCGACACGTTGTCGTTGGTGCCGGCGGCCGCGGACGGCCAGGTGAAGCTGAGGCCGTTGGCGCTGATCGTGGCGCCCGCGGTGGCGCCGGCCAGGGCCAGGGCCTGCGCCGAGTAGCTGTTCCCGGCGCCGTCGAAGTCGCCGGGAGCGGTGTCGCTCTCGGAGGTGGCGCCGACGTTGTCGAACGCCGCCTCCAGCGACGGGTAGGGCACGGTCCGCACGATCGTCTGCTCACCGCTGACGGTGTCGACCCCGGCCGGCCGGGCCCGGTAGCTCGCGGTGGCGGTGATCGCCGTGGCCGTGGTGCCGGGAGCGCCCTGGGGGCCGTGCACCGTCACCGTGGCCGACGCGGTCGTGCCCGGTGCGATGCGCGGGAGCGTGACGGTCGCCGGGGTGACGGTCCAGTCGGCGGGGGCGCTGATCCGCACGCTGGTGTCGTTCAGCGCGACGGCGCCGTTGTCGGCCAGGGTGATCCGGTACGTCCCGGGCTCCTGGGCCGTGCTGATGTCCTGCCAGGTGACGGCGGTGGCGGGGGCCAGGCCGCGGGTCGCGCCGGGGTGGACCCGGTAGAGCACCGTGGCGTGCGGCGGCACGTTCGCGGAGATCACGCCGGCCGTCCCGACGGCCTTCTTGGTCACCAGGTCGTCGAGCCGGTAGCCGTCGGCGGCGGGCAGGCCGGCCCGGGCGGCGGTCGTGGTGATGGTCTGCGCGGTGTCGGAGGAGTTGAAGAGCGCGACCGCGCGGTCCCCTCCGGCCAGCGGCCTGCTCAGCACGTCGTAGCCGGTTCCGTGCTGGACGACCCGCCCCTGGACGCCCAGCCGGTCCTGGTCGACGGCGATGACGTCGCGATTGCCGAGCAGCTCCAGCGCGGCCGGGGAGAGGCGGGTGAGGTCGGTGCTGGAGATCAGCGGCGCGGCCATCACGGCCCACAGCGAGATCTGGCTCTGCATCTCGTCCTGGCTGAGCCCGGAGTCGCCGGTGAGCAGGAAGTCGGGGTCGTTCCACCGGCCTGGGCGCTGCAGGTCGGCCAGTCCGACGTTGTAGCCGTAGTTGTACATGATCGACGCCCACTTCTCGGCGCCACTGGCCTGGCCGAGTGCGATGTCCGCGCCCTCCCGCCACAGGTTGCCGAGCGGCGCGGACCAGCGGATCACCGACTCCCAGTTCGTCGCGCCCTGGAAGTAGGCGGGCGCGGAGACCGAGAAGACCATCCTGCGGTGGGTGTCGAGCAGCGCCCGGCTCATCGCGGTGTAGGTGTCGCGGTAGCTCTGCTCCTCGGTCTCGCCGGGCTTGACCGGGACGTTGCAGCCGTCGAGCTTGACGTAGTCGACGGCCCAGGACGCGAACAGGTCCGCGTCCTGCTTCCAGTGGTCGAGGGAGCCCGGGTAGCCGCCGCAGGTGGCGGTCCCGGCGTCCTCGTAGATGCCGAACTTCAGGCCGAGGTCGTGGACTTGGCGTCCGATGTAGGCCATGCCGTGCGGGAACAGCCGCGGGTCGGCGACCAGGTTGCCCTGGGCGTCGCGCTGCTTGGACATCCAGCAGTCGTCGATGGTGACGGTGTCGTACCCCTTCTTCGCCAGCCCGGTGGAGACGAGGGCCCGGGCGTTGTCGAGGATGGTCTTCTCGTCGATCCCGCACTGGTAGTACGACCAGTCGTTCCAGCCCATGGGCGGTGTGGGGGCGTAGTTCGGGTACTCGGTGACGGTGCCGGACGGGGAGGGCTCGGCGGCGACCGCGGGCTGAGCCAGGAGCGTAGCGGTGGACACGGCGGCGAGCGCCGTACAGCAGGCGACGGTGGTACGGAGCCACCGGCGGAGGGCAGTTGACACGCTTCGACCTCACGGGATCTCGGGGTCAGGGCATGGATGGCTGCTGTTGGTCCCAGCCGGACCATTTGTACGGGGCCCTGCTCGCTCCTGACAAGATGACGGGCAGAATAAGCAATAACACGCACTCAATGGCAAAGTCCGAGCACGAGTGCACGTGGCCCCGGCCCGGCCGAGCCGCCACCGGACACAGGAGCGCGACCGGCCGACCGGTCGGGTCGGGGCCCGCCGGGTCCTGGGATACTGGATCATGTCGCGGCCGACGGCTCCCCGGTCACCGACGCGAACGCCCCGGCGCCCCGCCCGGCCCTCGGCGGTGACACCGGTACGTCCGGACCGCGGCAGGGTCGGCCTGCCGGAGGAAGCGGGAGCGGTCAGGCACCCGTTCGATCGAAAGGGCCTTCGTGGCTGATCAGAGTTTGCTCGCCCCGCAGCGCCAGGCGCTGATCCTGGAGGCCATCCGCAAGGCCGGCGCGGTGCGCGTCGCCGAGCTGGTCGAGCAGTTCGGCGTGTCGGACATGACGATCCGCCGCGACCTGGACGCACTGGTCCGTCAGGGAGACGTGCGGAAGGTCCACGGCGGGGCCATCGCGGTGGGGACCGCCAGCACGGACGAACCCGGCTTCGACGTGAAGTCCGAGCTGGAGGAGAGCACCAAGGCCGCGCTGGCCGACGCCGCCGCGCAGCGGGTGGAACCGGGCAGCGTGGTGGCGCTGTCCGCCGGCACCACCACCTACGCGGTCGCCTCCCGGCTGCTGGAGGTGCCGGGGCTGACGGTCGTCACCAACTCCCTGCGGATCGCGGACCTGCTGTGGGCGGCGGAGAGCGACGGAGCGGAGACCGTTCCGTCGCTGCTGCTGACCGGTGGGGCGCCGACACGCTCCGCGGCCCTGGTGGGGGCCCTCGCGGACCAGACGATCCGCACCCTCCACGTCGACCTGCTCATCCTCGGCGTGCACGGCGTCAGCGAGCAGGCCGGGCTCACCACCCCCAACCTCGCCGAGGCGCAGACCAACCGGGCCCTGATCGCCTCGGCCCGCCGCACCGTCGTGGTCGCCGACCACACCAAGTGGGGCGTCGTCGGCCTGAGCAGCTTCGCGGCCCTGACGGAGGTCGACTGCTTCATCACCGACGACGCCCTCCCCGCGGCGGCCCGCAACGCGCTCGCCGAGGCGGTCGGCGAACTCGTCGTGGTACCGGCCGCCGGCTGACCGGGGGCTCCTGGCACCGCCCGGTCAGGCCAGTCGACGCGCCCCCGCCGAGGGGACGGCGGTGAAGGCGACGGGTGCGGCGAAGCCCGCGGAGCCGAAGGCCGACCGCACCGCGTCCGCGACCGCTGCCACGTCCGCCGCGGCCACCAGCGCGATGACGGAGCCGCCGAAGCCGCCGCCGGTCATCCGGGCGCCCAGCGCCCCGGCGGCCACGGCGGCCTCGACCGCGAGGTCCGTCTCGGGGCAGGAGACCCGGAAGTCGTCGCGCAGCGAGGCGTGTCCGGCCGTCAGGACCGGCCCCAGCGCGGCGGTCCGCCCGCCGTCCAGGTGCTCGATCACCTCGGCCACCCGCCGGTTCTCGGTGACCACGTGCCGCACCAGCGGGGCGAGTTCCCCGGGGAGGCGCTCCAGGGCCGCGGTGAGGCCGGCGGCCGGCAGGTCGCGCAGCGCGGCCAGGCCGAGCAGGTCGGCGGCCCGCTCGCAGCCGGCCCGCAGGGCGGCGTAGGCGCCGTCGCCGAGGTCGTGCTTGACCCGGGTGTCGATCACCAGCAGCCGGAAGCCGGCCGCCTCCAGGTCGAGCGGGACGTGGCGCCGCTCCAGCGTCCGGGTGTCGAGGAGCAGCGCGGCACCGTCCGTGCAGCAGGCGGAGGCCATCTGGTCCATCACCCCGCAGGGCACGCCGACGAAGGCGTTCTCGGCCCGCTGGGCGACCAGGGCGAGGTCCGGCGCGGACAGGCCGAGCCCGTACAGGTCGTTCAGGGCGGCGGCCGTGGCGCACTCCAGGGCGGCGGAGGAGGAGAGCCCGGCACCGGCCGGCACGTCGCTGTCGACGGAGAGGTCGGCGCCGCCGATCGCGTGTCCGGCCTGGGCGAGGGCCCAGAACACGCCGGCCGGGTAGGCGGCCCAGCTGGTGACGACCCCGGGGGCCAGGCCGTCGAGCGCGAGGTCGGTGACGGTGCCGTCGCCCCGGGTGCTGTGGAGCCGCACCCGGCCGTCCGTGCGGCGGCGGGCGGTGACCCTGGTGGTGTGTGGGAGGGCGACGGGCAGGACGAAGCCGTCGTTGTAGTCGGTGTGCTCACCGATCAGGTTCACCCGGCCGGGCGCGGCCCACACGCCGCTCGGCCGGGCGCCGTGGACGGCCTCGAAGTCGGTGGCGGCCCGGTCGATCATCTGCTCGGCTCCCGTACGTCGTGCGCGTGCGTCGTGGCGGCTCCCGTCGGTGCCTCCTTCGGCGGACGGGAGCCGATTTCGACATAATCAAACATCATCGGCCGCCGCAGTCAACACCTGCGGGTTTCGCATCGCGGCGCGGACCGGAATCGGTGCCCGATGCCCTGTCGGCAGGTCTACACCTGTTGACAAGCGATCGAATATGTTTGATTCTGTTGGAGATCGGCGCAGACTGGCCGAACTCCCCCGCAGAAGGAGCACGGCGGTGCACAAGACCGCGACCAAGTTGGCCGACGGCCGCGAACTCGTCTACTACGACCAGGAGTTCGGCGTGGCCCGGAACGCCGTGGACGAACGCCCGCTGGAACCCTCCGCGAGCCTCTCCGAGACCCGGCTCGACCCGGTGCTCGGCGAGTGGGTGACCGTCGCCGCCCACCGCCAGCAGCGGACCTACCACCCCCCGGCCGGCGAGTGCCCGCTCTGCCCCTCCCGGAACGGACGGCTGAGCGAGGTCCCGGCGGCCGACTACCAGGTCGTGGTCTTCGAGAACCGCTTCCCCTCGCTCGCCCCGGACTCCGCCGCCCACGTCACCGCCCACGAGGACGACCCCCTGCGCACCCTCCGGCCGGGCACCGGCCGCTGCGAGGTGGTCTGCTTCGCCCCCGACCACGACGCCTCCTTCGCCGACCTGGACGAGGCCGGGGCCCGCCTGGTGCTGGACGCCTGGACCGACCGCACGGCCGAACTCTCCGCCCGGCCCGAGGTCCGGCAGGTGTACTGCTTCGAGAACCGCGGCGAGGAGATCGGCGTCACCCTGGCCCACCCGCACGGGCAGATCTACGCCTTCCCCTTCGTCCCCTCCCGCACCGCCCGGATGATCGGCCGCGCCGAGGCGTACCGGGCGAGCACCGGGCGGAACCTCTTCGAGGACCTCGTCGCCGCCGAACGGGCCGCCCCCGAGCGGCTGGTGCTCCGGGGCGGGCACTGGACGGCCTTCGTGCCCTTCGCCGCCCGCTGGCCGTACGAGGTCCACCTCTACCCCAACCGCCGGGTGCGCGACCTCACCGCGCTGAACGAGGCCGAGCGCGCCGAGTTCCCCGGCCTCTACCTCGACCTGCTGCGCCGCTTCGACCGGCTGTTCCCCGCTCCCGCCGGCTCCGCGCCGAACCGGACCCCGTACATCTCCGCCTGGCACCAGGCGCCGAAGGACGGCGGCGACGAACTCGCCCTGCACCTGGAGCTGTTCACCGTCCGGCGCGCTCCCGGCAGGCTCAAGTACCTGGCGGGCGTCGAATCCGGACTCGACGCCTTCGTCACCGATGTGAGTCCGGAGGCCGCCGCCGAGCGGCTGCGCGAGGCCGCGGCCGACTGACCCGGCCCACAGGAGGGCCCCGGCACGGCCGTCGATCGAGCCGTGCCGGGGTCGGGGTCAGGAGGTCGACCACCGCCGCGGCGGCGATCCGGTGTCCGGCTCCCGCGTCACCGCGGCGCCTGCGGAACGAGGGCGAGGGTCTGCTCGGCCGCCGTGCGGCCGCCGCCGACCGTGGAGCCGGTGGTGTCGCTCCAGGAGCGGGCGGGCACGGTCTCGGCGAGTCGGCCCGCGGTGCCGGACATGCCGATCACCAGGCCGCTGTAACGGTTCACCAGCTGGAACCGGCCCTTCCCGGCCTTGCTGGGGAGCACGAACCACTGCTGCCCGACGGTGGCGTTCCCGCCGACGGCGCCGGTGGCGGTCAGCGCCGCGCCCCAGGCCCGGCCCGCCGTCGAGGTGGCGTCGACGCCCAGCAGCCGACCGGTGGCGGCGTTGACGATCCGGTAGGAGCCGTCGCCCTCGGCCAGGAACCGCCAGGACTCGCGGGCGGAGCCGGCCGCCCCGGCCGTGGAGGTGACGGCGGAGCCGCCGGCGCTCTGGGCGAGGACCCGGCCGTTGCCGCTCTGGATCCGGTAGGTCCTGGCCAGGTCGACCGGCGGAGCGGCCGGGGCGGAGGAGCCGACGGTGAGCTCGACGTACTGGCCGTCCGAGCCGGCGCAGGCGAAGGAGCAGTACGACCGGAAGGTCCTGCCGACGATCGTGGTACCGGTCAGGCTGGCGCTGTCCAGGAACCAGCGGTACCAGGAGGCGGTGTGGTAACCGCCGGTGTCGCCGAGCAGCGTCCACTTCTGGGTGGCCAGGTCCTTGGTGGCGTAGATCTGCTGCGGGGCGTTGCCGCTCTGGTCGACGGCCTGCGGAGTGCCGATGTAGAGGCCCAGGTAGGCGTCGTAGGCGATGTTCATGACGAACAGCGGCGTGCTCGGGGCGAGCGTGCCGGCCGCGATCTGCTGACTCACGGTGCCGGGGTTGGCCGGGTCGTACTCCTTGGCCGGCGGGAGGTACCCGGTGGGGTTGGCGCCGTCGGCGGGCACCATGTCGCTCTCCAGGCCGCCGGCCCCGGGCTGCGACCACGCGCCGTCGTACCACTTCTGCCAGCTGCCCGGCGTCATCTTGGCGGACATCGGGGCCCGCGCGACGTGCTGCTGGAACGCGCCCCAGCTGCCGCCCTTGTCGACGATCCGGGAGCCGTAGAAGACGTAGAAGTATCCGGAGGCGGTGTCCACGAACAGTCGCTGGTCGCCGTCGCCGTAGGAGAAGGTCTGCTGCGGGAAGGCCGCGGTGTCACCTCGCGTGGTGCTGCGAGGCGAGGTGATCACGTGGTCCCTGATCGTCCAGGTCCGGCCCTGGTCGGTGGAGACGGCGTAGTCGATCGCGTCGTAGTGCAGGCCGTCACCGAAGGGCTGGGGGGTGAACTCGTTGTGCACCAGCCCGTACCAGTCCCCGCTGTCCGGGTCGACCCAGACCCCGGCCAGGTCGCAGTAGTTCCGCTGGGCGTAGTGCGAACCCTGCGGCGCGTAGCTGGACTGCCGTCCGGTGGGGCTGTTGTTGCAGCGCGCCGTGGTGTCGTCGTTGCGGTCCGACGGGTCGGCGGGGTTGACGGCGTCGCTGATCGCGGCGGACCTGGTGGCGCTGTCGAAGTCCCGGCCGGTGAAGAAGTCCCACTGCCGGGAGTCGTTCGCGCCGTACAGCGAGTGCGACTGCTGGAAGTAGAACGTGCCGTCCTTGTCGGTGTAGGGACTGGCCTGGGTGTCGTCGGGGTAGGCGTACGAGCCGGTCCTGCCGACCGAGACCGTGTACGTCGCGGGGGCCGGCCTGCCGGCGGCGGGTGAGTCGGCGGACGGCCTGTCGGCGGACGCCGGTCCGGCGGCCAGGGTGCCGGCGCCGAGCGCCGCCAGGACAGTGGCCGCGAGGGCGCGGGCCCATCGGGTGGGTAGAGGTGGCACTGGTACTCCTCTTCCGTGGCGGGGCGCACGGTTGCGCCCCTGCTGTGGGGGTGCGGAACGGGAGAGTGGTCCGGGGAGGCGGGCGGTCAGCCGTCCGCCATGCGGAAGTCGTACTGCGGGGGCACCGGTGTGCCGGGGTGGACGGCGAGCCAGAGGGTGTCCAGGGAGAGCTCGCCCTCGCGCATGGTGTCGACCTGGATGCCCTCGGCCAGCAGCCGCCGGACCCGGTCGTCGTCGCCGAGGGCGTGCGCCGCCTCCGCCTCGGCCAGCCTGATCCGCCCGTGCGCCCGGTCGGCCGGGGAGAGCGCCTCGATCAGCGCGAGCGCCTCGGCGGGGCGCTCGGCGCGCCGCAGCGACTCCAGCGTCTCGATCGTCAACTCCCGTAGTTCCGGACGGAGTCGGTGGGACGAGAGCATGAGGTCGGCGGCCTCCCACGGCTGCGGGGCGAGGAGGGCGAGCGCGCGCAGTGCCCACGGCGAGGCCTGCACGGCGACGGAGCGTTCGAACGCCTCGTGGGCGGACTCCCGTTCCCCGTCGGCCAGGCGCAGCAGCCCGAGCTGGTACAGCGCGTGCCAGTCCGTGGCGTTCGCCTCCAGCAGTCGCCGCCAGTGCGCCCCGGTGACCGGCTCGGCCGGCGGGTCGCAGACCGGGAGCGTGCCGGTCCTCAGGAGCCGCCGCCAGGGTTCCTGGGCGGCCGCCGGCTCGCCGAAGGGCAGGGCGGGCGAGGCGGGCAGGGCGCCGGCCTCGATCTCCAGCGCGGCCCAGCCGTCGCCCTCGGACAGCACCTCCTCGGGCGCGCCGAACTCCCCGGCCCGGGCGTCGGCCCGCTCCAGCTCCAGCGGCGGGAGCAACCGGTCCAGCGCCTGGCCGGCGGCCTTCCGGGCGGCGTCCCAACTCCCGTGCACCGCCGTGGGATCGGCCTGCAACAGCCCGTACGCCTCGGTCCACGACCAGGTGGCGCCGGCGGGCATCGCCAGGTGCTCCAGCTGGGTGCGGGCCAGGCCCGCCTGGATCTCCAGGTAGGCGGAGTCCGGGCCGGAGAGCCACTCCTGCCAGTGCCTGCCGCCGGTGCCGGTGCCCCAGCAGAACAGCTTGCGTCCGCGCAGCCGGGCGGTGGAGGTCTGGACGAGCCCGGCGCCGGTGCCGTCCAGCGCGGCGATCCAGGGGCGTTCGCCGCCGGGGAGGTCGAGGAAGTAGTCCGCGGCGCGCGCCGCCCGGCCGGGGTAGCTGCGGTCGGCGCCGTCGGCCTCCGGGAAGGCCACCCGGCGCAGATCGCTGACGTAGTCGCAGTGGAAGGCGTGGTCGGCCGGGCCGAGGACGCGCACGTCCCGGTCCTGGGGCACCGCGATGTTGGACCACCAGTAGACCGGCGTCTCGCTCGGTGCGGGGTTGTGCACGGCGACATGGACGTAGAGCACCGGGGAGCCGGCGGGCAGCCAGCTGTCCATCCGCAGCACCAGGCGCCGCAGCCGCTCGAAGGCGTACATCCGCAGGACCGGGGTGCCGTCGGGCGCGCGCACCCGGACGGCGTGCAGCGGCTCGCAGGTCAGCGGCCAGTGCCCGGTGGCGCCGAGGTTCCACTCCACCCCGCCGGCCAGCCAGGCGTCGCGCAGGGCGAGGTTGGCGGGCTGCAGGATCCGGTTGCGGTGCAGCAGCTCCCGTCCGGTGGGGCGGTGGACCAGGGACCACAGCCGCCCGCCGAGGGAGGGCAGGAAGGTCGCGGTGAGGGTCTCGTTCTCCAGTACCACGCACGGGAGTTCGCGCTCGGTACGGACGCGGTCGTACCCGCCCTGCCGGGTGTACGGCAGCAGCGTGCCGGGCACCCCGTAGGCCAGGTTGCGGCGCATCTCGTCGTCGACCCCGGCGCCGGCGCCGGTCTGCCGGGGCAGGCCGTGCAGGATCGGCAGGGTGCCGCCGACCGGATCGGGGGTCCCGTCGATGCGGAGCGGGTCGGTGCGCAGGGTCGAGGTCACTTGCCGATCCCAACTGTCATGCCCTGGATGATCCGCGAGCCCATCCAGGAGAAGAGCGCGATCATCGGGGCGAGGATGATGCAGACCCCGGCGAACATCGTGCCGAAGTCCAGGCCGTTGAACTGCTGTGCCGCGACGAACGAGGAGAGCGCCACCGGGAGGGTGGTCGTTCCCTGGCTGTTCGTCAGGACGAGGGCGAACAGGGTCTCGTTCCAGGCGGTGATGAACTGCAGGAGGAACGCGGTGACCAGCCCGCCCCGGGCGACCGGGAGCACCACCTGGACGAAGGTGCGCAGCGGGCCGGCGCCGTCCAGGACGGCGGCCTCCTCCAGCACGCCGGGGACGCCGCGGAAGAAGCCGGTCAGCAGGAAGACGGTGAACGGCATCGCCAGGCCGACGTAGACCAGCCCGAGGCCGAGGTCGCTGTCGGTCAGGTCCACCCGGGACAGGCCGATGAACAGCGGCACCACCAGGACCTGGCCGGGCACGCCGAGACCCATGGCGAAGCTCATCGTCAGTGCCGAGGAGGTCCGCGAGCGGCGCCGGGCGAGGGCGTAGGCGCAGGGGGCCGCGAGGGCGACGGCGACCACGGAGGAGAGGCCGGCGGTGAGCACGCTGTTGAGGGCCGCCCGCGCGAAGCCGCCCTCGTCGAGCGCGGTGGTGTAGTTGCCGGTGTCCGGGCTGGTCGGCAGGCCGAAGCCGTGCCGCAGGATGTCGGGGCCGCTGCGCAGCGAGGTCAGCAGGATCCACAGGAGCAGCAGCAGGTCGGCGGCGACGACGATCCAGACGGCGGCCGTGCCGATCCTGCTCGCGGGTCCGGTGGGTCGGTTACTGCGTCGCACGGGAGGGACCTTTCCGGTTGGGTGCGGGGGGGCCGGGACGCGACGGGTCAGTACTCGACCGGTTCGCGGCGCAGCAGGCGGCGCAGCACGACGGTGATCAGGGTGACCATGGCCAGGCTGACGATCGCGGCGGCGGTGGCCGTGCCCAGCCGGGGGACGGTGCCCTGCGGGAAGGCCTCGGCGTACACGTACACGGCGGTGTTCCAACTGCTCACCGGCGGATAGGCGTTGGTGCTGCCGCCGTAGAGCAGGATCAGCTCGAAGATCTTCACCGAGCTGACGGTCCACAGCACCGCGCAGACCGCGATGACGTCCCAGGCGCACGGCAGGGTGATGTGCCGGAAGCGCTGGAAGGGGCCGGCACCGTCGAGTTCGGCCGCCTCGTAGAGGTAGTCGGGGATCTGGTCGACCGCCGCCATGATGATGGAGGTGTAGTAGCCGGTCGCCGTCCAGACCAGGGTGCCCAGGACCATCGGGAGCAGGTTGTCCGTCGACAGCCACTTGGGCGGTGTGGTCACCCCGAAGACCTTCAGCGCCTGGTTGACCGGGCCGGTGGGCGAGAACAGGAACCCGGCGGCGATGCCGAAGACCATGCCGTTGACCAGCGAGGGGAAGAACAGCACCGACCGGGCGAAGAGCCTGGCCCGCATCTCGCGCAGCACCAGGGTCAGCGCGAAGCTGAGCACGAAGGTGATCGTGCCTCCGACGACCATCAGTTCGAGCGTGTTGAACAGCGAGGTGCGGAACCTCGGGTCCTGGAACAGCAGGAGGTAGTTCCGCGGGCCGCGCCACTCCATCTCGCCCATGCCGTCCCATGCGTACAGGCTGGTCCACAGGGCGTAGCCGACCGGGGCGACGAACAGCACCGCGTACACGATCAGCGCGGGGGCGGTGAAGGGCCAGAACACCCGGCGGCGCTGGCGCTCCAGCGGGCCGACGCCGGAGCGGACGGCGCGCTCGGACCGGCCCGGGGCGGCGTCCGTCCGGGGCGGCTCCTCGATCGTCGTCGCCACCGTCAGCCCTGGGTCTGCCAGTAGGTGACCTGGTCGGCCTTGCACTTGGCGACGAACCGGTCGGCCGTGGTCCTGCCGTGCCAGAAGTCCAGGTAGTTCTCGTTCAGGACCTTGGGCAGCCAGCTGCCGGCCATCCCGTCGAAGGCGAGGCGCACGGTCGGGGCCTCCAGGGACTTCTGGACGTCGGCCAGTTCGGCGGGGGCCGGGATGTCGCCGCGCGGGGTGAGGTTGCCCGCGGTGGTGGAGATCCCGGACAGGTGCTTCTTCTGCAGGAAGAAGGCGATGAACTTCTGCGCGGCGGCGGCGTTCCTGGCCCGCTTGGGGATCGCGAAGCCGAACAGGGCGGCGTCCGGGGTCTTCGCGCCGGGCGGCAGCATCGACGCCGTCCTCCAGCCGGCCGGGACCTGCTTGGCCACCTCGGCGGTGACGTAGTTGCCGTCCATGTAGAAGGCGGCCTTGCCGCCCGCCCAGTTGGTCTCCTGCGCGGGGTACTTGGTGGCGTCGTAGCCCTCGATCAGGTGGCCGCCCCTCACCAGCTGCTCCACCTGCCGCGCCGCGCCGAGGACCGCCGGGTCGTCCCAGGTCGCGCCGGTCCGGTCGGCGGCGAGCCGGGCGACGTTCACCCCCGCTCCGTCGAGCAGGTAGTCGAAGTACAGCGCGTTGCTCCAGGGATCCTCCCCCTCGGAGGCGATGCACGCCTTCCCGGCCGCCTTCAGCGCGTCACAGACCTTGAGCAGTCCGGCCCAGTCGGTGGGCGGACTCGGCATGGCGGTGGTGATCGCCGGGTCGGCCGCGTTGTAGAACATGGCGTTGGTGACGACCTCGTACGGGATCACGTAGTGGTTGGAGCCGGAGGGGTCCTTCGGCAGCATGTCGAAGTACTTGGCCGGGAGGACCTGGGAGACCGGGACGTCCTCCTCGGGCACCCGCAGCTGCAGCACCGGCGAGAGGTCCAGTGCCTGGCCGGCCGCGGCGGTGGTGCCGTAGACCTTGTCGTCGGACTCGTCCCACAGGTCCGGCGCCCGGTTGGCGGCGATCGCCGGGCCGATCTTCTTGGCGATGTCCCGGCCCGCCCAGGTGACGTCCACCTTGGCGCCGGTGGTGGCGGTGAAGTCGTCGATCGCGGCCTTCAGCACCTTGGCCTGCGGCTCGTCGGCGCGCCACATCGACCAGTAGGTGAAGCTGCCGGCGGCCTTCGCGCCGCCCTCCGAGCCGCTGCCGCAGGCGCTCGCTCCGAGCGCGAGGGCGACGGCGGTGGCCGCCCCGACGACGCGGGCGGCGGGAATGGTCGTTCTCCCCATGGGTGGTTCCTCTCGGAGGCGCGAGATGCCGCGCGGACGTGTCGTCAGCCGGGGCCCGAGGACGGGGAGCGGCTGGATGGCTGGGACGATACGGTCGGGTTGACCGGTAAATCAAGAGTCCTTGCAAAAACCTGCTCAGGACTACGGGACCTCGACACCGTTCACGCAAGGAACTCTCAAGTGACGAGCGAGGGCGGGGGTTTGATCAATCTTGACGCCCCCTCACCGGTGCCCTACCTTTCACCGAAGGCAAGTTGACCGGTAAAGTCAAAGGATCCAGTCATGGTGACGATGCAGGACGTGGCCGAGCGTGCCGGGGTCACGAAGCAGACCGTCTCCAACGTCATCCGGGGGCGGGGGGCCGTGAGCCCGGCGACCGCGGCCCGGGTGCGCGCCGCGATCGGGGAACTGGGGTACACCCCCAACCTGGTCGCACGCTCCCTGGCCACCGGCGCCACGAGGACGGTGGGACTGTTCGTCCCCACCGTGACGGGCTCCTTCTACCCCGACATCGTCGAGGAGGTCGAGGACGTCCTCGACGCGAACGGCTACCACCTGCTGCTCTGCACCACCCGGCTCGACGGCGAGCGCGCCAAACGGCACCTGGCGGGCCTGACCAGCCGCTCGGTGGACGCCCTGCTGATCGCCGGCGACCGGGACCTGATCGACCACCTGCCGCTGCTGGCCGAGGCCTCCTTCCCGGTCGCCCTGTGCGCCTGGGAGACCGACGCCCCCGACCGCTTCCCGGTGGTCACCATCGACTACGAGCGGGCCGGCTACCTCGCCGGGCGCCACCTGCGCGAACTCGGGCACGAACGCGTCGCGGTGCTCGCCAGCCCCGACCACGGCCCGCGGGTCGCGGGCTTCCGGCGCGCCTTCGCCGCCGACGGACTGACCGTCCCCGACGCCGCCGTCCACACGGCCTCCGAACCCACCCCCGCGGGCGGCTTCGCCGCGGCGACGGCGGCACTCACCGCCGACCCGACGATCACCGCGCTCTTCGCCACCCACGACGTCCTCGCCCTGGGGGCACTGGAGGCCGCCCGGGCCGAGGGCCGCTCCGTGCCCCGCGACCTGTCGATCGTCGGGCACGACGACAACCCGGAGGTCGGCGTGGCCCGGCCGGCGCTCACCAGCGTGGCCATCCCCAAACGGGAGATGGCCCGGGAGGCGGTCGAGCTGCTGCTGCGCGCCCTCACCCGGTCCGGCAGCCCGGCCAACTCGATCCAGCTGCTGCGGCCCGAACTCGTCGTCCGGGACAGCACCGGCCCGGCCGACGGCCGCTGAACGGACCCGGCCCGGCTCCCCGGCACCGCCCCGGCTACTGCATCGCGCCCACGCCCGACGGTGCCACGCGGTTCCGCGCAGTTCCACGCAAAGATCGTCCCTCGCGCGCGCGGCACTAGACTTCCGCCATGCTCAAAGCCGACCGCACCTCCCGGATCCTCACGCACCTCACCGAGACGGGCAGCGCCGATGTGCACGAGCTGGCCGGGCTCCTGCGGGTGTCGGCGGCCACCGTCCGACGGGACCTCCAGGAACTCCACGACCAGGGCCTGCTGCACCGCACCCGCGGCGGGGCGGTCACCGGCGCCGTCAACCTCGAACTGCCGCTGCGCCACAAGCACGGCACCCGGCAGGCGGAGAAGCGCCGCATCGCCCTGGCGGCCGAGCAGCTGGTGCCCGACGGCGCGGTGGTCGGCCTGACCGGCGGCACGACGACCAGCGAGCTGGCCCGCGTCCTGGCCGAACGCGGCGGGATCACCATCGTGACCAATGCCGTCAACATCGCGGCCGACCTGATCGTCCGGCCGGACATCCGCCTGGTGGTGGTCGGCGGCATCGCCCGGACCACCAGCTACGAACTGGTGGGGCCGGCCGCCGACCGGATGCTCGCGCAGTACCACCTCGACATCGCGTTCATCGGCGTGGACGGCCTGACCCCCCAGGAGGGCTGCACCACGCACGACGAGATGGAGGCCCAGACCGACCGGGCGTTCCTGCGCAGCAGCGCGCGGTCGGTCGTCCTGGCCGACAGCAGCAAGATCGGCCGGGTCACCTTCGCCCGGATCTGCCCGCTCTCCGACGTCCACGACCTGGTCACCGACGGCGAGGTCACGGCGGCGCAGGAGGAGGCGATCGCCGCCGACGGCGTACGGATCCTGCGCGCCTGACGCCGAGGCGCCGTCCTCACGGGCCCGGATCCCGAAGACCCGGCTCCCACCCCCACGCTGACGCCCGGCCGGTCCCACCGGCCGGGCGTTTCTGTCACCGCAACGGTTGACATGAACTCACTAAACCAGGAAGCTCTTTCGCATCTGCGCGGAATCAACTCCAATCAAGCATTTCCAATCAGTCGATCAAGCGCATACGAAGGCGGCAACCGCGGTGAACGACCGTGTGCCGGCGCTCGCCGCGGTGTGCGCCGTCGGCGCCTCCCCGCTCGCCCGGGCGAGTCCGGCACGCCCGGACCACCCACCCCTCGAACGCCGAACGGAGACACCACCGTGCGTCCACTCCGGCCCCACCTCCGCAGGGCCGCCCTCCTGGCGGCCCTGGCCGTCCTCCCCGCCCTGGCCGGGCCCGCCCTCCCCGCCCGCGCCGCGGCCCCCGCCTCCGCCGTCCTCGACCAGGGCCACCAGAGCGTCACCTGGCAGAGCCCGCAGTACGCCAAGGGCACCCTCGGCAACCCCGCCAGCTGCCCTCCGGCCACGCAGGACCCGGGCGGCACGGTCTGCGACCACTTCGACCTGACCGTGAACGTGCCGGCCGGGTACTGGGACGACAACCCGGAGGGCGGCGTCCCGGTGTCCGTCCGCTGGCAGAACCCCACCGACGACTTCGACCTCTACGTCTACGACGCCGGCGGCAAGCAGGTGGCCACCAGCGCCGGCACCGCCGACCCGGAGGCCACGGTGATCCCCAAGGCCTCGGGCACCTACCACGTCCTGGTGGTCCCCTACGACGTCCACGGCGGCTCCTACACCGGTACGGCCTACCTGCCACAGACCGCCGACGCCGGCGACCTGACCGGCTTCGGCGGCTCCCAGGGCAGCTACGACATCTCCGCGGGCACCCTGAAGGCCCGGGTCGACTTCCTCGCCGACGACCAGCTGCGCCTGCGCGCCGCCCCGGACGGCGTCCTCACCGATCCGGCGGGCAGCACGATCGTCCGCAAGCAGCCCGAGCCGCAGCGCGACACCAGCACCTTCGACGCCGGCGCGTACTACGGCATCCGCTCCAAGGGCCTGGTCCTGCGGGTCTACAAGCACCCGCTGCGGTTCGGCCTGTACAAGGCCGACGACCGCACCGCCCTCTGGCAGGAAAGCGCCCCGCTGCGCTGGAGCACCGGCGGACTGCGGCAGAGCCTGGAGCGCGGCGCGGACGAGCAGTTCTTCGGCGGCGGTGAGCAGAACGGCTCCTTCTCCCACCGCGACCGGACCGTCCACGTCGCCAACGGCACCGACTGGAACGAGGGCGGCTGGAACAACTCCCAGCCGTTCTACGTCTCCACCGCCGGCTACGGCGTCTTCCGCAACACCTTCACGCCCGGGATCTACGACTTCGGCTCGCCCGTCCGCACCGGGCAGCAGGAACGCCGCCTGGACGCCTACTACTTCACCGGTGACGTCAAGGCGGTGATCGGCCGGTACACCGACCTGGTCGGCAAGCCCTTCATGCCGCCGGTCTACGGGCTGGAGCCCGGCGACGCCGACTGCTACCTCCACAACGCCAACCGCGGCGAGCGCCACACCCCGGACGCGCTGAAGGTCGCCGACGGCTACGTGGACCACCAGATGCCGCTGGGCTGGATGCTGGTCAACGACGGCTACGGCTGCGGCTACGAGAACCTCGCGCAGACCGGCACGGGCCTGCGCAGGGACCACGCCCAGCTCGGCCTGTGGACCCAGAATGGCCTGCCCGACCAGGCCGAGGAGGTCAAGGCCGGCGTACGGGTGCGCAAGCTCGACGTGGCCTGGGTCGGCAACGGCTACGACTTCGCGCTGAACGCCTGCGACCAGGCCAAGGCAGGCATCGAGGACGGCAGCGACGCCCGCGGCTTCGTCTGGCTGCCGGTCTCCTGGGCCGGCGCGCAGCGCTGCGGCGTGCTGTGGAGCGGTGACCAGAGCCTGTCCTGGGACTACATCCGCTGGCAGATCCCGACCTACGCCGGCGCCACCATGTCCGGCATCGCCTACAACACCGGCGACGTCGGCTCGATCTACCGCCGGGACCCCGCGATGTACACCCGCGACCTGCAGTGGAAGGCCTTCCTCCCGGCGATCATGACCATGGACGGCTGGGCCCGGGACATGACGGGCACGCAGCAGCGGGACCAGCAGCCCTGGCTGGACGGCGAGCCGTACACCTCGATCAACCGCAAGTACCTGCAACTCAAGGAACGGCTGCTGCCGTACATGTACACCCTCTCCGCGGAGGCCGCCCGCACCGGCGTCGGCGCGGTCCGCCCGCTCGCCCTGGAGTACCCGCACGACCCGAACGCCCTCGGCCCGAACGCGACGTACGAGTTCCTGGCCGGGCCCGACTTCCTGGTCGCGCCGGTCTACTCGGACACCGCCGTGCGCGACGGCATCTACCTGCCCGAGGGCACCTGGACCGACTACTGGACCGGCCGCACCTACCAGGGCCCGACCACGGTCAACGGCTACTCCGCCCCGCTCGACACCCTGCCGCTGTTCGTCCGCGGCGGCGCGATCGTCCCGATGTGGCCCAAGGGCACGCTGTCCTGGGAGAACCGCGACCGCTCCGAACTCGACTACGACCTCTACCCGAAGGCCGCGGGCGACTCCTCCTACACCCTGTACGAGGACGACGGCGTCACCCGGCAGTACACCGCCGGCTCCTCGGCCACCCAGCAGGTCGACGTGCACACCGGTCGCGCCGTCACCAACATCCGCATCGGCGCCAGTGACGGCGACTACGCCGGCAAGCCGGCCGAGCGCTCGTACCGCCTCACCGTGCACGGCCGCCCCGCGCCGCGCCTGGTCGCCACCGACGCGGGCCCGCTGCCCCGGCGGGACTCGGCGGCCGCGCTCGACGCGGCCGGCTCGGGCTGGTACCACGACGCCGCCACCGGGGTGACGACGGTCCGGACGCCGTCCGTCCCCACCGGCGACGGCTTCTCCCTCAACCTGGTCCACGGCGGCAACTGACCGCACCACCGCGAGGGGCTTCCGCCCCGGTACGGCGAGGGCCCCGCCTGCTCGGCGGGGCCCTCGCCGGGTTCCCCCACCTCCGCGGGGCCGAGGGGCAGGGGGCTCCGGGCCGGCCTCCGCGCACACCGGGCCCGCAAGGGGGCAGCAGCCCGTACGGTCCCAAGATCCGCTCCTTGATGGAAACTTGACGAACCGCAGCCCTTCCCGGGTCTTCTCAGTCTCCGCGAAATCCGTCTAACTGTTAGCACCCGGCGGGGCAGGGCCAGCAGCACGCGGCCGAAGCCCACGGACGCCGGTGCCTTCCCGGCGTCGGGAAAGCCGCTCACGCTTGCCCGGTCCCGGCACCGCCATGCCCGCGTCGGCGAACCGTCGGATCGCGCAAGGAAAGCACTCGCTGGTGTTCACGTGGGGTGAGAGGGGCATGCCCAGGATGACGAAGTCCACAGGAGCGCGCAGACTCGCACAAGTGGTGGCGCTGGTCACGGTCGTGGCGACCGCCGCGGCCTGCACCAGCGGCAGCGGCGGCGGGGGCGGCAGCGGCAGCAGCCCGGGGCCGGTCGGGGCCCCGGTCCAGGGCGGCGTGGTGCGGGTCGCCGAGGCGCCCTCCACCTTCCCGGACGCCATCTGGCCGTTCGACTCCGCGGCCCAGGTCAGCACGGTGAACACCAGCCAGTTCCAGGAGCTGTTCTACCGCCCCCTGTACTACTGGGGGCTGAACGACAAGGTCGCCCTGGACCCGGAGGTGTCCCTCGGCGAGGCGCCCGCCTGGAGCCCGGACGGGAAGACCGTCACCATCCAGGTCAAACCGTGGAAGTGGTCGAACGGCGAGGACGTCACCGCCCAGGACGTGCTGTTCTGGATCAACATGGCCAAGGCCGAGACGTCCAACAGCGGCTACTACACCCCGCCGAACCCGGCGATCGGCGCCAAGTACTTCCCGGACAACGTGGCCTCGGCGACCGCCTCCGGCCAGACGCTGACGCTGACCCTCGACACCCCGGTCAGCCAGACCTGGTTCACCGACGACGAGCTCAGCCAGATCACCCCGATGCCGCTCGCCTGGGACCTCACCGGCCCAGGCCAGAAGGGCGGTTGCGCGGGCGACGCGTTCGGCTCGGACGCCGCCATGACCGACTGCGCCGCCGACTACGCCTACCTCAGCGCGCAGTCGACCAAGGGCGGCGACTTCGCGGGCAGCCCGCTGTGGTCGGTGGTCGACGGCCCGTGGAAGCTCAAGACCTACAACGGCACCTCCGGCGCGTACGCGATCGTGCCGAACACCGCCTACTCGGGACCGCAGAAGCCCTACCTCGACGAGGTGGACTTCGTCCCCTACACCTCGGACACCACCGAGTACGCGGACCTGAAGGCCGGCAGCGGCGGCGCCAACGCCATCGACGTCGGCTACCTGCCGGCCGAGGACTCCCCGACCTTCAACGCCAAGAACCCGGACGCCGGCAACCCGCTGAGCGGCGCGGGCTACTACATCCCGGCCCCGACCTACCTGGACGAGATCTCGTACTACCAGATCAACTTCGCCAACCCGGACGTGGGGCCGCTGTTCAAGCAGCCCTACTTCACCAAGGCGGTCCAGGACACCGTGGACCAGCAGGGCATCATCAACGGCATCTGGAAGGGCTGGGGCTACCCGAGCACCGGCGCCGTGCCCAGCCTCCCGGCCGGCAACCCGCTCTCCCCCAAGAGCCAGTCCGAGAAGGCCACCTACGACCCGGCGGCCGCCAAGCAGCTGCTGCGCGGCCACGGCTGGAACACCGACAGCACCCCGGCCACCTGCACGAACCCGGGCACCGGCCCCGACCAGTGCGGGGCCGGCATCGCGGCGGGCGCCAAGGCCGCGTTCACCATGAACTACCCCTCCGGCCAGGCCGCCCTGGACACCATGGCGGCGGACATGCGCTCGGACGCGGCCAAGGCGGGCATCGGCATCACCGTCGTCAGCCAGACCCAGAACACCATCGGCAACGAGGGCGTGGCCTGCACCGCCGCCCAGCCGGCCGGATGCCAGTGGCAGGCCCTGCTCTACGGCGGCTGGGTCTTCGACCCCGACTACTACCCGACCGGCGACGCGCTGTTCGCCACCGGGGCCGGGCCGAACGTCTGGAGCTTCTCCGACCCGAAGCTGGACCAGCTGATCGTCAAGACCACCACCGGCAGCGACGTCAACGACCTGTACGCCTACGAGGACTACATCGCGGGCGACCAGCCGGTGATCTACACCCCCAACACGCTCACGGTCAGCGAGGTCACCAGGAAGCTGCACGTCGACGCCGGCGACCCCTTCCAGGGCTACGAGCCGGAGTACTGGTACCACACGAAATGACGGCCACCCGTGAGCGCGCCGCGGCCCCCCTCGGGGGGCGGCGGTGACGGCCTACCTGATCCGTCGGCTGTTCCAGGCCCTCGTGACGGTGCTGATGGTCACGGTCATCTCCTTCGGCCTGATGCAGCTCATGCCGGGCGGCCCGGTCCGGGCGATCCTCGGCTCCCACGCCACCCCGGCCACCATCGCCCACCTGACCCACCAGATGGGCCTGGACCGCCCCGTCTACGTGCAGTACTGGACCTGGCTGGACGGCCTGCTCCACGGCGACCTCGGCTTCGACTACATCCAGCAGCGCCCCATCTCCGACCTGCTGTTCAACGCCCTCGGCGCCTCCGCCTACATCGTCGGCGCCTCGCTGCTGATCGCGCTGCTGATCGCGGTACCGGCGGGCCTGCTCCAGGCCACCCGCCGCAACAGCGCGCTGGACCACGCCTTCACGGTGTTCTCCTTCATCGCCTACGGGGTGCCGACCTTCTTCATCGGCTTCCTGATCCAGCAGTGGTTCGAGGACGACCTGAAGTGGGTCTCGGTGCACGACCAGGTGGCCACCTTCGGCGAGGCGCTGACCCACCCCGGGGCCGTCTGCCTGCCCGTCCTGACCCTGACCCTCACCACCGTGGCCGGCTACAGCCGCTACATGCGCTCCGGGGTGCTGGACCAGATCACCCAGGACTACGTCCGGTCCGCCCAGGCCAAGGGCGCCTCCCGGCGCCGCACCCTGTACGGCCACGTCCTGCGCAACGCCCTGATCCCGATGGTCACCCTGGTCGGCCTCTCGATGCCCGCGCTGGTCGGCGGCGCGCTGATCGTCGAGTACGTCTTCAACATCCAGGGCATCGGCCTGCTGACCACCCGCGCCGCGCTGCAGAGCGACTACGGCATCACCCTGGCCGCCACCCTGCTCACCGCGGTGGCCACCGTGGTCGGTTCGCTGCTGGCCGACCTCGGCTACGCCGTGCTGGACCCCCGAGTGAGGCTCACCTGATGGCCCCGACACCCGGCACTCCGTCTCGTCCCCCGACTGGCACGACACCCGCCGCGGCGCCCGGTACGACGCCCGGGCCCCTGCCCGGCACGACGCCCGGCCGGCTCGACGCCCCCGGCGGGGAGCCCGCCGGGCGGCCCCGCTCGATGCTCCGACGCGGCGCGGAGGTCTTCGCCGAGAACCGGCTCGCCCTGGTCGCCGTCGCCGTCCTGGTCGCGATCACCGCGTTCTGCTTCCTCGGCCCGCTGTTCTACCGCGCCGACACCTCGGTGGTGAACCTCTCCGCCGTCACCCTGCCGCCGGGCGCCGGGCACCCGCTCGGCACCGACAACGACGGCATCGACGAGCTCGGCAAGGTGATGGCCGGCGGGCAGACCAGCCTGGAGATCGGCCTCGCCGCCGGCCTGATCGCCGCCGTCATCGGCGCGCTGTACGGCGCCGTCGCGGGCTACCTGGGCGGCTGGGTCGACGCGCTGATGATGCGGGTGATCGACTCCTTCATGTCCTTCCCGCTGATCTTCCTGCTGATCTACCTCAGCAGCGTCTACGGGAAGAGCAAGACCATGCTGATCCTGGAGGTCGGCCTGACCTCCTGGTTCGGCATCACCCGCCTGGTCCGCGGCGAGGCCCTGGCGATCAAGGTCCGGGACTACGTCTCCGCGTCCCGGATGATGGGCGCGGGCGGCGGGCGGATCGTGCTGAAGCACATCCTGCCCAACACCATCGGGACCACGATCGTCAACACCACGTTCTCGATCGCCGACGCGGTCTTCGCCCTCTCCACCCTCAGCTACATCGGCCTGGGCCTCCAGGCCCCCGACAACGACCTGGGCGGCATGCTCGACGTCGGCACCAACTACGCCGGCCAGGGCTACTGGTGGATGATCTACCCGCCCGCCGCCGTGATCATCCTGCTCATCCTCTGCTTCAACGTGATCGGCGACGCCCTGCGCGACGCCTTCGAAACCCGCCTGCGGAAACGGTGAACCGACGGAGGTTCCGGCAGTGGCGCTCCTCGAAGTGACCGGCCTGCGCACCGAGATCCGGCTGAAGCACTCGGTGGTGCGGGCCCTGGACGGCGTCGACCTCGCGGTGGACGCGGGCGAGACCCTCGGCATCGTCGGCGAGTCGGGCTGCGGCAAGACCATGACCGCCATGTCGATCATGCAGCTGCTGCCGAACGGCGGCAGCGTCGTCGGCGGCAGCGTCCTGCTCGACGGCCGCGACCTGCTCGCGCTCGGCCCCACGACGATGGACCGGGTGCGCGGCAACGACATCGGGATGATCTTCCAGGACCCGACCACCTCGCTCAACCCCACCATGACCATCGGCCGGCAGATCTCCGAGTCCGTCCGCATCCACCGCCGGGCCTCCCGCAGGGAGGCGCACGAACGCGCCGTCGAGATGCTGAACCTGGTCGGCATGCCCAGCCCGGCCCGGCGGGCCCTGGTCTACCCGCACGAACTGTCCGGCGGCATGCGCCAACGGGCCATGATCGCCATGGCCCTGGCCAACGAACCCAAACTGCTCATCGCCGACGAGCCGACCACCGCCCTCGACGTCACCGTCCAGAAGCAGATCCTCGAACTCATCGACCACCTCAAGCAGCAGCTCGGCATGGCCGTCATCCTGGTCACCCACGACCTCGGCGTCATCGCCGGACGGGCCGACCGGATCGCCGTCATGTACGCCGGGAAGGTCGTCGAGACCACCGGCACCGAGGCGCTCTACGGCAACCCCCGCCACCCGTACACCGAGGCGCTGTTCGCCTCGCTGCCGGAACGCTCCGCCCGCTCCGGCGGCCGGCTCTACTCGATCCCCGGCCTGCCACCGGACCTGACCACTCCCCCGCCCGGCTGCCGCTTCGCCGCGCGCTGCCGCTACGCCACCGAGCAGTGCCACGCGCAGGATCCGCCGCTGTCCGGGGAGGTCCCGGACCACCGCTACGCGTGCTACTTCCCGGTCGGCGAGGCCGGATCGGGCGTCCGGTCCACAGCACGGACGACGGCTGTACAGGCTCCGGCGGTGACCGACGAGGTGACGGCGGCGGCCGACGGCCCGGCGGCCGAACCGCTGCTGCGCGTCGAGCACCTGGTCAAGCAGTACCCGGTCACCAACGGCCTCGTCCTGCGCCGGACCGTCGGCGCCGTCAGCGCCGTCGCCGACCTCTCCCTGACCGTCCGCCGGGGAGAGACGCTCGGCCTGGTCGGCGAGTCCGGCTGCGGCAAGACCACCGTCGGCAAACTCATCGTCGGCCTGGAGAGGCCCACCAGCGGCAGCCTGGTGTTCCAGGGCCGCGACCTCGCCCTGGTGCCACGGGCCGAGCGGCGCCGGCTGCGGCGCGACGTCCAACTGATGTTCCAGGACTCCTACGCGGCCATGAACCCGCGGATGCCGGTCCACTCGATCATGCGCGAACCGCTCGACATCCACCGGGTCGACGGCCCGGCCGAGCGCGACCGGCGGATCCGGCAGATCTTCGACCTGGTCGGCCTGCCGCTCACCGCCCTCGAACGCTACCCGCACGAGTTCTCCGGCGGCCAGCGCCAACGCATCGGACTGGCCCGCGCCTTGGCCCTCAGCCCCCGGCTCATCGTCGCCGACGAGCCCGTCTCGGCCCTCGACGTGTCGATCCAGTCCCAGGTGCTCAACCTGATGCGCGACCTCCAGGGCGAACTCGGCCTGTCGTACCTGTTCATCTCGCACGACCTGTCCGTGGTCCGCTACCTGTCCGACCGGATCGGCGTGATGTACCTCGGCAAGCTGGTGGAGATCGGCCCCGCGCCGTCGGTGTACGCCAGCCCGGTGCACCACTACACCCGCGGCCTGCTCGACACCGTCCCCGTCGCCGACCCGGCGGTGGAACGGGCCAGGAGCAACCGGGGCGTCGCCGGGGAACTCCCCTCCGCGATCGACCCGCCGTCCGGCTGCCGCTTCCGCACCCGCTGCGCGGCGGCGCAGCAGCTCTGCGCCGAGGTCGAGCCACCGCTGACCGCCTACGGCCCCGACGACCACCTGGCCGCCTGCCACTTCCCCCTGCGGCCGTCACCTCCCGGGTGAAGCCGCACCCCGGACCGGCTTCGTCCCGTAGCGTTTTCCTTCCACCGCGGGGACCCGCGGTGTACGAAGGGGAGGGTTACCCATGAACTCGCTTGTCTCGACGGCCCGCTGGTTAGGCTCCCTGGCGGTGGCGGGAGCGCTGCTGCTCACCGGGTCCGGCTCCGCCGGCGCCGCCACCCACACCTCCGGCGGCCCGGTCCCGGGCGTCCCGCAGACCGTCGAACTGGACTCGTCCCCCGCCTCGGTGGCCGTCAGCCCGGACGGGCACAAGGCCTATGTCGCGGTGAAGGACACCACCAAGGGCGCCAAGGTGAAGGTGGTCGACACCCAGAGCGGCGCGATCACCGCGGTGGTGACACTGTCCACCGGTCTCGGCGCCGGCCCGGGACCGCTGGCCGTCAGCCCCGACGGCTCGCGCGTCTACGTGCTCTTCTCCACCGCCCGCAAGGCACCACTGTCCAGCCTGGGCGCCATCGACACGGCCACCGACACCGTCGTCTCCAGCACCGAGGCACCCGACCAGCCGCGACCCGACGGCACCTTCCCCGGCGCCCTCACCTCCCTGGCCGTCAGCCCCGACGGCGCCACCGTCTACGTCGGCCAGGACGGACCGGCCCGCTACCACCGCCCGGCCGAGCCGGGCGCCCGGGTCCTGTCCTTCTCCCCGCAGCAGCAGGCCTACACCACCGCCGTCCCGGTCCCCGGCCACTACCTCGGCTCGATCGTCACGTCCCCGGACGGCGACACCGCGTACACCGCCACCGACGAGAACCTGGTCCGCCTGGACACCAGCACCACGACCCCGACCATCACCGGAACCACCCCCGCCACCATCGGCTCCCGCCCGATCCTGGCCCTCTCCCCGGACGCCACCCGCCTCTACGGCGTGGGCAACAACGGCACCGGCTACGCCGTAGACCTCGCCACCGACACCCTAACCACCCTCGACCTCGCCCCGGGCCAGTGGCTGCAGAACCCCTCGGTGTCCGCCGACGGCACCCGGCTCTACCTGGTCCTGCAGGACCTCACCAGCGGCGACAGCAAGGCCTCGGTCCTCGCCCTGGACACCGCGACCAACACCCTCGTCCCCGCCGAGGAGATCACCGGCCTCAACTGGGTCACCGCCCTGGCCCTCGGCCCCGACGCCCACACCTTCTACCTCACCGTCAACTCCACCCTGCGCATCCTCGCCCACTGACCGCACCCACCCCGCACCCCGCCCCACCCTCGGGGCGGGGTGCCCCCGCCGAGACCCCCTCCGCCGAGGGCTCCCTCCAGCGTTTCCGTCGCCCGCACCGTCGTCGTCCTTGTCCTCGTCCTCAACGGAATCCGGAAATGACCACTGCCGGGAATGAGTCAGTGGAACACGATGGCGTGGCCGCCCTCGATGCTTGCCAGGCATGCCCGATAGAGCTGGTACCAGGTGAAACGCTCCGTCGCGAACGGTCCGTCCACCGCGAGATCCCGAGCCTCCCAGGCCTCCCCCGTTCCGGAGGGAACGCGCTCGTCGTCGAGGTTGATGCCGATCGACGGCGCCAGGTCCGACAGTTCAGCCAGCAGGCGCTGACTGGAGCCGACGATTCCGGCGCCCTCGACTGCCGCCTCGTCAGGGAGGAAGAGCGGATCCTCGAACTCGACCGGCACGTAGTAGCCGGAGCTGTCGGAGTGGCAGAGCAGATGGGAGGCCAGCCTCGACGTCTCATCCTGGATCTTCTCGCAATCGCGGTCGAACTGGCGCCCGCTGACCTCCAGAGCCGACGTGACAGGTTCGCCGAGGTTCACGAGCACCAGGATGCGGCGCAGCTGGGTCAGGTACCCGTAGGGAAAGCCACCGGAGAAGGTGCGGGCACGAGGCGGATCGGTGATCTCCGGCTCGTGCCAGCTGATCCCCTCCTCCACGAGCGCCCGGCCGAGGCGGGCAAAGGCCGCCCGGTGATGGTCGAGACCTTCCGCATCGTTGCGAGCCTGGTCGTAGAGAAGTCCCACTGATATCGAAAGTCCCATGGGCCAGAGTCTAGGAACGACCCCTGACGGCGACGGGTCCGCCGCCGCGCCGACAGCCTTGTCTCGGGGGGTGAGGAACATCGGAGCGACACCGGCGCAACCCTCCCCCGCTCTCCAGAGTCCGTCGGCCTGCGCTTCCATGGTGGTTGAACCTTCGGCGGTCGTGCTGCCCCGAGCAGGGGCATCAACCCGCAGACGGACCGGCACGTTCCCGCCCGAACCGAGTCCGACACCCGCCTCCTGGCAACCCGCCCCTCCCTTCGTGAAAGGCTTGCCGCCATGCGCGAAGTACCGGAGGACCGCGCCGTACGGAGCTTTCTGTCAGCGATCCGCGTCGGCGACCTGTGTGGTGGGGTCGCATCAGAGGTCACCCGCTCCGGGGTGGCGGTGACGTTGGACGGGTTCCCGGCGAGACCGCTGGGGTTCGTCGGCTCGTTGGACCTGCCCTGGGGGCGGCCTCGGAGCGAGGGTGTGGAGGTCGGTCAGCGGATCACCGCCGAGGTCATCGTCGTCGACCCGCCCGCGGGCCGCGTACGGCTGTCCATGGCAGCCACCGGGAACCCGGAGCTGTGGGCCTTTCTGAAGCGGCTCGCCCCAGGCCAGATCCTCGCCGGCACGGTCGCGTCGATCGAGTCGTTCGGCGTGTTCGTGGCGCTGGACGACGGGCCCAGCCATCCGGTCTTCCCGGGGGTCGGGTTCATCACGATCCCCGAACTGTCCTGGTGTCACTTCGAAACGGCCTCGGACATCGTCCGGGTCGGTGAGCGCGTCTCGTGCGGATTCCTCCACTTCGACACCACGAACGGGGAGGCCAGGCTGTCCTTGCGCGCTACGCGGCCGGACCCCTTCCAGGACTTCGCCAACAGCGTCGCCGCGGGCCGGACACTGCGCGGAAGGGTCACCCGGCTGATCCCGTTCGGCGCCTTCGTCCAGGTCGCCGACGGGGTCGAGGGGCTGATCCACCTCAAGGACCTCGCACGGACACCCGAACGGACGCCACAGGAGGTCGTAGGAGTCGGCGACGAAGTCCTGGTCGTCGTCACCGACATCGACCGAGGACGCCGAAGGCTGGCGCTGTCGCGGCGGGAGCCCCCCTCCCGCTGATCGTGATCGTCCCGCGTGCGGCGCACTCGGCGCGTAGCCGGTTGGCGCGCCGCCGGCCGCGTGCCCCTCGGTCTCCCCCAGGTGCCTGGCTCAGGAGAGCACGTCCTCGCCGCCGGGCTCGGGTATCCCGATCACACAGGTAGGACCGGGGTCGTCAGGCACGGAGCGACGGCGCGTCGGGGGTGGACAGGAAAATTCGGGCGCTCGTTCGTACCGCCTCGGGTACCGTGGCGCACTGCCCTGTCGGGAAGGGCCGCAGCGAGGCGGGGGAGGAACCGGTGGAGATGGACGAGGCGGCGCGGGCCGCATGGTGGGAGAGCCTGCCCGTGGGGATCCGCGACGAGATCGACGGGTACGTCCTCCAGGACTCCCTCTTCCACGCGCTGCGGACCGTCGTCGATGTCGGCCGCGTCCCCTCCGGCATCGGCATCCGCATCGCGCAGGACATCGTCAACGACCGCTACACCCACCACGGCGACCGGATCGCCCGGAGCCCCGACAGCCCCCTCGACCTGGAGTCCCTGGCGTTCCGTGTCGCCGGCTGCCCCGGCCGCGTCGTGGCGATCGAGGTGGTCTGGGACGGCGACACCGTCCACGACTGGTTCACTGTCCTGTTGGCGATCACCGAGGAGCCGGTGCGGGAGCACCCGTTGGCCACCGTCTACTCCACCACGGCCAGGAGCTACCTGGACGGGGAAGGGGTCGGCAGCGGACAGCTCGTGTGCGCCGCGGCCGCCGAACACGCGGGCCGGGCCCTGGCCGGGCACCTGTCGGTCCCCTTCCACTTCGCCAGCCCTGACACCCCGGACGACGAGGCTCCCCGCTGGCGGGAGTGAGAGGTGCGGCGCTGTCGGCCGGAGCTCGGCCGACAGCGCCGCTCAGCGTCGCCGCCCGCCGGGGCATAGACGCAACCGCCTCGGACCCGGCCGGACCGCCGAGCTCGCACAGGCCCTCGCCGACGCCCGGGCGGTGCTCGAAGCCTCCCCTCCGGACCCGGTCCCGTCGGAAGGCGGCCCGTTCGGACCTCCCGCCCCGGCAGCAGGCAGCTGAACCGCGCGCGCCCTGACCGGCGCGCGTCGTGCGGACGGGGGTACAACGGCTGCGGCCGGGAGCGCGGGAAGCCAGGATCGAGCCATGGCCATTCGCTTGGGACTCGGGCTGCCGCAGATGAAGTGGTACGACCTCGCGCGTGCTCCGGCAGCGGTGGCACGGGCGGCGGAGCGGATCGGCTACGACAGCCTGTGGGTCTTCGAGCGGGTGCTGGTCCCCGAGCGGCCGCGGCAGGGCCTGTACGACGTGCCGGGGCTGGCGTGGCCGGATTCCTACCGGTCGGTCGCCCATCCGCTGGTGGTGCTCTCGCTCGCCGCCGCGGCGACGGAGCGGGCCCGGCTCGGCAGCAGCGTCCTGGTCGCGCCCCTGCACGGGCCTTTCCAGCTGGCCCGCGCCCTGGCAACGCTGGACGCGGCGAGCGGCGGCCGCGTGGTCGCGGGGCTGGGGACGGGCTGGTCGCTGGACGAGCACGCGGCCGCCGGGCACGCGCCGTTCGAGGAGCGCGGAGCCGTCCTGGACGAACTCCTGGACGTCTGCGCGGCGGTGTGGGGCCCCGACCCCGTGTCGTACCGGGGCACGCACGCCCTGATCGACGAGGCGGAGGTCGGGCCGAAGCCCGTGCGCCCCGTGCCCGTCTACCTGGCGGCGTCCGGCGGCAGGGCCCTGGACCGGGTCGCCCGCCGCGCCGACGGCTGGCTACCGACAGGCATGACCCCCGGGCAACTGGCCGTCCTGCGGCGTGAGATCGGCGAGCGGGCCGCGTTGTACGGCCGCGATGCGGGCGCGATCCAGGTCTGCGCGAGGGCGAACGTCCGGATCACCGAGGCCCCGGTCCGCGATGCCGAGCGGAAGCCCTTCGTCGGCACGGTCGAGCAGATCGTCCAGGACACGGCCGGCTACGCGGCCGCGGGGGCGGACGAGGTGTTGCTCGATCTCCAGACGAACGCGCGGGACGCCGACGAACTCGCCGATCTGGCGGCCCGGGTGCACGCGGACATCCGCGGCGCGGGGATCTGAGACCCCTGGAAGCCGCCGTCGCCCCGCCGTCAGCGGCTCACCGGACGCCTTCCCAGAGCGACCGCTCCCGGCCGCCCGGGTCCTGCCTCAGCCGGAAGGCGTCACCGGTCAGGTGCAGCACCGAACGGTCCGGGCCGTAGGGCGGCCAGTCGGGCTCCGGCCGTCCCTCGCGGGCGAAGGCGAGCCAGGCGGCGCGCATCCGGTCGGACAGCTCCTTCGGAGGCTCCGCCCCGAGGAGCGGGTCGGTGGTTCCGAAGACCAGGCCGATCTCCGCCATGTGGCAGGCGCCCAGCCGCCCGTCCAAGGCGGGCGAGGGGCGGGCGAACTCGTAGACGAAGGTCCGTGCGCCCAGGGCGGCACGGGCCTCCGCCACGCGGACGGCCGGGATGCGGTAGGAGTGGTCGGTTATCACGGCCGAGAACAGGTCCCCGGGCGTGGCCTCCGGGCGGCCGGCCCGGTAGGCGGCGGCCGCCTGCGCGGCGTCGAGCCCGAACGAGGCCAGGAATCCGTGCAGGACCTCGTCCGTGATGCGGTCGGCCATGCCCAACGCGACGAGGAAGAGCCGGAATTCGTCGGTGGTCGTACCAGTGAGCAGGTCGATGTCGCGGCCCGCCCCGGCCACGACGGCGTCGACGGGCCGCGCGCGCAGGGTCGTCCCGTCGACCACCGGCAGCACCGTGGTACCGCCGCCGGCGGACTCGCCCCACCGCCCCGGGGCCGTGTCCCGGGCCATCTCCTGGCCGAGGGCGGCGTTGGCGGCGATCAGTCGTTCCGGGGGCACCGCTGCCAGGGCCTCCGTGGTGTGCTCAACCCCGGCGATGGCGGCCAGCCGCTCGGTGATCCGACGCCCGGTCTCCGGGGAGTGGCAGTGGTGCCCGGCGCCGCTCTGGGTGATCGCGCGGTGGAACAGCCCCTCGGCCCGCTCCATGGTCATCAGCGCCGTGATGCTGATGGCTCCGGCCGACTGGCCGAACACCGTGACGTTGTCCGGATCGCCGCCGAACGCCGCGATGTTGTCACGGACCCACTCCAGGGCGGCTATCTGGTCCAGCAGGCCGAGGTTGGCCGTTCCGTCGGGCAGCAGCAGGAAGCCCTCGGCGCCCAGCCGGTAGTTGAGCGTGACGCACACCGCGCCGTCCGCGGCGAGCCGGGTGCCGTCGTAGCCGGGCAGCGAACCGGATCCGTTGCGGAACGCCCCGCCGTGGATCCAGACCAGGACCGGAAGACGGCCTCCGGCACGCCCGGGTGCGGGGGACCACACATTGAGGTTGAGACAGTCCTCCCCCGTCTCCACGGGCTCCACCAGGAGTTCGGCCATGGCGGAGGAATAGCCGGGCTGCGGCGCGGCCTGCCCCGGGCGGCCGCAGTCGCGCTCCCCCGCCCAGGGCTCGGGCGGCCGCGCCGGACGGAACCGGAGCGGCCCGAAGGGCGGTGCCGCGTACGGGATGCCCAGGAAGGCCGCGACGCCTTCGCGCTCCTGGCCCCGCACCTTGCCGTACGCGGTGGAGACGGTCACGCTCGCCAAAGCAGTACCTCGCATGATGGTCGATCAGCCGACGCGTCACTCCACCACGGAACGCCCGGGAAGCGCCAAGGGATTTAGCCCCAGGTGAAAGCGCCGCAGGGAGCCGGCGGGTCCTCCGGGAGGAAGTGGGGCGGCGCGTACTGGCAGCCCCAGGGCCCGCAGTCCTGGACAGGGACCGCGAACGTACCGGTGGCCCTGGTCAGCGCGGCCGCGGCCGGCCCGGCGGGGGCCCGGGGCGCGGGAGCTGCCTGGGCCGGGACGGGTGCGCCCAGGAGGGACAGCACCAGCACCAACGGGGCGGAGGAGACGAGGCAGGGGACGCTTCTGCGCATGGGAGCCTTCCTTCGGCCCGGCATCGGGTGACGCGCCGGGCGGCGAGCGGCCGTCCCCCGCCGGGCCCGTTGCCCGGGGACGCCCGCTCCGGTGCCCTCCTTCCTCCCCAGGGCCGGGAGCCCCGTACGCCCGACGCAACTCGAACAGATGAACCCGCTGCGCCCGCGCCCCCTCGCGCGACCCGGGGAAGAGCCGGTCGCCCACTTCCCCGCCACCCGGTACGGCCCCGGGCCGCCGCGCGGGCAGTCCACCCGGCACGGACACCAGGACAGCAGCTCCAAGGAGGCCCCCGTCGGGGCCAGGCGTGCGCCCGGACGGCGCCGAGCAGCAGCCCAAAACCTCGTGGCCATCCCGCCCACCCGCTGTGAAACTGGCCCGATGGAAGAAGCGCCCACCGCACCGACACCCGTCGTCCTCGGCATCGACGACCTGCGACCGCTCCCCGGCGCCACACGGATCGCCCGCACCAGCCGCGAAGGCACCCGGCTCCTGGAGGAGCACCGCGACGGCTTCATCGACGAACTCTGGCTCGACCACGACCTCGGCGGCGACGACACCGTCATGCCCGTGGTGGCCCTCCTGGAAGAAGCGGCCTTCGAGGGACGGCCCTTCCGGATCGGAACGGTCTACGTCCACAGCGCCAACCCCGTCGGCTCCGCCTCCGTCGTCCGGTCACTCACGCGCTGGAACTACCGCGTCCGGCGGGCGTCGGCCCAAGATCCGGCCGCGCCCACGACCCGTCGACCGAGACGCTAGTGTGTGCGGATGAGTGAGAAGCCGCAACCGCAGGTGTTCTCGAACCTTTGGGCTGACGCCGCCGGTCCCGGCGGCCACGGTTCGCCCCGCGATCGCTGCACGTGCATCGAGCACGTCCGTACCAGGCCGCAGGGGCCGACCCGCTTCCACCGGGAACGCCAGGACACCACCGCACCGGGATGGATCCGCCTTCTCGAACTGGTCGAAGAGGCGGCGGCCGACGGACGTGAGGTCTTCAAGCCGCTCGTGGACCTCACGGCGGAACAGCGGCGCCAGGTCGTCACGCTCCCGCCGACCATCGCCAAGCTCACCTCGGTCAAGCACCTCGTGCTGTACGGCAGCAACCTGGTGCGCGTCCCACCCGAGATCGGCGCGATGCGCAGCCTTGAGGAGTTCACCCCGTACACCTCCTACCGCCTGCACTGGTTCCCGTACGAGATCACCCGGTGTGTCGGCCTGCGTCGCAGTACGGTGAGCACCCGGGCCGTGTACGGGAACTACAAGCGGCGGCCGCCCTTCCCGCAGCTGCCGACGGCGGCCGCCGCCCGGGGCGTCGACGTCGAGGACCTCGACCCCGGTGTGTGGGGTGCCTCGGCGATCCGTACGTGCAGCGTCTGCGACCGGCGCGTCGAGGGCGTGAACCTCCGTCAGGCCTGGATCTCCCTGTGGACGTCGGGCGCCGACGTCCTGCCGCTGCTGGTCAACGCCTGTTCGACGGCGTGCATCGACGCGCTGCCGGTGCCGGCCGAGGGCTACGTCCAGGTGCCGCACGCCGGCGGGCCGGGTGTCGAGCAGCCGACGGCCGGCCGTCGGCCTCGCTGACGCGGTGCGGCCACGACCGCCGGGGGCGGGGCTCACGACGCAAGGTACGGTCCGTCACATGTCGAAACACGGACGACGGATCCGCCTGACCGCCGGGGCTGCCATAGCCTTGCTCGGTGGCGGGTTCGCGATCAACGCCTGGATGAACCGGGTCCCGGAGACCAGGGTCTACGAGGGCACCGTGGCCGGCAAGCCGCTGCTGGTCGGCTCGGACGGCCGGACCCTGACACTGAGCATCGGGTGGGGTTGTGAGAAGCAGCCCGAACTCGTGGCCCGCGAGTCCGCCGACGCGGTGAAGGTCTCCCTGCGGCACACAGTCCCCCCGGGGTTCTGCGACCCGGGTGGCATCGGACAGATCACGACCCACCTGAACAGACCGCTCGGGACCAGGGCTCTGAACGACGCCACCGGCAAGCCCGCCGTCCACTTCGACGAGCGCGACCTCCTGCGGCCCGTGTTCCTGCCGGAGAACTACTCCCCCTATCCCGCGGGCAGGATGGTCCACCTGCCCGGTCTGGCCCCGCTCCCGACCGACACTCCGGCCTGGGCCAGCGGGTACCGACTGGGGACGGGCCCTGAACAAGGCAATCTGATCATCAGCCAGACCCTCCGGAACAGCGCACCACCGGAGGGCCGGGCCGCCCTGGTCAAGGGCCACCCCGCGGCCATCACGCAATCCGATCCGAACGGCGGGCCCCGTTCGCTGACATGGTCGGACGGGACCTACACCTTTGTCGTCACGACCGGTGCTCCCCCGCGGCTCTCGGACGAGGAACTCGTCCGCGTCGCCGAGAATCTGCGGTGACCGACACCACGACGACGTCCGGCGGCCGTCCGTCAGGCTGCCCCGGCGGAGTCTCGGCCGCTCCTGCGCTGGTCAGGGCGGAGAGCCTTCATCGAGCCAGACGCCCCCGACCCCGGGCATTGCCGGGGGCGGGGGCGTCGGGTGCGGGGTGGGAGCGGGTCAGCTGCGGGTGACCACGAGCTGGCTGGAGCCGTCCGGCAGGCCCGCGATGGCGGCGCGCTGGGCCGGGAAGGTGCTCGCGCCGTACGGGCCCTGGACGGCGGCGAAGCCGGACCAGGAGCCGTTGCCGAAGCGGGTCTCGTGGTAGACGTTGCCGTCGCCGCCGACCACCGCCACCTGGGACGAGCCGTCCGGCAGGCCGGCGATGCCGACCGTCCGCGCGGCCATGGTGGGCGTGCCGACGCCGGGGAGCGCGGCGAAGCCGGACCAGGTGCCGTCGGCGAAGCGGGTCTGGTGGTAGACGTTGCCGTCGTTGCCGATCGCCAGGACCTGCGAGGAACCGTCCGACAGGCCCGTGATGGCCACCCGGCCGGCCGCCATCCGCGAGCTGTTCACCCCGGGGAGCGGGGCGAAGCCGCTCCAACTGCCGTTGGAGAAGCGGGTCTCGTGGTAGACGTTGCCGTCGTTGCCGATCGCCAGGACCTGGGCGGACCCGTCGGGCAGGCCGGCGATGGCGACGTCCCCGGCGGCCATGGTCGGGGTGCCGACGCCGGGGAGCGGGGCGAAGCCGGACCAGTTGCCGTCGGAGAGGCGGATCCGGTGGTAGACGTTGCCGTCACTGCCGACGGTCAGCACCTGCGAGGAGCCGTCCGGCAGGCCCGCGATGGCGGCCCGGCGGGCCTGGGTGGCGGGCGTGCCGTCGTCGGGGAGCGCGGCGAAGCCGCTCCAGCTGCCGTTCGCGGCGCGGACCCCGTGGTAGAGCCGGCCGTCCAGGCCGATGCCCAGCTCCTGCGAGGAGCCGCCCGGCAGCCCGGCGATCGCGGCCTCCGAGCCGCGGAAGACGCCCGCCCCGCCCGTCAGCGGGCTGAAGCCGGGCCAGGCGCCCGAGCTCTGGCGCACGCCGAGGAAGAGCGCGGAGGACAGGGACGGCGGGGCGCTGGTGAGCTGGATGTCGACGTAGTCCTGGTCGATCGCTATCGAGTAGCCGCCCCAGCTCTCCGGGTTCGCCGGCGAGGCGTACTGGTGGGCGCGCTGGTGGTTGGACCAGTAGCCGGCCGGTATCGACGGGTCGGCGGTGTCCTCCTTACCGTTCCAGTTGGCGCTGAAGACGGCGTCGGGCATGGTGTAGGCGCTGTTGCCGGCGTTGGCGGCGAGGTCCTTCATGCCGGACGAGGAGCTGCTGTAGACACCGGAGTTGTAGCCCCAGGCGTGCAGTTCGTTGGTCCAGGCGGTGAGGAAGGCGAGCACCGTGGCCGAGTACTGTGGGGTGGTGTAGCCCTCCATGTCGTAGTAGAGGATCGTGCCGGGTCCGAAGCCGAGGACCTGGGCCTGGGCCACCGCGTCGTCGGCGGCGTTGGCGCCCTCGGTGGCGGGGTAGGCGATCTTCGGGGCCTGCACGCCGACGTACAGCGGCATGAAGGACCAGCCCGCGGACTGCTGCTGCTGGACCCAGGAGGACGTCAGGTTCGGCTGGGCGCAGCCCCGCCTGACACCGCCGATGTAGATGCCGACCGCCCGGTACGGGGAGGAGTTCATCCACGCGTTCATCGCGGCGCTGGAGGGCGCCGTGCAGGCGTCGAAGCCCTTGCCGGTGTAGTTCGTCGCCGACGCGGGCACCTGGGCCGCGGCGGCCATCGGTGCGGCCATGGCCCGGCTGGACGGCGCGGCGGCGGACTTGGGCGTGGCGGACTTCGCGGCGGGGGCCGTCGGGGCTGCGGCGGGCGCCGGCTCCGGTCGGTGTTCCGGCGCGGGGGTGAGCCCGGCACTGGTGATGATCCGCCGCACCAGCGGCTGGTCCGTGTCGTACGTGCCGGTCACCGCGACGACGCCGTCCTCCGCGCGGATCGTCTGCGCGACCGGGTTGGAGCCCTCCCGGTCGGGCGCGGCGCCGGCGGCGGGCTCGACCAGCAGGGCCTCCGAGCGGCCGGTCAACCGCGGCGGGCAGACCTGCTGTTCGCCCGGGTGGCCGAGGTACACCGCGTGCTGGTCGAAGCGGACACAGGCCTGCGGGTCCGCGGCCAGGTCGACGACCGGCCAGGCCGTGGGCACCTGGAAGACGCGGCCCTGGTAGGTCACCTTCTTGGTGTCCGGGCTTCCGGCGGGGGCGGCTACGGCGGAGCCGGCGGCGGGCGCCGCCATGAGGACGGCCGCCGCGACGGCCGCGGCGCTCCGGAGCGCTGTCATACGGGTCTTCACCCAGATATCTCCTGACACGACGAAAGGCCGCACGCCGACAGGTCGGCCGCGCGGCACGGGCACGTCACCCTATCCGCGCCCTCGGACAGGCGGTGTCGCAGGCCCCTCCGGGTCCGGCCGACCGTCCGTCGGCCGTCGCCCCGCGGCCCGTTCCCGCGCGTCGGGTCAGCCCGGCGGACAGGACACGTTCTGTTCTCAACTCCGGTCGCGTGTGGGACCGTTGGCAGCGGCAGTCGGCACGGAGAGACCCGGATCGCGGGGGAACGGGGTGGTGGACATGACGGACCGACCGGGCCCGTACGGACCGAACCGCCGGGGCCTGCTCGCCTCGGCCGGCGCCCTGCTGGCCGGCGGCGCGGCCTCGGGCCTGCCGGGGGCCGCGGGGTCCGCCGGAGGAGCCGCCCCGGCGGAGGCCCCGGGCCGGGGCGCGGCGGTGATCCGGCGGGGCGACCCCCGGTACGCGAGCCTGCTGCGGGGCGACAACTTCCGCTTCGCCGGCGCCCCGGACGAGATCCGGGTCGCCGCCACCACCGAGGACGTCGTACGCGCCGTCACGGAGGCGCTGCGCTCCGGGCGGAGGATCGCGCCGCGCAGCGGCGGCCACTGCTTCGAGGACTTCACCGCCGATCCGGGCGTCCGCCTGCTGCTGGACCTCTCCCCCATGGACGCGGTCGGCTACGACCCGGAGCGGCGGGCGTTCGCCGTCCGGCCCGGCGCCACGCTCGGGCGGGTGTACCGGGCGCTGTTCACGGGCTGGGGCGTGACGGTCCCGGCGGGCGCGTGCCCCGAGGTGGGCGCCGGCGGGCACTTCGCCGGTGGCGGGTACGGGCCGCTCTCGCGCCGCTACGGCTCGGTGGTGGACCACCTCCACGGCGTGGAGGTGGTGGTGGCGGACCGGGCCGACCGGGCGCGGACGGTGGTCGCCACCCGTGAGCCGGACGACCCGCACCGGGACCTGTGGTGGGCCCACACCGGCGGTGGCGGCGGCAACTTCGGCGTGGTCACCCGCTACTGGCTGCGCTCCCCGGACGCGACGGGCGACGACCCGGCCCGGCTGCTGCCGCCCTCGCCCCGCGAGCTGAAGGGCTACCAGGCGGTCTGGGCCTGGGACGAGCGGATGACGGAACAGGCGTTCACCACCCTGCTGCGCAACTTCGGCACCTGGCACGAGCGTCACAGCGAGCCGGGCTCCCCGTACGCGGGCCTGTACGCCATCCTCTCGGTGGCCCGTCGCGGCGGCGGCCCGATCACGATGTTCGTGCAGGCCGACGCCACCGTCCCCGACCTGGACCGGATGGTGGCCGAGCTCGTGTCCGCGGTCGGCGCGGGCACCGGCGTCGAACCCGCCGTCGACCACCGGACCGTACCGTGGCTGCACGCCCTCACCTGGCCGGGCGCGGGAGCGGCCGGGGACATGTTCAGCCGGCGCTACAAGCTCAAGGCGGCGTACCTGCGCCGCTCGTACACCGATGCCCAACTCGCCACCGCCTACGGCTGGTTGACGGATGGCTCCGCCGTCGCGCACGGCGGTCTGCTGTTCGTCGGCTACGGCGGCCAGGTGAACGCGGTGCCGCCGGGGGCGACCGCGACCGCCCAGCGGGACGCGGTGATGAAGGTCGTCTACCAGACGGTGTGGACGGACGAGCGGGAGGACGCGGCGAACCTCGCCTGGGTGCGGGGGTTCTACCGCGCGATGTACGCGGACACCGGCGGCGTGCCGGTGCCCGGCGAGGTCAGCGACGGCTCCTATATCAACTACCCCGACGCCGACCTCGCCGACCCGGCCTGGAACCGCTCCGGCGTCCCCTGGCACACCCTCTACTACAAGGACGGCTACCCGCGGCTCCAGGCCGTGAAGGCCCGCTGGGACCCGTACGGGCTCTTCCGGCACACCCTCTCCGTCGAGCCCCGGCCGGCCCCGTGACGCCGCTCCGGAACGGCCGGGTCCCATACGGACGGACGGCGGGTCAGCGGACGGTCACCTGCCAGGCACTGTAGGCCGTGGCCATGCGGCCGGCGATGCCGGGGCAGTAGTAGGTCGACGGGCTCATGGTCGCGGCGGGGAAGACAGTCGAGTTGGAGGGGCCGGCGTCGCTCCAGGCGCCGGTGGCGGGGGTGCGGACCTTCAGCCCGGTGGTCTCGACGACCCGTCCGCTCAGGTCCTGGCAGACGCCCACGTTGCCGGTGGCCGTCCGGTCGGAGTAGTACTCGAACATGTCCCAGCCGTAGTCGAGGCCGGTCTGGTCGGTGCCCCGGCTGGTGAAGAACGGGTCCCAGGTGCTGGTGGCGACGTTGTAGAGGGAGGCGCTCCAGGTGTTGGTCCGGGCGTCGGTGAGCTGGACCTGGACGCTGTAGGCGGAGCGGCCGTTCACGGTGGTGCCGTACTTACGGAGGAAGGCGGCGTCGATGTCGACGGTCGCGCCGACCGCCTGGGAGGGGTCGGTGGTGCACCAGTCCCAGGCCCATATCTGGGCGCTGTCCCGGGTGTGGACGGTGACCATCTCGATGCAGGAGTTGCTGCGCGGCTTGGTGGTGGGGGCGTAGAGGAAGTCGTTGGCGCCGCTCAGGCGCAGCGCGTCGTCGAGGGTGTGGGTGGCGATGACGGCGTCGTAGCCGGTGTTGCCGTTGGGGCCCAGCTCGGTGCCCCACCACCGGTGGGCCTGGGCGGCGATCGGTGCCGGGGCGGTGCGGTTCGTGGCCGTCTCCGAGGGTCGCGCCTCCGTGGCGAGGCCCGCACGCAGCTCGCGGAACCGCTGGACGGCGGGCCGGTCCTGCGGGCTGATGCCGGCGTCGCCGAGGACGCGGCCGGACACGGGGGCGCCCGTCGGTGCGTCGGCCCGCGGGGCGGCCGGGTGGGCTGCGTGGGCCGGGGCCGACGCCGGGACCGGGGTCGCCTGGGCGCCAGGCGCGAGGGCGGTTCCGGCGACGGCGAGGGCACACGCGCCGGCGGCCGCGGCCGCGGCCGCGGTCCTCAGTACGGACGAACGGCGCGATGGTGTCGTGCTCATGACACTCCTAGGTGTGGGGGAACCCGAGGGGGGTGGCAGCCGCCGCCCGCCGGGGAGCGGACCGGATGCGTGGGGGGATCCGGCCACCGGCGAACGGAGCGGGTGGCCATCAGCGTGGGCCAGGCCCCGGCACGACACAATCCGGCTGCCAGAAGTACCCATACTCAATCAATCCACCCGGCCTGAACGCCGGTTGCCCACCCGGGCGTCCGAACCCCGAACCGCGGGCATCCTCACGATCGGGCCCGGCGGGCGGGCGCAGCCCCGTACGCACCGTCAGGACGTACGCACCGTCAGGACGTACGCACCGTCAGGACGAGCGGAGGCGAGCGTGAGCGACCCCTGGAAGGCCGTGCTCCACGGTTCCCTCGCCGACCCGGCCCGCCCCGGGACGGTCCTGCTGGTGGAGGGCCCGGCCGGCACCGGCAAGTCGCACCTCGTGGCAGGGCTCCGCCGCCGACACCCGGCCGGCTCCGGCTGCCTGACCCTGACCTGCCCCGGCCCGTCCGACGGCGACGCACAGCACGCCTTCGACGCCCTCGACGCCCTCACCCGCGCCTTCGGCGACCCGACCCGGGCCGCCGTCCCGACACTGCTGGTCGTGGAGGACGTCCACCGGGCCGACGAACGCACCAGGTGCCGGATCCGGCGCCTGGCCCGCACCCTCCCGAACGGCTGCGCCCTGGTGCTCACCTGGCGGCCCGAGGACCTTCCGGCCGCCCGGCCCCTGCTGGGCGAGCCGCTCTCCTGCCCGCCCGGCACCGCCGTCCTCCGGGTCCGGACCGGTCCGCTCCCGGCCGCGGCGGCACGGGAGTTGACCGAACGGACCCTGGGCGCCCGGTGCCCGGACGATGTGATCGAGCGGCTGTACGCGGTCACCGGCGGCGTCGCCCAGGTGCTCGTGGACGTCCTGCCCGTCCTGACCGGCACCGTCCTGGCGGGCACCGCCCCGGACGGCCCGACCGTGGACGCCGTCGAGGCGCTGGAGGCCCCACCACGCCTGGCGGAGACCGTACTGCGCCGACTCGCCGGCCTGCCCGCGGACGCCCGGCGGCTGGTGCACGCCGCGGCGGTGCTGGACGGACCGGCCTCCGAAGCCGAACTGGCAGCCCTGACCGACCTGACGGCGGAGACGGTCCGCGGCATGCTCCTCGCCGCCCTCACCGCGGCCGTGCTGACCGACCTCGGCCCCCGGCGGTACGGCTTCCGCGTGCCGCTCGCCGCCCGGGCCGTGGCCGCGAGCCTCCCCGCCCCCGAACGTGCCGACCTGCACCACCGGGCGGCGCAGGTGCTGAGACGGCGCGCCGACGTCCCCTGGCCGCAGGTCGCCGGGCACCTCCTGGCGGCAGGGGTCCGCCGCGGCCTGGTCCGGGCCGCCGAGCACGCCGCCGAGACCCACGCCGCCGCCGGACGGCACCGCGAAGCCGCCCGGCTCCTCCAGGACCTGCTCGCCGACCGACGGATCCCCGGCCCCGCCCGCGCGAGGCTCGCCACGGCGGCTCTGCGCCGCATCGCCGGGTTCACCCTCCAGGACGCCGGCGCCCTGCTCGACACCCTCACCGGCGCCCCGCTCCTGCCCGGCCCGCTGCGCGCCCAGGCCCGGGTGCTGCAGGGGCTGTCGCTGTGCACCCCGACGACACCGGACCACGACGGCGGGCTGCACCTGGAACGCGCCGCCAGAACCCTCCCCGACGAACCCGGCCTCGCCGCCCGCGTCCTGGCCGCGATGTCCATGCCGCACTGGCCCGGCATCCCCCTCGCCGAGCACCGGCAGTGCGCGGAACGAGCCGGCGCCGCGCTGGCGGCCACCACCGACCCCGTCCTGCGGGCCGCCGTCAACGCCAACCTCGTCGGGCTGCTCCTGACCCTCGGTGACCCCGGGGCCGAACAAGCGCTCCCGGCCCGGCCGTTGGGGGAGGACGAGGACAACGGTGACGCCGCGTCGGCCGGTCACCGGGCCCGCGCCCTGTGCAACGCCGCCGACGCCACCCTGTGGCTCGGCCGCTACCACGACAGCCAGGCCTTCCTCGAACGCGGCGCGGCCCTGGCCGGACGCCACCACGCCGGCCCCCACGTCGCCCACGGCATCCGCAGCATCCGACTGCTCCTCGACTGGGCCACCGGCCGCTGGACGGGCCTCGCCGACCGGGCCGCCGACCTGGTCGCGGACACCGCGCGAACCCCGGTGCTCGGCCACGAGGCACGAACCGTCCTCGCCGCACTGTGCCTCGCCCGCGGCGAGTGGTCCCAGTGCCGGGCCTGGCTGGCCGGCGGCCTGGCGCCGCACCCGGACCAGCAGTTGGCACCGGTGGCGGCGCTCTCCTCGACCGTACTCGTCCGGCTGGCCCTGGCCCGCGGCGACCACGACGACGCCAGAGCGCACGCGACGCAGGCCTGGGGACGGCTGCGGAGCAAGGGCATCTGGGCCTGGGCGGCGGAACTGGCGCCCTGGGCCGTCACGGCGGCGCTGAGCGCCGGCGACCCCGCCACGGCCCGGACGATGGCCCGGGACCTCCGCACGGCCCCCGCCGCCCCGCACCTGCCCCTCGCGGCGGCCGCCCGACGGTGGTGCCTCGCCACCCTGGCCGAGCACGACGGGGACCTCGCGCGCGCCGCCGACGGCTACCGCGCCGCCGCGGACGCCTACGCCGCGCTGCCCCGCCCGTACATGGCCGCCTTGGCGGCGGAGGCAGCGGCCCGCTGCGCCGCGGCCGCGGGCGAAGGCGAGGACGCCGACCGCGACACCGTCGACCGGCTGACCGACGCCCTCCTCGTGCTGACCGGGCTCGGCGCCACCCACGACGCCGCCCGCGTCCGCTCCCGCCTGCGCGCCCTCGCACCCCCGCGCCGAGGCCGGCCCGCCCATCCCGGGCTCTCCCCGCGCGAACGGGAGGTCGCCGAACTCGCGGCCGGAGGCCTGACCAACCGTCAGATCGCGGCCGCACTGCACCTGTCCACCAGAACCGTCGAGAACCACGTGGCCAGGGTGCTGCGCAAGCTGTCCGCGCCGTCCCGCCGGGACCTCCCCGCACGCCTCTGACGCGCGCCTCTACCGGCTCAACGTCCGGGCCGCCCCGGAGCCCCGCCGTCGACCGGCAGCTCGCCCGGGAGGTAGCCGTAGCCGGCCCGGCCCGGCACCGCCTCGGCGAGGGCCCGGACCAGCGCGGCCGGCGGCGCCGCGAAGATCCCGGGATAGTCGCACTCCCCCAGCTCCGGCCGCACCGGCCAGGCCAGCCGTTCCCGCTCCAGGTCGTACCGCGCGTCGACGCCCTCACGGTTGCCCCGGGCATCCAGGCGGGCCCAACGGCCGTTCAGGTGCACGGCGTTGAGGGCGTGCAGCACGAAGTCGCCCTCGCCGTCCGCCAGCCGCTGGTAGCACAGGCCCGTCGGCACGCCCTGCGCTCGCAGCAGCGCCGCCAGCAGGTGGGCCTTGCCGTGGCAGATCGCGTTGCCCGCGGCCAGCACCTCCGAGGCGCGGAACGCCCCGCTGTAGGCGCCCGCGTCGGCGGAGTGCCGGACCTCGTCGCGGACGTGCTGGAAGGCCGCCTCGGGGGTGGCCAACTCGGCGGCCAACCGCCGCAGTTGCGGGTCCTGGTGGTCGATGACCCCGTCCGCCACGAGGTAGGCGGCGAGGTCGTCGGTCTCCGGTTGCAGGATCATGCCGCCCATCGTGCCCCGCCCCACGGGCCGCACGGGCGGAATTCCAGCCCGTGGACAGGGCCTGGGGCCCGGGAGCGGGGCGGCCGGGAGCGGGGCGGCCGGGAGCGGGGCGGCCGGAAGCGGCTTCGGACGTACGGCCGGGGCTACTTGGGGGCGGCGGTCATGGAGGCGACCGCGTCCGCCACGCTGCCCCGGTAGTTGCCCATCTTGGGGTTCAGGACGTGGGCCCCGGCGGGGAGCGGGAAGTTGCGGGTGTTCGCGAGGGGCATGTTGGTGCCCTCGCCGTCGACCAGCACGTTGATCTCGTTGATGCCAGGGGCGGTGCCGGTGGTGGCGCCGCTCGGGTCGAGGTCGATCACCGCGTAGGCGCTCCGGCCCGCCGGGACCGGGAACCGCTCCGTGCCGCTGGCGAGCACCGGCTTGAGGTTCTTGCTCTGGTCCCGGGCGGCCGAGTCGCCCAGGTCGACGCCCGGGGAGGAGCTCAGGCTGCAGGCCTTCGCGCCGGTGTTGCGCACCTCGATCACCCACTGGTTGGCCGCCCCGGCGCGTGCCGACGCGTTGATCGAGAGGTTCTGGATGTCGCACGGCTGGGCGGCGGCACTCCCGCCGGCGGCCCCGCCACCGCTCGACGGGCTCGCGCCGGCCGGCGTGTGCGCGGCGGTGGGCGCCGCCGAGCCGGCGGGAGCCGGTGCGCCCGGAGCCGGTGCGCCCGCCGAGGGAGCACCGGCGGCCGCCTTGGTGGGCGCGGAGCTCGCCGAGCCGGCGGGCCCGTCGGTGTTCTCGGGCCCGCAGGCGGTCAACGCGAGCCCCGCCCCGACGACGAGGACAGCGGAGACGAACAGCGGGCGACGGCGACGGACGGACATGGTGGCTCCCCGATGGCGATGTGGACTGCTTGATCGAACACACCACAGGACGGCCGGACGACGGCTTTCGGTGCCATCCGCAGCGTCACAATCGCCAGGACATGACAGGGACTGGACTGTGACACTCGGTCAGCCGCAAGGCAGTTGACGGCACCCCTGGCCTGCCGGTATGCCCGGCCTCCCAGCCCGGCCCGGGTGCGGCGTATCCGCGGGAGTACTCCGGCCCGGGCCACCGGGGTTCCCATTCGCCTCACAGCACATGCGTCGGAGGACTCCCGTTGTGACGATGTCCCCATGAACCAGATCTAACGAACGGATAGGCGAATGGCAGCCTCGGGCTCTGTGACACGGCGTACGGCAGGTCGGCGTCCACCGCTGCGGCACGCGGTGGTGCCGCTCGGGGCGGTCGCCCTGGTCGTGGCACTGGCCGCTCCCGCCGCCGCGGCGGAACCGGCGAACGACGGGGTGGAGATCGCCACCGCGAGCACGTCCGGCCGTGTCCTGACCTGGACCGGCAGCTACTCCTGCGAGACGTCCATGCTGATCGCCGGCATCACGGTCACCGCCACGGACACCACCGGCGGCTCCGGCTCCCAGACCATCCCGGTGAGCTGCCTGGACGGTTCCACCGGCCAGCCGGTCAGAGGTCAGGCGGTCAGCGGCCGCGTCGACAACGGGCTCCTGGGATCGGGCGGCGACTGGGGCGACGACATCACGGTGACCATCACCCTGAACAGCGCACTCGGCACCGCGCTGGGCTACGACCGGATCGTGCTGCTCGACAACCAGGTGGGCGAGGTCTCCCTCGACGGCGCGACCCCGGACCAGAGCGGAAACCTGGCCGTCACCGGCGGGTTCACCTGCCCGGCCGCCGGCACCGGCACCATCACCGCCGACGAGAGCGCCCCGTTCCAGAGCCCCGTCCTGGCGACCGGCTCGCTGCCCCTCAGCTGCTCCGCGCCCGGAGCCCAGGCGACCTTCACCTTCCCCACCGCGAGCACCAGCCCCCGCGGCCGGGCCACGGGCACGGTGAAGTGGTTCAACTCCGAGAAGGGCTTCGGCTTCATCACCCCGGACAGCTCCACCGCCGACGTCTTCGTCCACTTCAGCGGCGCCACGGGAGGGACCCCCGGAAGCCTGGACGCCGAGCAGCGGGTGACCTTCTAACCGGCCCGCGTCTCCCGCCGACCTCCGGCCGGTCGCACCTGCCGGACAGGCCCGGTACCCCGGGGGCGTACAGAGCGCCTCCGCTCCGGTCCGACGAAGAAAGGGAACCCGCATGTCCGTACGTCGAAGCGCCCTGACCGTGTCCGCCGTCCTCGCCGCGCTGGCCACCGGCGTGGCACCGGCCGCCGATGCCGCCCCGGCAACCGCCTCGGAGATCCTGAACTGCACCGTGAACGCCGCCGTCACCTTCGACCCGGCGTTGTCGGCCGGCCCGGAGGCCACCACCGTGACGATCGGGGGGACGGCGACCGGGTGCACCGACTCCCAGAGCGGCCCGACGGCCGTGGTGGGCGGCACCGTCACCGCGACGCTCACGTTCGGCACGCTCAGCTGCAACCCGCTCACGGTGCCGGCGCTGGTCCCGGGCTCCACGGCGACCTTCACCTGGAACCTGCAGAACGGGACGCATGCCAGCAGCACCATCACCAACATCGCCGTCGTCGAGGTCGACGGCGCCGGCACCCTCACTGGAACCGTCACCGGCTCCTCCTCCCGCCTCGCCGGGGAGACCCTGACCGCGGTCCTGAACATCGACAGCGACCAGCCGATCATCGACAACTGCATCGACGTCCTGCTCGGCGCCCCGCCCATCGCCCACTCGACCCTCACCGCCGTCACCGCCTTCAGCTGACCCCGCGTCACACCGGCCCCGGGCCCCGCGCGGTTCCGCCCACGGCGGGCATCACGGCACGCCGAGGTCCTACGGATGCCGCACGGGCCGACCGGTCTGCCGTTTCCCGGGAAACGGCAGACCGGTCGGCCCGGGGTGTCCCGGGAGGCCTAGCAGGACCAGCGGTGGGAGCGGAGGTGGACGCCGGTGCCGCCGTTCTGCGAGAAGTTGCCCCTCGCGCCCGCCGCCGTGCACACCACCCGCTGGCCCGTGTAGTTCGCGCCGGGGTAGAACGCCACGGGCCTGCCGGAGCCGCCGTGGTTGTACACCGAGCGGACCTTGGTGGTGGCGGACCAGCTGCAGCGGTCTCCGGACTGCCAGTCCGGGTCGTCGTAGGGCCAGGCGCAGACGCTGCCCGTCCCGTCGGGGCCGCTGTAGACGCAGACCCGCCCCTCCACGCACGACCACGGGTCGAGGGCGGCGTGGGCGGGCTGCGGGACGGCGAGCAGGGCGGCCGCGGCTGCGGCGAGGGAGGCGATGAGGCCGAGGTGCCTACGGGTGCGTTCCATGACGGTCTGTCCTTCCGGTGGGGGTTGTACGGTGTGCGCCAGGCCGGGCGTGGCCCGGACTTCAGGCGGGGCCCGGACTTCGGGCGGGGCCCGGGCTCCGGGCGAGGCTCAGGCCCCGGGCGGGCTGACGTAGCCGGAGACGTGCTGGTGGTTGGTGATCACCGTCGACGGGTCGAGGTGGGTACGGAGGGCGACCTTGTCGCCGAGGTTGCCGTCGACGGTGTCGAGGGTTCCGTTCGCGTGGACGGCGGCGACCACGCCGACGTGGCCGGGAGTGCCGCCGTCCGGCTCCCCGTAGATCACCAGGTCGCCCGGCTTCGGGGTGTACGTGCCCCGCTGGTGGAACAGCCCCTTCTGCTTGCCCCACTTGCCGATGCCGCGCGCGGCCAGGTCGTCGACCGTCCCGTCGATCCCGGCCCGGTGCCACGTCCACTCGGCGAACGCCGCGCACCACGGGGTCTTCGCGCAGGAGCCGGAGCCCCGGTGGTAGGCGAAGTACCTGTCGCAGGAGCCGGTCTTCTCCGGCGAGGTGCCCGCGGGGGTGATCTCCCCGCGGGCCACCGAAACGATCCGGTCCCGGACGGTGGCGGCCGCCGAGGCCGGCGCCGTGGCGGCGCCGAGCGGCAGCAGGGTGAGGGCGGTCAGCGTAACGGCGGCGGCGGTGCGCCGGGACAGCTTCATGAGAGCTCCTCCATTGGGGTGAACGGACCCTGACCGCCGCCCGGTCGGTTCGCCTACAGTCGGCGGGCATGCCGGGGCATGCCAGGGCCGAGAGGTGGTGGCGCGGCGGGAGTCGGCGAGTCGGTGCGTGTCGCGGGATCCATCCTGCGGACCGGCGCCGGACGTCACCAGACCCTCCGGCCGGGGCGGCGTCCCAGCGCTCTCCCGCTTCCCGTCCCACTGCTCCGACCTGCGGAAACGACGGACGCTGGGACAGCGATGGGACAACACCGCATGCATGACCAACCGCCGGACGAGACCCCGGGGCACCCGGCAGGGGGAACGGACCGCCCCCGGACCCTGCTCGTCCGCGCGCTGAACGACGGACTCACGGAGTGCGGCCTGTCCCTGGACCGGGTGGTGGCCCGACTGCGGGCCCGGCTCGACGCCTCCACCGTCCGGGGGCTGAGCACCTCGTCGATCAGCCGCTACCTCGACCCCGACCGCAGCGAACTGCCCGACCCCGCCGTCCTCGCCGAACTCGCCCGGGTCTTCCGCACCGACCCGGCGGAACTGGACCGCTGGCAGCACTGGCACCGGCAGGCGAAGCAGGCGGCGGACCACGAGCTGCGCGACCGCCGCGCGGCGCGCCGCGCCGCCACCACGCCCACGGCCACGGCCACGCCCGTACCGGTTCCGGCGCGCCCCGAGCCCACCGGCGAACCGTCAGTCACCGGGCGGGCGGCGCGTTGGCGCCGGCCGCACCGGTGGGGTGCGGCACTCGGGGTCCTGGCCCTCGCGGCCGTGCTCGGCGCGGCGGTCTGGGCGAGGGGGTCGGACGACGCGACCGCCGACACCGCATCGGTGGTCGCACCGTCCGGCAGCGCGGCGGGGCGGGAGCCGACGGCGACCCCCGCCGACCTGGCCGAGGGACTCGCCCACGAGGTGGAAGTCGGCGCGCTCGGCGGGGACAGCCGCTGCTCGGCCCCGAAGCCCGGGCCGTCCGGCACCCGGCTGCGCGCCTGTGCGATGGTGCAGCCCCGTCAGGTCCTGTTCGCGGTCCGGATCGACAATCCGACGAACGCGCCGGTCGAGGTGACCGCGAAGGTGGCCGGCTCCTGGTCGGGCATCCAGCACTCCTGCGACCCCGGACGCTCCGTCGTGCACACCACCATCGCACCGGGCGCCACCTTCACCAGCGACCCCGAGGAGTGCGTGACCCCCCGCCGCAGCGCACCGCTCGCCTACCAGGCCGAGGTCTTCGCCGCCGCCGGAGACGACCGGCAGTGGACCGGCCACCTGTTCTCACCGCGCGCCAACGTCTACCCGGACCGCGAAACCCTCTGGCGCTGCGTCGGCGACGTCCCGTGCTGAGCCCCTCGCCCGCACCACCGTTCGAGGAGTTCGCTCGAGGCCACGGGGCCGCTCCCACGGGCGGGGAGCGTCATTGCCAGGGCGCGGTATCCGGGCTGGTCCACGGGTCGTCGTGGCACTCCTCGCCCGGATCGGACCAACTCGGCTCCTCGTGTTCCACCCTGCGGGTCCAGAAGCGCCGCTCCTCTTCCCGTTGGGCAGCCACACCGGGGACGGCGGCGATCGCCTCGGCGAAGCGGCCCTGCTGGACCAGCAGTTCGGCCAGGTACGTCGCGGCCCGGGTACCGGGCAGCGGGCGCAGCCGGGCGATGGCCTCCTCGATGCGGCCGTCCCGGGCGAGCAGCCAGGCGATGGTCTGCTCGCGGTCGTCGACCTCGTCGGCCGGCAGGGCCTCGACCTCCGCGATGGCCTCCCCGGCACGGCCCGCCTCTCCCATCAGCCACCACCGGTTGGAGCGGAGCCAGAAGGCGTCGTTCTCGGCGAGGAATTCGGGACTTCGTCCCTCGGTGAGTTCGAGGGCCTGGTCGTGCCGGCCCTGTTCGGCGAGGAGAACCATGGTCGCCTGGAGGAGGTTGCCGTCGTAGAGGTCGTCGAAGGTGTGCTCCACCCCCTTGACGGCGTCATCGAACCTGCCCTGCCGGATCAGCAGTTCCATCAGCGCGTTCTCGTACCAGCCCGGATGCCGGGCGGCGATGAGGCCGCGCAGGTACGCCTCCGCTTCCGCGGCCCGGCCCAGGTTCTCCAGGGCCGTCACGTACGGCCTCGCGGCGACGTACCGCTCGCGGCCGGTGGCGAGTTCGCGCAGTTCCTCGATCCGGCCGTGCCGCGCGAGCAACTCCGCGTAGTCCTCCACGGTTGACCCGCCCCGCTTCGCGGCGGCATCCGCTGCCCGCAGCCCGATCGCCTCGTCGACACGGCCCGACCGTTCCAGGACGCGGGCCTGCGCGGACAGCGCGTCCCCCGGGTCGCGGACCCCGGGCTGTTCCGGGTCGCGGCGGAACGCCTCGGCGATCGGGCCCAGCAGTTCCAGCACCCGCTCGTCGCGCCCCCGCCCTTCGGTCACCGTGACCAGGGTCCACAGCGTTCGCCCGTCACGCGGCCGCCGGGCGAGCGCGTCGATCGCCTCGTCCACCAGCCCGGCCTCGACCAGCACCTCGGCGTAGTCCCGCCACGCGTCGTACGCGGCCCTCTCCCCGGCCCCGGGGCGCGCCAGTTCGAGTGCCTGCGAGGTACGGCCCCACCGCAGCAGGACGTCGGCGCCCGTCCGTACCGCCGGCTGCCAACCGGTGGCCACGAACGGCTCCACCACCGCCCACGCCCGCTCGAACTCCCCGCATCAGCTCCCGCCTTCCCGGTTCGGGGAGACGGGTGCTGGGCGGGGCGGCCGGGGCCGTCGAGGTTCCGTGTGATGGTCAGCGGACGGTGACCTGGATGCTCTTGGAGATGTCGCACCGGTCCCCCTTGTACTTCGGTACGCCGGCATCGCAACTCCCCTCCCCGAACAACCAGGTCAGTGTGGTGGTTCCGGGCGCCAAGGCGCTGAAGGTCAGGTCGAACTCGGAGCCGCAGCCCGCCATCGGCGGGTCCGTGGGGCAGGGGCTGATGACGAAGTCCTTGCCGGGCCGCAGCACGCTGCCGTCGCCCGCCGAGTAGAGGTACCACTTCTTCTGCAGGGCGCCCCCGGTCGTTCTGACGCCGAGCCGCTGTCCGACCGTCAGGGTCACCGTGCTGGTCGGATACGGAGAGGTGGCGTTCGACGCCTTCTCGGGGAGGGGCACCTCCACCTCCGGTCGGGGGGTGGAGGCGACCGTGGTGCCGGCCGGGCCGGAGCCGGACCACCAGCCGGCGAGGTGGGAGACGAGCAGCAGGGCGCCGACCAGGAGCGCCGCCACGCTGGTGATGACGGTTCGGCGCATCAGCTGCCCTCTTCCCGGACCCGGCGCCGCATGGTGATCAGCCCGGCCACGGCCAGGGCCTTGCCGATCGCGCCGAGAATCGCGGCGCCGATGAAGAAGCCGGAACCGGGGTGCGTGATGGACTGCTGTGCCTTCTGCAGGTCCGCGACCTTGCTCATCGGGTCTGCGCCGGGGTCAGCGATGCGGCGGCCGTTGTTTCCGCGGCGCGGTAGTTGGCGCTGGTGGCCGACATCTTCTGGACCAGTTGCGCCACGGCGTGCTGGGTGACGTGCAGTTCCTGGCTCCAGTTGGTGTCGAAGCCCGCCCACGCCCGGTCCACACCGAACTCGCCGAAGTCGGCGGACTGGTAGGGCTTCTGCGCGGTGTAGGCCTGGTTGGCCGAGGCCAGGTCGGTTGCGACGTTGTTGAGTCCCGTGGTCACGTGGTCCAGCGCGTCGGGTTGGACGGTGTACCCGACCGAGTCGGACATCGGCTGCTCCCCCCCAAGAAGCTCCATGGCCCGCCGTAATCGAACGAGCACGGTCGACGAGCATAGACGCTGCGGGAGAAGCGTCGGACCCCGGAGGAGGTGGACATCTTCGGGATCTGGGACGAACAGGTCCTCGCAGGCGAAGTCATGACCTCGGCGTTGCAGTTCACGGACGCGCGACTCGAGCGCGACGTCGCCCTGAGTCGCAAGCTCGGCGCGGATGTGCACCTGCTCGCAGCAGTCGACACGGTGCCGGACGCGACCCGGGCAACAGCGGAACGTCTCTGCAAGCAGGCTGGTCCGGAGCTGCACGTCTACGACCGCAGCCCGCTCCGGCCGGCTCCTCTCCCCAAGTTGGCACCGGCAACTGCCGCCGACGGTCCGCGGTGGGCCCTCTCCGCCGCCCAAGAGCTGCGGGCCTTCATCACCACCGGCAAGCCGATAACCTCGAGCCAGGCTGCGAAGGTGCTGAAGACGGCTTCGGGGGGCACCAGCCCGGTCGGTGGTCAGATCGCAGCGCTCACCGAGGCGGTCAACCACCATGGGGCCGCACTGACTCAGCCGCTCGAACACCTGCGACGCGAGGCCCGGTTGCTGCTGGACCCACTCAACACGCAGCAGTAGAACCCGGGCAGTGCGCGGGGCCGAAGGACTGCCCGGCCCCGCGTCGTGCGCAGCGCCATCAGGATGGTGCATCCGATGGAGTGCCGCTCATTACGCCGGGTAGGTCCCACCGATCAGGCCGTCGCCGCCGCTGCCGTTCGCCGCCGCAACCGTCCTCCTTCCGGCGGCCGCCACCGCGGCCGTCACCGACGATCCGGTGCCGGCACCCGTCTCCGCACCGAACCCGGACTTCACCGTCCACTGCTTCACCGGCATCGGCATCGTGCAGCAGACCGAGAGCTGGCTGTTCCGGCCCGCCCCGAGCACCGCGGGCCGCACCGTCCGGGAAGCCGGACCCCGCCGGACCCCCTTCCCGTGCCTTATTGCACAATAGTTGCAGTTGCATATCGAGAAGCAATAAGGAGTGGGTGCGATGCCGGCCTCGCCAGTGGTGCTGGGGATCGAGTCCTCGTGCGACGAGACCGGTGCCGGTCTCGTCCGGGACGGGGTCCTGCTCGGGCAGGCGGTCGCGTCGAGCATGGACGAGCACGCCCGGTACGGCGGGGTCGTGCCGGAGATCGCCGCCCGCGCCCACGTCCACGCGATGGCGCCCGTGGTCCGCGAGGCCCTCGACCGGGCCGGGCTCACCCTCGCCGACGTCGGCGCCGTCGCGGTCACCGCCGGGCCGGGCCTCTCCGGTCCGCTCCAGGTCGGGGTCGCGGCGGCCAAGAGCTACGCCTTCTCGCTCGGCGTGCCCCTCTACGGCGTCCACCACCTCGCCGGGCACGTCGCGGCGGCCGCCCTGGAGGGCGAGCCGCTGCCGAACCCGTGCGTCGTCCTGATCGTCTCCGGCGGGCACACCTCCCTGCTGCTGGTGCGTGACCTCGCCCGCGACCCGATCGTCCACCTCGGCGACACCCTGGACGACGCCGCCGGCGAGTGCTTCGACAAGGTCGCCCGGATCCTCGGCCTGCCCTACCCCGGCGGGCCCGCCATTGACCACGCCGCCCGCGAGGGCAACCCGAACGCGGTGCGCCTGCCCCGCCCGCTCAGCGGGCCCAACGATCCCCCGTACGCCTTCTCCTTCTCCGGCCTCAAGACCGCCGCCGCCCGCTGGGTCGAGGCCCAACGGGCCGCCGGCGGCGAGCCGCACGTCCCGGACGCGGCCGCGGCGCTACAGGAGGCCATCGCGGACACCCTCACCCGCAAGGCCGTCCGAGCCTGCACCGACCACGGGATCGGCACCCTCGTCGTGGTCGGCGGCGTCGCCGCCAACTCCCGCATCCGCGCGCTGACCGAACAGCGCTGCGCTGCCGCCGGGATCACCCTGCGGGTGCCGCCGCTGCGGCTGTGCACCGACAACGGCGCAATGATCGCGGCCATCGGCGACCTGCTGGTCCGCTCGGGCGCGGCCCCGTCCCCGATGAACCTCTCGATCGACCCCTCCGCGCCCCTGGAGTACGCGGCGCTCTCCCCGCTCGCCGCGGTCCGGGCCGCGTGACGACCCGCGACGCGTCAGGGGTCCGGGCCGCGTGACGACCCGCAGGGCCCGGCGGCCCCGCCGCACACCCCTCTGCGCCTCCTGACCACCCGGCTCCCGGCCCGTCCGGCGACGGCGATGTGGGGAGCGACGCTCCGGATCACTGTCCGCACCCCGAGCCGCCCGGGCGAGACGCCAGCAGCGGAGGCCCGCACCGCCGACGGCCGGCCGTCGTTCCGCGACCGGCCCCCGGCGTCCCCGGCCCCGGCGGTCGGCGACCGCACCGAGCAGGAGGCTGCCCAGGGGGCGGGCGAAGAAGCCGACCGCGAAGACGGCGAACGTCGACAGGAGCGGCAGCAGGGAGTTGCCCGATCCCTTCGGGAGGACCGCGGCCGCGATGTACGTGGCCAGGAACGTGCAGACGTGCCAGTCGTACCACTCCACGATGTTGCCGACGGAGGCCACGAGGATCTGTCTGCTGCCGGCCTTGCGGGACGGGGCGGACACGGACGTGTCTCCACCGACCGGGCCATGGCCTCGAACCTGGCCGCCATGCACCGGGAGATCCGGACCTCGGGCGGAGTCGGGGCGGCCGCCGACGTGATCGAGCACCACCTGCGCGCCAACCCTGAAGGAGCACCACATGCCCGTCGACGTCAGCGTCCTCATCCCCCTCTACGGAGACCACGAGGGCCGCCACACCCTGGCCGAGGCAAGCCGCGCGTGGCTGCGCCAGAGCATCCCCTGCGAGGTCGTCGTCGCGATCTCCGGGAACCCGGACGTGACAGTGGCCGAGGACGTCGACACCGACCGGGCCGTCCGCCTCGTGCCGGCCGACCCCGCGGACCGGCCCCCCGGCCTGCTGCGAAACACGGCGGCGGCCCACGCCAGGGCGCCGGTCCTGTACCTCACCGACGCCGACGTCCTGCCGCTCGGCCGGGACTTCCCGGCCCGCGCCCTCGACCTGGCCGGGGGCGGACCGGCCGGCCGTGGCAGTACCGGCTGGTCAACCGCCCCGACGGCGTGGACCACGTCGACCTCGTCCCCGCGGGCCCCGGAAGGTTCTGCTACGGCATCGCCACGATGCCGGTCCTGGTCGACCTTCAGCCGGGCCTCCCGCACCGGGCTCCTCGCGCTCGCGGGGATTCCCTGGGGCCGGGGAGCAGATGACGGTGGTGATGGACGAGCACGGGGTCAGAGCGGTCACAGGTGCCACACACCCACCGCCGGGTTCGCAGCGCCCTCCAGCCCCCGGCCCCGGGCCGCCGGCCACCGGCGGCCCGGGGCACGCGGTCAGGCCGCGCTGTAGCGGACCAGCAGCAGGACGTCCGCCACCTTCGCCGGGTCGATCCCGGGGCCGGCCACGGCCAGGGTCCAGGTGCCGACGGCGGGACCGGAGACGGCGATGTCGGAGGTGGTCAGGTGGGTGCCCGGCGGGACGTGCCACGCGGAGCCCGTCGTGCCGTTGAGCGTCAGGCTCAGGCCGGAGGCGTCGACCGGGCCGGTGCCGACGGGCTGGAGCACGACGGTCGCGGCGGCCAGGCTGAGCGTCCGCGCGGACAGGAAGTAGGGGAAGTGCTGCGCGGTCACCTCGAAGGAGGTCGTGACGGTCCCCGCGCCGCCGCCCGCCGCGGCGGTCACCTGCTGCCAGGCGGCCGGGAAGTCGTGGCGCAGGCTGAACAGGCGCAGCAGGCCCGTGGATGTCGCGTACTGGGTGAGTTCGCCGACGACGCGGCTCTCGACCGTCGCCCGGAACGCACCGTCGTCGAGCGCCGTGTAGCTGAGCTGCAGGACCACGTCGGAGATGGTGTCGTAGTCGAACGCCCTCAGTTGTGTGGGGAGTTCGAGCTTCCACACGCTCTCGACCGCCCCCGAGCCCTCGAACGGCAGGTAGCGCTCGTCGCGGAAGTTCAGCTCGAACAGTCCGGCATCGTTCAGACCGGTGCTGGTAGCGATGGCGGAGGCGATGTTCGGCTGGACCGGGAGCGTCACCAGGGCGCCGGGCGCGGGATCGGGCGCGGTGCGCACCTCGCTGGCGACGAGGGAGAGCTTCGCGGCGACGTTGGTGTAGGGCCCGGTGACGCCAGGGATCGTCAGCCGCACCGACTTGATCAGCCGCTTGTACTGGCCGGGGTAGACCACGTCGAACAACAGCTCCGGCAGCGTGAAGGTGCACTCGCCGGTATCCCGCAGCGCGACCAGTGCCGTGGGGTCGACCACCGTCAGCGGGAAGAACTGGCTGACCTCCAGGCGGCGGGTGTTCCTGGCCATGTAGGCCTCCTCCAGCTGCCGGAGCTGGAGATCCAGCCGCTCACCGCTGAGCAGGCCGGCGATGCCGCTCTCCCAGTTGTCGGGGGCGATGAAGGAAGTCGTGTCGCCCATCTCGAAGGCGTACGCCTGCTGGGCTGCGGCCGCGAGGCCGTACGCGACGTCGTACGCCTGCCGGTGCAGCCGGGTCAGCGTACGGGCCTGGTAGGTGTACAGCCCCAGGCCGCTGAACTTGCCGCGGTAGAACGCGTCGAGCTCGTCCGCCTGGTCCATCTGCTTCTGGTGGACGTCCAGCTCCCGCTGGGCGTACCCGGCGTGCGCCTCGGCGGCCAGGCGCTGCTGCTCGACCTGCCTCAGTTCCTGTTCGGCGAGGGTGAGTTGCTGCCCCCACTCCTGGTAGCGGCGGTCGAACCCGGCGCCGGTCGCGGCGGCCGACGCGACGGCCTCCGCGGTGGCGCCGAGCGAGCCGAGGGTCTGCGCCGCCTGGGCCACGCTGTTTCCGATCTCGCGGCCGCCGTAGGTCATGGCGAACGGGCTGCCGACGTTGGGGAACAGGAAGGAGATCGCGGACATCGCGTACAGCGCGGACTCGCCGCCGCGCACCACGGCCGCGGCGGTGCGCGAGTCGGCCTCCAGTTTCTCCCAGCCGGTCAGTCCGGAGCCGATCAGCCCCTGGTAGTAGTCGATCCTGGCCTGGACGAGGGCCTTCTGCTCCTCCAGGGCCTGGAGCTGGTGCTGCGCCTCCTGGACCTGGCCGGTCTTCACGTCCTCCACCATGCGCAACAGGGTGCGTTCGTGCACCGACCGCAGCAGGGTCAGCTCCTCGGCGTCCTTCTTCTCCAGTGCCGACAGCAGGCTCGCGCCGAACGCCGTGACGGTCTGCGCGGACTGCCGGGCGCGCTCGATCACTGAGCCGAAGCGGTACGCGGGGGCGGCGGGTGCCTGGACCGAGGCGACCGCCTCCTCGATGCTCAGGCCAGCGGCCCGGGCGCGGACCAGGTCCAAGGGGTTGACCGGCGGGGCGAACAGCGCGAGTTGCCGGCGCACCCCGCTGAGGTTCATGCAGTTGCGGATCTTGTTCAGCCGGTCCTCCACACGGTCCCAGTAACCGGCCAGCACGTCGTCCGGCGGCACGCAGAAGACCAGCGTGGTCTGGTTGACGACCTCGAAGGCCGGCAGCAGGTCGTAGGCCAGGGTGTCGCCGCTCCACAGCTGCGCCAGGTCGGTGTTGCGCTGGCTGAGGTCGGCGGCATCGCCGTACGACAGCAGTTGGAGGCCGGTGGTGACGGGCAGGCCGGTCGCCGTGGCCGTCGCGGTGGGGGTGTGCGCGTGCGCGTGGGTGCCGCTCGTGTCGATGATGTCGCCCTGGCTCAGGCTGGTCTGGTAGACCCAGTTCTCCAGGGTGACCAGGAAGTCGGACACGTTGCTCATCTGCGGCCCGATCGCGTCGTACGTCAGCTGCTCGGCCGGTACCACCGGGCACTCGCCGAGCTGGACCGGGCGCGGCCCGAGGATCTCCGAGGCCAGCACGTACAGCATCGTGGCCTCGTTGATCGACTCGGTGGTGTCCTGCGCGAACAGTGAGTCGCCCCAGTCGATGAGGTTGTCGACGAAGCCCATGACGACCGCTTTCTGGAAGGCGACCGGACGCAGACGGGCGATGGCGAAGGGGTTGAAGGGATCGTTCTTGTACGCGTCCAGGGCTGCCGAATCGGTGAGGACGTCCTGGAGCGAGGGCACGGTCAGACCCCTGAAACCCACGTACCGCCAGTTGCGGTCGGCGTCGGTGTCGGAGCTCGTCGGGTCGAACAGCCGCTGGTACCACCACATGGCCTCCTCGTACCGCCCGGCCGCGTTGAGCTGGTGGGCCATCATCCACGGCAGGTGCAGGAACAGCTCCTGGTAGTAGGTGCCGTAGGCGGCGCTGTTCCTGATGTCGACGTGGGCGGGGTCGTCGTCGGGCGTCAGCAGGGCCCAGGGCGCGGTGATCGAGAAGCCGACGCCGTACTCGAGCCCCCAGAAGTACTCCGAGTGCAGGGCCAGCAGGCCCTCCACGCCGTGGTCTGCGTTGATCCGCAGCAGGTCGCCAACGATCGAGGTGGTCAGCCGGATGAGCTGGCGCGGGTTCCACCACCACCGCAGGGGCTGGAGGGGCAGGGAGGTCAGCGCCCGGGGCAGCCTCAGGGACGCCAGGTTGAAGGTCAGCGGCGCCGAGTGCGACCGCCCGGGAACGAGCGCCGCGGCGGGGAGTGCGGGCGCCTCCTTCGCCGGTCCTGCGGTGCCCGCCGTGATCGCCGGTCCCGCGGCGGCCTCCGTGATGATGGGCAGCAGTGCCGAGACGAAGTGCGAGAAGCGGGGGAAGTCCAGGTAGTGGCGGTCGTGGATCAGGTACTGCTGGTTGTGGACGGGGACGGCCAGGACGGATTCGGGGAATCCGTTGTTGACCGCCTGGATCGGGGAGACGAAGTCCGGTTTGCCGTGCTCGAAGTAGACGTTGTAGTCCGGTACGGGGAAGCCGGTGGTGACGAAGTCCGGCGACGACCCGCCCGCTCCGGGATCGGTGTGGAACATCTCCCGCAGCAGGTCGAAGCCGGCCGGGTCGGTGTCGGAGGACTGCCACACCCCCAGCCAGCCCACGGGTGAGCCGAAGGTCCAGTACAGCCCCATGGCGTGTCCGGTCGGCGTGCCGGGCACCCAACGGTCGGGGGTGTGCAACTGGTTGTGGAACAGGTTCAGTTGGCGGTCGTGAACCCGGTCGGCGCCCTGGTCGAGAAACCGGTTCATGTAGCGCAGGATGATGGCGTCGCCGCTGATCACGGGGTACGGCGTGTTGGCGGTCTTGTCCCCGGGCATGTCGTCGGCGACGAAGGACTCCCACCACCAGACCTGGTTCGGCTCGCCGATCGGGTAGAGCCAGTCCAGTTTCTGCGGCGCGAGCCAGGTGCCGTCCGGCTTCTGCGCGGAGTAGACCAGGCCGACCTTGACGGTGGACGGCTCGTCGTGGGAGCCGCCGCCGCTGAAGCTGGTGTGCTCGGTGGTGACGATGCTCGCCCAGAACAGGTAGAGCTTGCCCTGGAACCGGGTCGCCGAGACCCACTTCCCCTCGATGGGCAGGTCGACGCGCTTCCACGGTGTCCACGTCGAGGTGTTCCACGTGCGGTAGTGGAAGACCGCAGGGTCGGACTGGGTGCGGCCGAAGAAGTAGTACGTCGCCTGGTCGTCGTCGTAGTAGCTGCCACAGATCCGCAGGCCCGCGACCTCCGCCAGCCGGGTCAGGTAGCGCTGGAAGGCCTCCTCGCCGGTGTCCTTGGTGATGGGCTTCTGCAACAGATCGGCTTCGAGGTCGGTGAAGATGGGCGTCTTGTCGTCCCGCAGGTCCGGGTCGATGTACGCCTCGGGGTAGAGGAACACCTTGCGGTTTGCCTGCCAGACCCGGAAGTTCCTGCGCCACGCCCACTGCTGGGCCGGCACCGCCGATGGTGGCACGTCGACGAGAGTCGCGGAGCCTGCGGGGTCGGACTTCTCCAGGCCGGTCAGGCAGCGCTGGAGGTAGAGCTGCACGCTGGAGATCGCCGACACGACCCGGGAGGTCCTGGCGCATCCGCTCATGTCCACGTCGAGCAGGAAGTAGTCGTAGATCTCGTTGTGGTCGTGGAAGTTCAGTTGCGGCTGGCCGTCGACGAGGAACCCGCACAGGGCGTCGCGCTTGAGGGTGTTGACGCGGTCCTGGTACGGCTCCAGCGCCGCGTCGCGCGCGGTGTCGTCCTTGTACTGCGCCGCGATGGCGCCGGCGGCCACCGCGGCGGCGTCCCGCAGTACCGGGTAGCCGGTGTCCTGGCCGAGCTTGTGCAGCGAGTACGCGTTCACTCCGAGGGTGCGGCACAGGGCGAACACCTGGTCGAGGCGGGTGAGGGCGTCGATCGCGACGGGCGGCAGGCTCGTAGCCGCGACGATGGAGTCGATCAGGCTCTGGTCCACCTGGTGCGTGGCGGCGAGCCGGGCGCGGTCGGCCGGGCCGAAGGTGCCGCCGGCGTCGTAGGAGCTGAGGAGTTGCTGCACGACGGTCTCGGCGTCGACGGCCTGCGTCACCGCGGTCGCCGCGGCGACCTGCGCGCCGTAGGCGGCCACCGCCTGTACGTCGCGCAGGGTCAGGGCCTTGAGGTCGGCGATGCCCAGGACGTGCCGGTTCGCCGTGAGGTAGGCGATGCCCGCGTCCTGCAGCCCCACCGTGCCGAACAGCAGCGCCACCCGCTCCAGCTGGTGCAGCAGGTCCAGCAGGGGGAGCAGCAGGGCCGGATTGTCCGGCACCGTCCCGGTGAACGGCGCGTCCAGTGCCGCCTGGATGTCCGCTGCGGCGATGTCGTGCGCCGCCCAGACCAGCATCGTGGCGAGCCGCGCGGAGCCGACGTTGAAGTTCGTGGCGAGCCTGTTGCGCAGCGCGTCGAGCCTGGGCTGCGTGCCGGAGACCTGGATGCCGTGCACCAGCGCGGCGGCGGTGGCCGGGTTGTTGAGGTATCCGACGGTCTTGCCGGTCACACCGGTGAGGACGAGTGCGAGTTGGGAGATCGTGAGGGGCGAGCCGGCCTGCCAGCGGTGGAAGGCCAGCAGTTGCTCGATCCGGTCCAGCGAGTTCAGCTCGGCCGTGGCCGGCGGTGGGAGGACCAGGCCCAGCGCCGTGATCAGGTCGGGCACGGTGTACCCGAGCGAGCGGGCGACGAGCACGTGCCGGTACAGCAGCGACAGGCTGTGCCGGTTGAGGGTGGTGTGCCCGGTGGCGTCGAAGGGCAGCTCGTTCTTCAGCAGCGCGAACAGCAGCAGCAGGTCCGTCTCGCTGATGCCGAGCCCGGCCAGCAGCAGCGGTGTCTTGGGGTCGATGACCGGCGGGTTCGTACCGAGCGTGGTGTCCAGCGAGTAGTGGTAGTAGCCGACCGTCGGGTTGAGCGGGAGCGCTGGGTCGGCGGGGCCGAAGATGCCGCGCAGGTCGAACACCGTCTCGTACAGCAGCCGGGCGCCGGGTGCGGTCGGGGTGTTCGGGAAGGCCGTGGAGACCGGCATGTCGGTGACGAGCGCGCACAGTTGCTGCACAGACGGGCCGAACGCGCCCTGCAGGGCGAGCAGCCGGCCGACGAGCTCGGTCGCCGCCTCGCTCACGTCGCCGCCGACCAGTGCGGCCTGCTGGGCCGACAGCAGGACCAGGTCCAGCTCGTCCAGGGTCCACGGCAGCGGCCGAGCGAGCCGGATACGGCGGTGGATGCGGTCGGCGCGGTCGGCGGTCAGGTTCTGCAGCGCCTCGGGGAAGTTCTGGATCTCGCCGGCGCCGCCGCTCAGCTTGACGACGGTGATCTGCGCGAGGTCGGGGTCGGAGCGCGCAGCCAGCACGGTGGTCAGGTCGTCGCGGGAGATGGCCAGGCGGCGTACGAAGTCGGTGACCGGCAGCAGGTTAAGCGTCGCCGGACCGCCCAGCCGCTGGATGATCCCGGCGGGGTCGGGGGTCGCGACGACGGTGGCCTCGTCGGGCGACAGGCCCGTGCGGGCGCGCCTGACCGTCGCGTCCGGCAACTGGAGCACCTGCTGAACGTCGGCCGCGGCGAGGCCGAAGTAGCCCAGGTACAGGCCGAGTTCGGCGAAGGGCAGGCTGAAGGGTACCTGGCAGGAGAATTTCTGCGCCGGATCGCTGAGCACGGCGTAGACGTCCGGCTGGGTCGCGGTCAGCACGTGCGCCTGGATCCAGTCCTCCATCACCTGGTCGACGATCGACAGGTACGGCACCAGGGTGTTGGTGTTGTCGCACGTGAGCCGGAGCTTCCACAGGTCCGCACGGCGGTTGCGCAGGTACAGCGGGTGGGTGCTCAGGCCGGGGCCGGTGAAGTACGGCTGGGAGACGTGCTGTTCGGTGAAGTACATCAGGTCGGTGAAGTACGCGGCGGGGCTGAGCACGGACTGGCAGTCGCCGCACGTGCAGTAGTCCTGGGAACCGAACAGTCCGGTGAGGCCGGTGATCCGCAGCAGGTCGTTGACGAAGGTCGGGGTGACCGGTGAGACCGGCAGCCCGGCGAACGGCCCGTTGAGGACGTCCCGGGCCGAGCCGTACGCCTGCGCGACGTTCAGGACGACGTCCTGGACGCGGGCGTAGACCATCCGGGCGGTGCCGACGTCCAGGCCCCCGCCGCCGGTGGTCGTGCCGCCCAGGCTGTGCGGGCCGCCTGCGGAGGTCGCGCCGCCCGGTCCGTGCGGGCTGAGGGTGGCAGTGACCTTCGCGATGAAGGAGGCCTCGGTGTGGGCGGCGATCCGCAGGGCGGAGTCGAAGCCGGCCCGGGCGAGGGCGGCACGGGTCGCGGTGTCGTGCCCGATCGTCAGCAGCCGCTGGTGGGCGGAGAGCCTTCCCAGGACGGCGGGCCGGTCGGCCTCCGGGACTCCGGTCCAGTTCAGCCCCGCGGCCCCCGCGCCGGTGGCCAGGTCCAGCCGGCGCAGGTCCAGGCCCGGGTTGTTCTGGTACACCGCGGTCAGGTGGTCGTCGCCGGGGGCCAGCCGGGCCGCCAGCGCCTGGGTGGGATGGGTGTGTTCGAGGTTGGCGACCAGGTTCCGGGCGTAGGCGTCCGGGGTGGTGCCCGGCGGGAGGGGCCCCGGCGTGGCGGTGATCACCTGGGTCCAGCGCGCGGCGTCCCAGCCGGCCAGGGTGAGCGGAGCGGTGGCGCCCTGGCTCACCAGGGTGTGCAGCAGGCCGGTGTGGTGGTCGGTGAGCCGGCCGAGGTCGAGGATGCCGCTCAGCGAGGCGGCCTCGGCGTCGGTGATCGCACCGGAGGAGCGCAGCGCGTCCAGCGTGTTGTCCTGCGCGTCGAACAGTCCCGTGCTCTGGGCGGCCGCGGCGCCGGTCGCGGTCTGCGACAGCCCCGCGAGACCGGCGAGTTCGACCACGATGCCCTGCCGTACGTCGCCGAGCAGCAGCGGGTTGTCCCGCACCGGCGCGTCCAGGTGGAGGAGGTCGGAGACGGTGACGGCGCTGGTGCCTGGGGCGGGCTGGGCCGCGATCGTCCGTGCCAGGGCGGTGGCTTCGGCGGTGAGCGCGGGAGAGGCGGCGATCCCGGCGAGCACGGCGCCCGCCACGGCCGCGACGGTCACGCCGGCGTAGTCCTGCCAGCGTGCGGAGGACAGCGCCGACGCCAGTGCGGTCTCCAGGGCGTCGGACGGCGTGCCCGCGCCGTTCACCAGGGCGGTGACGGCCCCGGCGAGCGCGGCGTCGAGGCGGGCGTCGACGATCGGCTCGCCGCCGGCGTGCCGGGTGTCGGCGTACCGGACGGCGGGGTCGGCCAGCTTCGCCGCCTGGCCGGTCGTCGTGGACCGCGCATGGGCCGCCGCCTGGGCGATGAGGTCGCCGAGGTGGGCGGCCTGTGCGGCGAGTGCCGACGGGGCGATGCCCTCGTTGACGGCCTTCTGCAGGGCGGCGGCGAAGTCGGCGGCCGGGTGCCCGGCGAGGCCCGGCCAGTCGGCGGGCAGCTTCTCGCGGATCAGGCCGTAGAACGCCTCGGGCGGGATCCCGGTGACGCCCGCGGCGACGGCGTCGGTCACCAGCCCCGCCGCCTGGATCAGCGCGGTGAGCCGGTCGGCGGCCGCACCGGTCTCCCCGAGGAGGAACTCCAGGTCGGACATGCGCAGTTGGCCGAGGCCGGCCGGGCTCGGATTGTCGACGAGCTGCTCGACGACCGCGGCCAGCCGGTCCCACTCGGAGGGCTGCCCGGCCATCGGCCCGGTCACCACCAGGTTGATCACGGCCTGCGGTGGTGCGTTGAACATGGTCGGCGAGGCCGCGACCACCACGCCGGCCGCGTCGCGGACCCGGACGATCAGGTCCGCCGATCCCAGCTCGACCCGGGCGAACTGCGTCCGGTTGTAGTGGATGGTGTACATGCCCGCCGCGTCCGTGCGCGTCTCGTTCGGGAAGCCGGGGGCGAACGGTCCGAGCGGCTGCTCGGTGCGCAGGTCCCGGTCCACGGCTCGGATCACCGCGTTGACGACGGGGGCTCCCTCCGGCCAGGTGACCTGCCCGGACACCGTGAGGTCGTCAGCGACGGACGGGCCGTGCCCGTCGCCGGGCCCGTGTCCGCCGTAGCCCCGGCCGCCGTAGCCAGGGCCGCCGCCCTGTCCGCCCTCGCCTCCCGCGCCCGTGGCCGCCCCGCCTGCGGCGGCCGGTCCGGGTGCGGCGGGGCCTTTCGGCCCGGTCGGCAGGTCGGGTGGGAACGCGAGGACGGCACCACCGTCGTCCACCACCCACTCCCCGGGCGGGCCGAAGCCCCGCCCGGGCTCACGGGTCGCCCGGTGGGGGCCCCGGTGGTCGGTGGACGACGGCCCGAGGATCGTGGACTCGGTGCTCTGCGGCGGCCCCGTCACGACGGCGGCCCGCCGGCCGAGCCGCGACCCGGCCGCCGCGGCGGCGGTCCCACGGACAACGGTGGACATGACTCCCCAAACTGATCTGTGTGGTGCGCGGACGTAGGAAGGGCGAACGTGCCGAGCGGGGGTGCCGCTAGACCATGGGCAGACTCGGATCGAACGTCTGCTGCGGTTCCGGCTCGACCGGCGGCGCGGCCGGGGCGGCCTTGGGTGCGGGCCGCACGGGCGGCCGCGGGGGCGGGGGCGCGACCGGCGGCGCCGGCGGCGCCTCGGGCACGGGCTCGGGCGTCGGCGCGGGTCCGGGTGTGGGCCCTGCCGGGGGCTGCTCGGCCGCGCCCTGAACGACGGCCTTGCCGATCGAGTACACGATCCCGGCGATGCCGAACGCCTCACCGACCGGACCCGGGATGGCACCGCCGAAGTCCAGCAGGGCGCCGAAGTAGTCGCCTTCGCGCAGGTCCTCCAGGCCCATCCCGATGCCGAGCGCGATGCCCACGCCGGGCACGAGCAGGGCGCTCTTCTTGAGCGCCTGCTCGCCGATCCGCTTCAGGGCGCCCTCTCCGGCCTCCTCCAGGGCGTGTTCGGCGGCGCGTTCCGCGGCGTGTTCGGCCGCGCTCTCGACGGGAGCCACGCGGATGCGCGGCTCGGTATCGACCCGGATCCGCGGTTCGGCGTCGACGCGGACCCGCGGCTCCTCGACGCCCACCCGCACCCTTTCCGGCGGTTGAGCGGCGGGAGCCTGCGCCGGGGCCTGGGCAGGGGCCTGCGCGGTGGCCTGGGCCGAGGACCGTGCGGCCTGCCAGCGCCGGTAGACGTGTTCCTTGGCGTAGTTGTCGGAGGCATTGCCCCAGTAGCCGCTGCCGGCGTCGCCGTGCGTGGCGAACTTCATGTTGTAGGGGTGCTCGACGTGGACGGCGCTACGGACCCGCGGGGCGCCCTTGCCCATGCCGCCCCGGCCTCCGCCCGGATTGCGCCACTTGTACAACTTGTCGCCGTGGCGCTTGAGCATGGTGCGGTGGTGTTCGAGGATCTCCTTCGGCGTCTTCCAGGCGTCCTGCCCCCAGCGCGGATCGATGGGCTGGCCGGGGTGGAGCCTCTCGATGATCTGGCGGGTCTCCGCGTCGAGCGGGGTGGTGCGCATCCGCAGGTCGTAGATGAACTCCTTCCCCCGGCCGCTCCCCGCCCGCCCGGTCGGGTCGGCGAAGTTCACCGGGTCGCCGGAGACGTACGCGTACAGGTTCAGGCCGTCGGTGAAGCCACCGGGGTCGGTGCTGATCCAGCGGCCCAGCCAGCAGGCGTAGTAGCGGGCGCCGTAGTAGTACAGGCCGGTCTCGTCGTCCTTCTCCTTGCCGTTGTAGCGGTAGCGCTTGACGCTGACCTGCGCCGCACCCGCCGCCAGCCACAGCGAGGTCGTGCCGTAGGGGTGGTACTCCTCGTACGAGATGACCCGGCCGGTGGTGTCCGTCTCCAGCAGGCTGGAGCCGAGGCGGTTGTTGAACTGCAGACGGACCGCCGGCGAGCGGTCCGAGCCCGGATCGTCGGTGTCGACGGTCACCGTCTCGACCAGCGCGATCCGGCCCTCGCCGTCGCCGATGTGCACGGTGGTCCGTTCGAAGACGACGGCCCCGCCGCGCCGGCGGCGGAAGACCTCGTACCCGCCGACGTAGGTCCGCTCCTCCTGGAGCCCGCCGATCCGGGTCACGGTCTTGCGCACGCGCCGCCCCGTCGCGTCGTACAGGTAGGACGCCCGGCCGCCGCCCCCGAGGTCCACCGACCGCAGTTCGTCGGCATGGTTCCACTCCAGTGCGCCCGGCAGGTGGGCCATGCCGGTCGTCCGGCCGTTCGCGTCGTAGCGGAAGGCCGCGGAGCCGGCGCTGCCGGCCGGGTCGCCGGGCCTGGTATGGAAGAGCAACCGGTCGGACGCGGTGTCGTTGGTGTAGCGGCGGGTGAAGCTGCCGTTGGGCCCGGCGCTGTGCACCAGGGTCAGGGGATTGCCGGCCGGGTCGTAGGTGTAGTCCTGACGGTAGGTGCGCAGCGCCTGCGCGTCGTTGGGGTGCGGGAGCGGCGCGTACGCGGGCTCGGTGCTGTCGGGCTGGACGCCCAGGCTCGCGTGTTCGCGGCCGGTCGCCGAGCGCAGCCGGTAGACGGGATCGTAGGTGTAGCGGGTGACCGGGGCGGCGACGTTGCCGTCGAAGAAGACGGTCTGCTGGGCGGCGTCGGTCACCTCGACCAGGTTCCCGGCGGCGTCGTAGGTGTAGCCGAGGTCCTGGAGCGCGGTGGGCGACCCGCCGCCGGTGAGCGTGCGCAGGCCGGTGAGGTTCGAGGAGATCGGGTCGTACGTGTACGTGGTGACGATGCCGTCCGCGTAGCCGATCAGCCGCCGCCGGCGGTGGGCGTCGTGTTCGACGTCGGTCACGATCGGGGTGGCGGCGGTCGCCGTGCCCGGGAAGGCGTCGACGGCGGCGAGGAGTCCGCCCTCGCCGTAGCGGGGCGCGACGCGGGTCCCGTCGGGGAGGGTCTGCAGGACCGGCCGGTTGAGCGCGTCGTAGGCGGTCGCGGAGGTGAGGACGTCGGTGGTGTCCAGCAGGGGCGCGGCCAGGGCGTCGAGGTCGGCGAGCGGCCGGCCGTGCAGCGGTGACCAGTCCGGCGGGGTCTCGGCCTTGGCGGGGGTGCGGGAGGTGGAGAGCAGGTTGCCCTTGAAGTCGAAGGCTCCGGCCTGGTCCAGGCCGCCCTCGTCGTAGTGCCGGTACACCCGCCCGAGCAGGTTGAGGCTGACGGCCTGGGGGTGCGACTCGCCGTGCACGGTGAGGTCGGCGAGCCGTTCGGTGCTCGCGCCGGCGGCCAGCACCCAGGTCTCGGCGGGGCGGCGCAGCGGGTCGTAGGTGTAACGCACGGTCGTGCCCACCGCGTCCCAGGCGCGGAGCGGGACGCCGGAGCAGTCGGTGAGCCGTCGCCGCTCGCCGGAGTCCGCGGCGGCCGTGCGCAGCACCCGGTTGAGCAGGTCGTGCGTCTGGTCCACCGCGCGCACGCCCCGCGCGTCGGTCACGGCGAGGGTGTTGCCCTCGACGTCGAGGACGGCAACGGTCTCGTACACCCCGTCGGGGCCGTTGTCCTCGCGGGTGCGCACGGTGCGGCCGAGGGTGTCGAGGACGGCGACGGCCGGGGTGTTCGCGTAGGCGGCGGCGAGCTGGGCGGCCCGTTGTTCGGCGGGCGGGGTGCCGGCGGCCTGTCGGTCGGCGTACCACCGGCTGGTCAGGACGGTGTCGCCGGGGTCGCTGCGGGTCTCCTCCCACGGGGTGAACGCGGTCGTGTCGTAGGTGCCGTCGGGGTGGTCGGTGCGGATCAGCCGGCCGAGCGGGTCGTAGCGCAGGATGTCCGTCACGCCCTGCTTGACCAGGACCTCGGCGTCCTCGTAGTCGACGGTCGTGGAGAAGTAGGGTTCGTAACTCTCCACCGGCAGTGCCTTGTTGTTGTAGACGGTGCGGCCGCTTCCGATCCAGCGCGGCGCGGTGCCGGTGTCCACGGGCACCGCGTGGCCGTCGGCGCCCAGGGCCTGGGCCGGACCGGGCTCAGCCTGCGACTTGGTCATCGCCACGCGGCCGAGGCCGTCGGTGTAGACCCGGCTGCGCTGCCAGGGGCTCGCCGGGTCGCCATGCCGTTCCCGTGTCTCGACGTGCGCCCAGACCGGTCCCCCGTGGGTCTGCCAGGCGTCCAGGCCGTAGGTGTAGACGGTGCCGGGCAGGGCGTCCGGGTCGCCGTCGGTGCCGGCAGCCTTGCCGGTGGTCCAGGTCGCGGTGATCAGCCCGAGCGGGTCGAACGCGCAGTGGCCGCGGTTGCCGTTGGGGTCGGTGATCTGCCGGGGCGCCAGCACCCGGTAGTCGTTGTCGACCGTCGTGACGAGCGTGTCGTACGGCGCGGTCCGCGACGCCCTGCTCGCCGTCGTCAGCAGCCGGTGGCTGTCGTAGTCGATGGTGGAGGTGTTGCCGAACGGGGAGGTGTACGACACGGGCAGCAGGAAGTCCGCGCCGTAGCCGTGGACGCCCGAGGGGGCCCACCACAGGCCGTCCTCCAGGACGTAGCCGCCCTCGCCGGTCAGCAGCGGGGCGTCGACGAGCCCGCCATAGGCGGCGGTGAGCAGCCCGGGTGTGAAGGCGAGCCGGTAGGACTGGTGGGGCAGTGCGCGGGCGCCGGTGAGGCCGAGCGGCAGGGGCGCGGTGAGGTCGTCGGACCAGTAGCGGGTGCGCTGGCGCTCGATGCACCGCCGCTGGACGACCCGGGCCGCGGGCTGCTGCTCGTAGGGGATCTCGACGGCCGCGGCGAAGGCCGCGCGCAACTGGTCCGCGGTGTACCGGTGGCCGCCGGGGGCGGGCAGGCCGGTGATCTCGTGGGCGATGACCTCGATCGGTGTGCCCAGCCGCAGCACCTGCGCGGTGTCGGTGTTGTCGATGGTGGCCCTCACCCAGGTCACCGGGACGGCCTGCTGTTCGGCCACGGCGGGGGTACGGCGGGCGTAGTCGACGGCGGCGCTGGAGGTCACCGAGCCGTAGGCGTCCACGTCCAGGGTCAGCGAGTGGGCCACGCGGGGATCGGCCGGGTCCCGCTCGTAGTGGCGGAGCAGCACTTCGGCCTCGTAGGTGGTGAACGCCGCCCACGCCGCCCACGGCCGGTGCGGCGCGGGTGTGCCCTGGACGGCGGGCTCGGCGGCGGGCTGGAGGCGGCGGGCCCGGTGGGACTGCTCGGAGACGCTGTAGGGGTGGACGGCCTGCGGCGTGCCGTCGTCGGCGTAGATCTCGGTGCGCAGCGGCGCACCGGTCAGCGCCCGCAGGGCCTGCCGGTACTCCTCGCCGCCGGTCACGCCGTCGAACGTCACGGGCGGCAGCGGGTCCGCCGCCGTGTCCCCGTTCCAGCGGCCGGTCAGCACGTCGGCATAGGCCCCGGTGTGGAACCACCGTCGGGTGCGCACAGGGGGTACGTCGAGTTCGCCGCCGGGCGCGGCGAAGGTCTCGGCGTCACGGGTCTCGACCATGCCGAAGCCGCGGAACTCCCTTTCCACGCCGTCGAAGTAGCCGTGCCGGTAGCTGTAACCGCAGGTGTGGTCGGCGGCCGAGACGGCGTCGGTGATCCGGTGGAGGGCCACCACCGGGACGGGGAAGGGCAGGCTGGTGACCCAGTGGTCGGCCAGGTCGGCGGAGGCGCGGTCGGCGAGGTAGTAGCGGGTGGAGGGGGCGTACTCGACGCGGGTGCGGGCACCGAAGTTGTTGCGCGCCTCGCACAACAGGTGCGGCTTCCAGCCGGCCAGGCGGGGATCGCCGTCCGGCAGGCCGGTGTCGGTGCCGCGTGACAGGTCCAGGTACTCGACCCGGCCGCGGTCCAGGGGCGAGGACCAGACCAGGCAGGCGGTGCCGGTGCCGAGCAGGTCCACCACGTCGGCCCGGCCGAGCCCGTCCACGGTCGGGAACGCCCCGAGCGACTGTCTGGGGCCGAAGCCGTTGCCCGCGAGGTTGCGCCACCAGTGGACGTCGTCGCGGCCCAGGTAGAGGAGGTCGGCCGGCCCGGTGCCGTCGATGTCGGCCAGCCGCACCCGGCGCGGGTCGAAGGTGTCGGCGAAGTCGAAGACGGGGGCGCCGTCCATGGTGACCTTGGCGCCGAAGCGGCCGTGGCCCAGCGCCGGCCAGTAGCAGACCTCGCCGTCGCGGATCCGCACCATGTCGCTCAGACCGTCGCCGGTCATATCGGCCGTGAAGACCGTCCGGGTGGTGTCCACCCAGGTCAGCCGAGGTGCGCGGGTCTCGTCCCAGGGCAGGGTCACCTGCTGCCGCGGGCCGTAGCCGTCGCGGCCCGCGCCGCGGTTCCACACCAGGCCGTCGCCGGTGCCCAGCAGCAGGTCGGGCAGCCCGTCGCCGTCGAGGTCGACCTGGCGCAGGCCCGGGTCGTCGAAGTCCAGGACGGGGGTGGAGAGGAAGGGCCGGAACGGCGACCAGCCGCCGTCCTCGCGCAGCGCCGAGCCGAGGCCTCCGGGGCCGGCGTCGACCAGGCTGAGGCGGCCGTCGCCGGTCAGGTCGGTCAGTCGCAGCCGTCCTTCGCCGCCGGGCGCCGCCGTCCCCGGCGAGGGCGCCGTCACGACCTGCTCGGGCGGGGCGAGCCGGCCGCCGCCGAGGTTGCGCTGGTACCACCACGCCCCGGCCTGCCGGTTCAGGGCGCCGGGAAGGCCCTCGCCGTCGAGGTCCACCCAGTACGGCCCGTCGCTGCCCTCCGGTGCCGGAACCGCCTCGACCCGCCGGGCCTCGGTGTCCGGCTCGGCCGTCGTCCAGCCGAGTTCCAGCGGGGGCAGGGCCGCGGTGCGGTAGTCGCCGAGCGTCGGATCCCAGTCGTAGCCGGTGTGGGTCACCGACACGAGTTCGGTGGCCACGGCGTCAGGCGCGAAGGTCAGGTCGGTGGAGGCCACCAGCCGCGGGTTGGGGCCGCCGGCGAACTCCTCGGGGAAGTCGTGGAACATCATCACCCGTCGGCACAGCCGGCGGGTCCTCAGCTCGAAGCCGGCCCGGTGGTCGGAGAAGGCGTCCTCGCGCACCGGCCAGGGCCGTACCTCCAGCGGGGCCTGGTCGTGCTCGCCGTAGTCGAGGACGACCAGGAAGCAGGACGGATCGGCCGATCCGGGTTGCCGGTTGCCATAGCGGACGCTCTTCAGGTACCGCGTGGCCGGCGGAGGCCCGTCGAGGCGGTGGCGTTCGTGCAGCGCGGAGGGGTCGACGCCGGCCAGGTCCTCGGACTTGTAGGTGTACGTGGTGACGTTTCCGCGGTCGTCGCGGACCTCCTCCAGCAGCCACTGGAAGACCCGCCCGGGATCGTCGGGGTCGGCGACGCGCGCGCCGGCGTCGCGGCCGAACACGCTGGTGACGTTGTCGCGCGAGAGCGTGCGCCAGAACACCTCGCCGACGCCGAGGCGTTCGCAGCGCTCGATGCGGCTGAACGCGGTGTCGCAGCGCGGGCGGAAACGGCCGACCCGGTACGCGGCGCCGTCGATGGTCACGTCGCGGACATCGGGCGACCAGGAACCGTCCGGCTGCTCCAGCAGGACCGGCACGAGATCCTCGGCGTCCGAGAGCAGGTACACGTCGGAGGCGTCGTACCGGGGGACGCCCTTGGCGGTCTTGCGGGAGATCGTGGGGAGCCCGATGTCGAAGCCGAAGCCGAACGTGCCGTTCCCGGCGCCCGATTCGTACCGCAGCGCCAGCCCGGGGCCGCTGCCGGAGCGTCCGGGGCTGAGGGCGAGCGGGACCGACATCGAGCCGGTGCCGCGCGCGGGGTTGACAGTGAACTTCTCGCCCAGCCCGCGGATCGCCCCACCGCCCTTGGGCAGCGACGGGGTCGGCAGCAGCGGCCCGGCGGCGCTGTCGCCGGCCGACGACCCCGAGGGCGCCGCGGTGCCCCCTTCCGGCACCAGGACTTCTTCCGGCACGCTCACCCGGTTCCCCGATTCCCTCGGCCCCGGGAGCCGACTGTCTCCGCGCATGGCCGCGTGTCTGTGCGCATGGTCGCGGCGGGTGCGACCGAGCGCCGTTCGACCTCAACGTAAGGGCCCTCGGGAGGGGCCGCGCGCCGCCATCGCCCGTCCGGTGGTGCGGGAGGCGGCCATTCGGATCACGGAAACGGGGGGCCAGGGCTGTGCACGGCGCACAGCCGCCACGGGTCGTCCTCGGCGTTCCGCGGGTGCGGCGGCACGGCCAGGTGCACGAGAGCCGAGGCGTTCGATTCGGTCGTCGCCGTGCCACCGGGCCATCTCGCGGAGTGCCGGCCGGAATTCCCGGGTGAGGACCGCGTCGAACTCGCAGAACAACGATTCCCCCGCGCCCTTCTTGAAGGCCTGGCCGGGCAGCTTCGCGTCGAGGTCGAGGACGGACGCACTGCGGGACCGGACATCGAGGTAGCCGTCGCGGTCAACCATGCTTGAACCCTTCCTTTTCACTGAGCTTCCCCCGGCCTGACGGACATCGATCACGCGGTGGTCCCGAGGAAACCCACCGGGGTGTCAGCGGGCCGTCGCGGCCAGGCTCTGGCGCGTCCGGAAGAGCAGTTCCAGGATGGTGTGTTCCGTCGTGCGGTCCGGGCCGAGCAGGCGGTTGCAGTGCAGGTGGACGAAGCTGTCGCAGAGGTCGGGCAGCGGCTTGCCGAGCAGCCGGTGGCGGTCCAGGTCGGCGAGCCGGGCGGCGACGTCCTGCGCGGCGCGGCGGCGTTCGGCGAGGACGGCGTCGATGCCGGGCGGGGCCGGGCCGCGCAGCAGTTCGCAGAACTCCGCTTTGCGGGTGCGGTACTGGGCGCCGGCGGAGCACAGCCGGTGGGTCCAACGGTCGTGGATCCGGCGGTAGAAGCGCAGCCGGTCCGGTTCGTCGAGGCCGAGGCCTGCCAGCAGGTCGTCGATGGTGAGCAGGGCGAGCGCCGTGTCGTCGAGCGGCAGTTGTCCGGTACGGCCGAGGGACAGCAGGTCGAGGACGGCGAGGCTGTCGGCGGTGTAGAGCTGCTCGGTGGCGTCCATGGCGGGGAGGCCGCCGTAGCGTTCGATCTCGCGGTCGTAGACGTCGAAGCCGAACCGGGAGAGGTGTCCGTCGGCCAGGAGGGTTCCGGCCCAGTCGCCGAGTGCGGGGATGAGCCGGCCGGGGTCGCCGCGCAGGCGCAGCCGCAGGTGGGGGTCGGGGTCCGCGTAGCGCAGGAATATGCGGCGGTCCGTGTGGTGCGCCGTGGCGCGGACGAGGTCCCTGACGCCGTCGGCGAGCAGGGAGTTCTCGTCCTGCCGGTCGCCGTAGAGCTTGACGTAGGTCCAGTCGCTTCCGGGGTGGCGCATTCGCTCCGTGCGGCCGATCGGGGCGTGGGCGGGCCGGGGCCGCCGTGCGGGAGGGGCGGCGGCGCGGCGGGTCATGGAGACGACGAGTTCCACGATGTGGGGCCCGTCGGGCCCGGTGGCCCAGGCGTCGTCGAGGCCGGGGAGGGCTTCTTGGAGGACGACGGCGCCGCCGGGCCGCAGGTGGTTCACGGCGCGGCGCAGTTCCTCCGTGTGGGAGCGCGCGGCGAGGTCGATGAGGAGTCGGTGGTCGGCGGCCTCGTCGCTGCTCGTCAGGTAGGTGTGGCGGGGCACCCGCCAGTGGCGGCGCCAGGCGTCGAGCGCGGCCGGGAACGCGTCCGGGTGCCCGGTGAGCTCCTGTCCCCGGGCGTGGTCGAGGCGCCACTGGGCCGGGCGCAGGACGAGCGGGCCGCGGGTGACGCGGGGCAGGTAGGGGAAGCCGCGGGCCGGTCCCCAGTCGAAGCCGGTGAGCAGGGCGGTGCCGTCGCGGCTCAGGTCGGCGAGGAAGCGGCAGACGGCCGGCGCCCGGCTGTGGTTGAGCATGTGTCCGGCGCAGACGGCGATCTCCCGGACGGTGCCGGTGCCGTCGTCCCAGATCAGCGCGAACCTGCCGTCGGTGACCCGGACGGCGAGTTCGTCGAGGGGGATCCAGCGGGTCGGCCCGGGCTCGGCGCTGGTGCGGATGCCGATCTCGTGGTCGCGGACGGCGGAGCGCACGACGACGTTGGCCGAGCGGGTCTTCTCGGGCAGGTAGACCAGTTCGGCCTGGACGCGCTCGGGGTCCAGGGCCTGTTCGGCGTCGGCGATCCCGGCGAGGACGAGTACGGCTTCGGGCAGTACCCCCGCGAAGCGGCCGAGATTGCGTCCGGCGGCTCCGGCGCCGGTGTTGGCGCCGACCACGAGCCGGAAGTCGCCCGCGTCGATGGCGGTGGGCGACGGGGCGGCGACCATGGCGTAGAGGTCGAGCGAGGCGGGCAGCCGGTGGGGCTCGGGGTCCGCGAGGGCGATCCGGTCGATGGTGTCCTGGTCGAGGTCGATGCCGGTCAGGTGGTCGTGGAGCGCCTCGGTGGCGAGCCGGAGCAGGGTGTCGGCCCGTGTGGTGTCCAGGGGTGCGCCCGCCGCGGACGGGGAGGGTGTGCCGAGGCCGGCGACGGGGTCGAGGAGTTCGAGGAGGGGCACGTCGCGGTCGGTGCCGTACCGGGCCTCGAACGCGCGCCGGTAGCCGGCGATGTGCGGCGGCCCGTCCGGGAAGGGGGTGAGACGCAGGAGCAGTTCGGCCGCCGCCACGGCCGCGTCGGCGACCTCGCGGGATATCCGCCCGGCCGCGAGGGGCAGCGCCGCGTCGACTTGGAGGGGCGTGGCCGTGGCGAGGCCGGTGACCCGGCGGGCGTGGTCGGCGAGTGCGGGGAACGTGGCGGCGCCGGTGTCGGGGGGCTGTTCCTCCCAGTCCCGGACGGCCGCGAGCAGCGCGTCGAGGTCGGCGTGGGGCACAGCGGCATGAACCAGGTGGCCGACGCGGTTGTGCTCGGCCAGAGCGCCACGATTCACCTGGTCAGCCGGTTGGAGGACCGGGGGTGCTGTCGCGCTTCATGTGCCCGTTCGACCGTCGGGGCATCTACACCGGCGTGAGCGAGCCCGGGTTGAAGTTCCTGGAGGAGGCCCGTCCGACCAGCGGTGTCGCGCTGCGCGAGGGCGCCGGACATGTGTCGAGGCTATGGCGCGCACGGCCGTGCCGCCCAGAGGCGCCGACCGCCTGGGTGACGGTTCCGCTCAGGAGGCGGCCTGCGACCGCGTAGCCGGAGCGCGTTTGGCAGGGCCGATGTGGGTGCCGTCTCTGCCCGCCCCGCGAAGGCGGTACCCCGGCCAGGTGCGTCCGTGCCTCGGTGGCCCACCCAGGCGGAGGACCCGGGCGGCCATCAGGGTATCCGAATCGAGGACCCTGCCGAAGACTCGTGCTTGGTGGGCGGTCAGCCCAGTTCGATCCCCGCGTCGTACAGAGCGTCACCGGGTTTGCACCATGCCTCCTTGGTGTTGGCAATAGGTACGCCCTCACCGTGGTTGCGAGGGTACCCCTGTCCCCAGGCCCAGGCGCTGGCGACGCCGTAGAAGCGGCCGTCCAGCGTTTCGCAGGTCGCCAGGACACGCCACCGCTGCGTCGTTGGAGCGTACAGGCAGGCCCCCTCGGCGTACTGGGGGTTGTGGCCGGTCTCCTGGCGCAGGCTACAGTCCGCGGGCACTGCTTGGGCGACCGGTGCTGCGGCCAGGGAGGTTCCCGCGGCCGCAGCGAGGGTGACGGCGGTTGTCACGAGTGCCCTGATGGTCTTCACGGTTGTGTTCCCTTCGAAGGCCCGGGCGGGCATGTGTACGGCCCGGGTGGTATCCAGGTGCCGGTCGGCAGTTATCGGAAGCCAGCCGACATGGTCCCCGGCAGCACGCACAACGGATCCCGGCAGACTTCCCCCTCCCGGGCGAACTGTTCCGGGGCCGTTGGAGCGAGGCAGGGAGACCGCTGCTTTCCGAGGCCGTCGTACGGCCCCACCGGACCGGGCGGCATCCGTCTGTGCGTGAGCGTGCCCCGATGGGCGGTCAGCCCGTTTCGATGGTCGCGTCGAGCAGGGCGTCACCGGGGTTGCATGTTGCCTGCTGGCTGTTGACAACAGGTACGCCCTCGCCGTGGTGATGGGTGTACCCCTGTCCCCAGGCCCAGGGGGTGACGACGGCATACTTGTGGTCTTCCAGCGTTGAACAGAACGCCACGACGCGCCATCGCTGGTTTGTAGGCGCATAGGCGCAAGACCCCCTGGCGTACTGGGGGTTGCTGTAGACGGACTGGTACAGGCTGCAGTCGCCCTGATCAACGTCCGCGGCCGCACTGGGTGCCGTGGCCACGGAGATTCCCGCTGCCGCCACGAGGGTGACGGCGGCTGTCACGAGTGCCCTGATGGTCTTCACGGTCGTGCTCCTCTCGCGGGCCCGGGCGCATGCGCACGGCCCGGGTGGTATCCAGGTGCCGGTCGGCAGCTGTCGGAAGCCAGCCGACACGGTCCCCGGCAGCACGCACAACGGATCCCGGCAGACTTCCCCCTCCCGGGCGAAGTGTTCCGGGGCCGTTGGAGCGACGCGACGGGAGCGGAGCTGTCGAACGATGGCGTCGGGCTCACCGGCTGCGGGGGGACGGGGTTGTCGGCGTCGGGGCTGGAGCGGTTCGGGGGCTGGGCCTGCGAGGTGTCCAGGCCAGGTGTGGACGGCTCGCGCTTCGCCCGGGTGTCAGCCGGCGGTGATACGGGCGAGGGCGGCCTGGAGGCGTCGCACGGCGTCTTCGGCTTCGGTGTACTGCTCGGGGGCCGGGGGGACGGTGCCGAAAGCGTGATCGTCCGCGGGTAGGGCGCGCCAGCGCAGGACGGGTTCGAGGGCGGTGATGGCACCGGAGAGGAACCAGGCAAGGCGGCCGTGGGTGCCGGCGAGGGCGATGGCGATGACCGCCAGGACTTCGCGCAGGTGTTCCAGCCGGTTCTGCTCCGGCAGGACCTCTTGGACGTTTGCCGGGCCGATGGCCTCGCGCAGTCCGCCCTCGACCCGGATCGCGAGGTCTCGCTCGCCTGCGGACGGTTCCCATACCCGCTCGTGGATCTGCTGCTCGGCTTCCTCCGTCAAGCGCGCAATCGCCGTCCGCATGTCCATGCGGCTCACCGTAGTGCCCGTGTCCAGCACGCCGGGTTGTGGAGGATTCGGGCGCCGGGGCGCCGGTCGATCGTCCCCGGTGGCGTCCCCGGCGAGGGCCTTGTCCGGCACCGGGCCCGGCACCGTGGTGCCGACCGCTCGCCGCGAGGACCCGCCCCGTACGGCGGGACGCTGCTGCGGCCCTGACCGGCACCCGCACCTTGAGTCCCCGCCTCGGCCAGGAAGGACCGGGCCCTGTTTCCAGGGGCGTGCGCTGTGTGCAGGGGTTGCGGGGACCGCGTCCTGTGTGCGGCCCCCGCGGGATGCGGCTACTCGTCCGGTGATCCGTTGTACAGGGGGACCTGGAACGTCTGGCCGGCCTGGATGGTGACATCGTGTCCGGAGACGTTCTGCACGTTCAGCACTTGCTCCCCCTCGCCGGAGTCGCCGATGCCAGTGGTCGCGAAGTAGGTGGACGGGATTCTGTTCGAGAAGGCGGGATTCTGCATGGCAGCTCCGTGATCGGATGTGGATAGGGACAGGAGTGCTTCCGTGTCTACCTGTAGCCCAGCTGGCTCGGGGGTAACCGCGCGTCGCAGGGAACCGTCCGAACGAGGCCACCGACGCACACCAGTCCACCGGCGCCTGAAGTGGGGAGCGGATGTTCTCGCTGCGTGGGCCTCGGCCGTGGGGATCGCCCTGCCGTGGACGGTCGGCCGATCCGAAGCCCGTGATCCGTCAGATGGCCCGCGAACTCGGGGTTCACCATGAGGCCCTGCGCAACTGGATCCGCCAGGACGAGGCGGACCGGGGTGAGCGCGACGACCGGCTTCCCGGAGCCAGGCGGCATCTCGTCACGGAGCCGGTGGGCCGACCCAGTCGGGAGGGCGCTGTTGGTGTCACCACATGCGCGCGAGCTGTTCACCGTCGGATGATTCCGGCGGCCACTGCGTGACCTCGCGTCCGCCAGGCTCGGTAACCCGCTAGAAACCCCTCGACACCTGGAGGACATCATGCGACGTCGAAGCGTTGCCGCTGCCGTGCTCGCCGGACTCTCCCTGGCCTTCGCCGTACCTGCGGCGGCCCACGCGGCGCGCGGCCCGCAGATCACCATGAGCGGCTCCTGGAACGACACCGCCACGATCGAGGGCACAGGTCTCTCGTCGCCGAAGGACGTGATCTGGGACGGGGATACAAGCGGGTCCGTCGCCGTGGGCGGGCAGGACTGACCGAGTCGCAACCAGGGAGGCTGCGGTGTCCGGCACTCGGCCGGGCACCGCAGCCTGTCGATAGAACAGTCGCGGTGACGTTCAGGTGGGCGCTGAACAGGCCAGGTTCTCCCGAACGGGCATGGAGACTCTCGTCGCCTCCCTCTTGTCGGCGTCGCCGGGGTCCCGGGGGAGGGATGCGGGGTGTCGATCGCGAAGAGCCGGCGGCCGGCGACGTACCCGCCCAGGAGGCCTCGGCGGTGAGCGCACCGCCGTCGGGGGACAGACCGGTGACGGTCATGGTGGTCGAGAGGGCGGCGATGTCGCGGGCCGCCGCAACCCGCTGCGGTCGACGAACTCGTCGCCACCTGGGAGAACGAGGCCCCGGAAGCGGCCGCATCCGAGGCGTGCATTGCTCTGCAGCAGGTGGATCGCGTCGCCGAGGTCGCGTGCGTAGGCGTCGAGGGCATCGGCGATCGGCCGCAGGTCCCACGCCCGGCCCGCGCGCCGCTGGGACAGGAGCTCCGAGAGCGCGGTCTGCAGGGGGCTGCGGGCCGGGTGGGAGGCGGCGCGGGCCCGCTGGACAGCGGGGGCGCGGTGGGGGTGGCCCTGGGTGACGTCCGCCCAGATCAGGACGGTGGCGATGTCGCGGCGCACGGCGTCGTCGAAGCGGCGGGAGGTGCGCTCGGGCAGGTGCTCGGCCAGGCGGTTCCAGTCGGTCTGGGGGAGGGTCCAGCGGGCGAGGGCCTCGCGGCGGTAGTGGTAGTCCACCGGGTTCGGGTCATGGTCGAGGTGGGCGGCGAGTCGTCGCAGGCCAGCCTGGGCCTCGTCGGTGGCGCCTGCCGTGGCGAGGCGGCGGCGGGCGTCGAACAGCAGCCAGCCAGCGGTGGCCCAGGGCAGGTCCAGGCGGGAGGCGGCGAGTTTCTGCGATCCGCCGGCGGTCATCTGGACCAGGCGGAGGGGCACGGCCCGTCTGAGCACGTGGTGGAGATCGGCGGGGACGTCGAAGTGCTGCCGGATCCACTGGGCGGGCAGGAGCTGGGGGACGTGGCGCCAGCTGAAGGTCCCGTGGTGGGTGGGCGGGATCGGGGGCTGCGGCCTGCGCGGTGCCGGGGCGGGTCGCGGAAGGCCGTCGGCTTCGTGCACCAGGCGGCGTATCGCCGGGGAGGCGTCGCGTGTGCCGTTGAGGACGGACTGCCAGCGGTGGGGTGACCAGCGGACGGCGGCCAGCAGGCCGCTGATCCTGTACTCGGCTTCAGCGGTGTCGAGGGCGAGGAGGCGGTGGGCGGCGGTGAGGGTGCGGGCGGCGTCGGCCGGGTGTTGCGGGAGGCGTCCGTCGCCCCGGGGCTCTGCGGTGTCGCTCTGGTCCGGGGTGGCGGTCATTGGCCGCAGCAGGACGGCGGTGGCGCGCAGGTCGTTGAAGTAGGTGGTCGGGGCTCTTTCCCACGGAGCCCCTACCCGCGGGATCCCCGCCAGTGGCCGCGACCGGCCGGAGTCCCGCTGTGGCAGCGGTTCCGGGGCGAGGAGTGGCCCACCCTGCGGGAGTTGCTGGCGCCCGCGCGGCGGGTGGCCAGGTGGTGGGCCCTGGTGCCGCTGCTGTTCTGCCTGTGGCCGTTCCTGGTCTTCCTGGCGCTCTACCCGATGGCCAGGTCGGCACGGCGGCTGGCGCGACGGGTGTTCATCGTGCCCGGGCCCCGGGGGATCACCGACGAGGTGGTGCTGCGGGTGCAGCGGATACGGGGGTGGCTGGCGCTCGGGGCGGCGCTCGTGGTGCTGCTCGTGTACGGGACGGCGGACGACTGGGACCAGCTCGACGACCAGTTCGAGACCCGGCTGACGGTCACCCCGTTGCTGGTGCTGGTGACCGCGCCCGTGGTGGTCGGGGTGCTGTTCCGGCTCGCCGGGCCGGCCACGCGCCCTGCCATGCGGGCCCAGGTGCGGCCGGCGGTCCTGATGGCTTCGCAGTACCTGGGCGCGTGCGCGGCGGTGCCGGTGCTGCTGTGGCTCGCCGGTCAGGCGCAGCGGTCGGTCCAGGGGCTGTTCCTCGGGCCGCTGTTCAACCTGCTGGTCCTGGCGTTGCCGATCTGGGTGCTGATGTTCGTGGCCTTCGCCTCGCCGACGGTGGTTCGCACGGCCTTCACCATGGACCGGGTGCACCCGGTGTTCCCGCCCGTCCTGACCGGCGTCCTGGTCTGGGAACTCGCCCTGATCGGGCTGGTGTTCGGCGGCCTGCCGCCCGGCCCGCCGGCCGTCCAGCTGGCCGCCGTGGTCGGCGGGCCCGCGACGGTGACCGCGGTGGCGTGGTGGGAGGTGCACCGGCTCCGGAGCCGCTTCGGGGTCTCCCTGCGCGGGCGGGCGACGGCCGGGAGCGGGCGGTAGCCCGGCCGGCGGCGGTCTCGGGACCCGCGGCGGTAGCGGGCCGGGCACGCCCCGGAGATCGGGCGGACAATCGAAGGCATGGGCGGAGCGGACCGGTTCGACACCCTCGGTGACATGTACGAGGAGATGTTCCTCCTGCCCTGGCGCCGACACCTGGAGTCGTTCAGCGTGTTCGCCGCACTGGGCACGGTCACCGGCCGCAGCGTCCTGGACATCGGGTGCGGTACGGGCCTGTACAGCCGGGAGCTCAAGCGACGCGGCGCGGCGCGGGTGGTCGGGTACGACGTCTCCGGCGGCATGCTCGACGTCGCGCGGCGGGCCGAACGCGACGAGCCGCTGGGCATCGAGTACACCGAGCGCCGCGACCTCGTCGAGGACGGCGCCTTCGACGCGTGCCTGGCCGTGTACGTCCTGCCGTACGCGGAGGACTACGGAGCACTGCTCTCCCTGTGCGCCCTGGCATCACGGACCCTGCGCCCGGGCGGCCGGTTCGTCACCCTGCCGGTGAACCCGGACTTCCACGGCGAGCGCACCTACTACGAGCGCTACGGCCTGCGCCTGGTGGAGACCGAGTCGCGCCACGACGCCTCGCGGGTGACGCTGGAACTGTGCTTCGGCCGCTACGACGAACGGATCACCGCACGGTACTGGAGCCGGGCCACCCTGGAACGGGCCCTGCGCGAGACGGGCTTCGCCTCGATCTCCTGGCCCGCCTTCCGGGTCTCAGGGGAAGGAACCGCCCGCCACGGCGAGGACTTCTGGCGGCCGTACCTCGCCTGCCCCCACGCGGCGATCATCAGCTGCACCAGGACCTGATCCCGGAGAACCCGACCCCCGGAGCCCGATCCCAGAGACACCACCATGGCGACCACACCACGGGACCACCGCCGCCCCGGCCCGATCGAGGCAGGATTCCCCCCGTCCCCCGCGGCGGTCGACCCCGCGCGGTGGGACCGGCTGATCGGCCCGGACAACTTCTACAACAGCAGCGCCTGGGTGCGCGCGCTCGAACTCGCCCACGGCGACACCGGCGCGCTCACCGCCGCCTCCGGCGGCCGGCTGCTGGGCGCCCTGTCCGTCTGGCCCGGCGAGAACGACGAACCCGGGCTGTTCCACCTGCCCACGCTGTTCCCGGACCTGGCGGCCGCCCGGTCCGCGCGATGGCTGTGGCTGGGAGCCCGGCGCTCGACCTACAACGAACTGGTCCGCACCCGCGGCGAGGACCGCGACCGCGCCCTGGAAGTCCTGCTGGAAGGGGCGCTCCGGCTGGCCCGCGACCGCGGCCTCGACGGCGTGGTCCTGCCCTACCTGGCCGCCGGCGACGCCCGTGAGCTCACCCGGATCCACCCCCGGGCCGTCGTCCTGCTGCACGACGCGGACGCCAACGTCGCCGTCCCGGCCGGCGGCTACGCCGAGCAGTCGGCGCGGATGAGCCAGCCCGACCGCACCCACCGCCGGGCCGAACGCCGCACCTGCGAGCGCGGCGGCACGACCGTGGAATGGCGGCCCCTGGCCCACGGGGACGTCGCCCGGCAGGCCGCGGCCCTGGTGACGCAGACCCGTGCCCGGCACGGTGGAACCACCGACCCCGCCTGGATGCTCCGCTCCTTCGCGGCCCAGGCCACGACGGGCGTGCTGGACCGGGCCGTCGGCTGCTTCGCCGTCCGCGACGGCCGCCCCGTCGCCGTGAACGTCTGCTACACCCACCACGACCGGCTCTACGGCCGCTACTTCGGCTTCGACTACCGCGCCGCCCAGCCCCGGAGCGAGTACTTCGTGCTCTGCTACCAGGCCCCCGTCGACTACGCGGCCGCCGGCGGCTTCCACCGCTACCGCCTGGCCGTCTCCGCCTGGCAGATCAAGATCCGGCAGGGCGCCGTGCTCTCCCCGCTCGCCGCCGTCGTCCTGCCCCTGCACGGGCGGTTCTGCGACCGGCGGACGGCGGCCCGGCACAACGCCCGCACCGCCCGGCTCTGGACCGGCCGGTGCGCCGCCCGCCCCTGGGCCCTGGCACCCGAGTGGAACGGCTGGGCCCAGGACGGCCCCGACGCTCCCGCCTCCGGCTGACCGCCGCCGACATCGGAAGGAGACCCGCCGTGCTGCACCTGGTCTACCTGATCCAGCCCACGCCGGACGCGGAGACGGACCCGCACGCCTTCTGGGAGTGGGTCCGCGCCCGCGAGTCCTGGTACTACGACGGACTCGACACCGTCCTGCGCACCCGGTGGGCGGTACGCACCGTCGGCGCCCACGTCCACACCATCGAACACACCGTCAGCTTCGCCGACGAAGCCGGCTGGGGCCGCTACCGCCGCCAGGTCGCCGACCGCGGCCGCGACCCGGCCTGGGAACACCGCCGCACCGAACAGACGCGCTGGTGGACCCTGCTGGACGCCACCCTGCTCAGCGACCCCCCGGTCCCCCTCGGCTTCGACCGCACCCCCGCACCGGGACGCACCCCGTGACCGGCACCGACGAACTCCTGCGCCGCAGCGGGCACCTGCTCACCCACGCCCGGTTCATGACCCTGGCCACCACCGACGGCACCGAACCGTGGGCCTCCACCGTCAACTTCGTGCCGCTGCGCGCTCCCGGCGCCCCCTTGCGGCTGCTCTACTACTCGCTGCGCACCGCCCTGCACTCCCGCAACATCGGCTGCCACCCCCGCGTCGCGGGCTCGCTCTACCTGACCGGCCTGCCCGGACTCGGCCTGGACGGGGCCCAGTTCACCGGCACCTGCCGCGCCACCGACGACCAGGGCGTGGCGGAACACCACCGGCTCTACTACGAGTTGAACTTCCCCGACCCCGCCGTGCGGAGCGAATGGCTCCTGCCCGCATCCGACTTCCGGGGTTCGGGCCCCCGCCGCTTCTACACTGTCGAGGTCGACCGCTGGTGGCTGTTGGACATCGACCGCTGGCTCGTCGACAAGCACGACCAGCGCGTCGAGGTCCCCCTCCACGCCCTCACCGGGCCGGGCTGAGCCACCTGGCGCACCGCCGCCCTCCCGCCGTCACCCGCGACGGTGGCTTCCCCGCGTTGCGGGGGCGTCCCCCGGAGCGCCCCTTCTACCGTTCGCCGCATGCCGCCGCACGCCGCCCGCGCGGCCAGGGAATCGAGGACCACATGACGTCGGCCGTGAAGAGCAAGAAGTTCAACACCCTGTTCGACTGGTTCGACCTGAACGGGGACGGACAGCTGTCCCAGGAGGACCTGCGCGGCACCGCCGACGTGTTCGCCCGGACCGCGACCAGGGACGACCAGGCCACCATCCGGGCCCTGCACGACGCCTTCGCGCGCTGGTGGGACCTCCTGCTGGAGCACGGGGACACCGACGGCGACGGACAGGTCTCGCGCCAGGAGTTCCTCACCGTCATGAAGGCCGACGTGACCACGCCCGCGCACTTCGAGGGCACGGTGCTGGCGATCGCCGACGCCCTGCTGAACGCCTACGACACCAACGGCGACGGCGTCCTCAGCAAGGAGGAGTACGTCCACATGTACGAGCAGCTGGGCGTGCCCCGCGTGCACTCCGAGCAGGCGTTCCCACGGCTGGACCGGGACGGGAACGGGGTGATCAGCCTCGACGAGTTCCGCGAGGCGATCATCGAGTTCTACCTCAGCGACGACCCCACCGCGCCGGGCAACTTTCTCCTCGGACCGATCGGCTGACGGCCGGCGCGCGGCAGCGTGCGCCGGCGGCTCCCAGCTGGATCGGCTGATGAGAGCCGACACGGGCCGACCCGGTGTCAGGAACGGGTACGGCCCGCCGGTTTCACCAGTTCCGGCCCCGCGACCGGATCCGGTCCCGCGCCGCTACTCGTGGCACAGGGTCTCCGGGCGCATCAGCCGCAGGAGCTGCGGCAGGCACACCGCACCGGGTGTCGGCCGCCGTACGCGCTCCCCTTGTACGGCGGCCGACGGCGTTCCGGAGCGGTCGCGGGTGGCTGGACCTCGGGTGGTTGGACCTCGGGCGGGGGCGTCGGGCGGGGGGGGCGTCAGGGTGCCGGGGTCTCCGTGCCCTCGACGCCGGCGAGCAGTTTGCGCAGGAGCCCGTCCAGGGTGGCCCGTTCCTCGCCCGAGAGGGCGGCGAGCAGCGCGGTCTCGTTGGCGGCGTGGTCGGTGAAGGCGGCGTCCACGAGGGCGCGTCCGGCCGCGGTGAGGGCAATGCGGACGCTGCGCCGGTCCGCCGGGTCGGTGCGGCGTTCCACCAGGCCCGCCGATTCCAGCCGGTCGATCCGGCTGGTCATGCCGGCCCGCGACATCAGCAGCAGCGCGGCGAGTTCGGAGGGCATCAGTTCGTACGGCGCGCCGGAGCGGCGCAGGGTGGCGAGAACGTCGAACTCGCCGCGCTGGAGGCCGTGTTGCTTGAACACCTCTTCGACGACCCGGCCGGCGAGCAGCGCGAAGCGGCCGAGGCGGCCGACGGTGCCGACCGCCGCCAGGTCGAGGTCCGGGCGCTCCCGGCTCCACTGGTCGAGCATGACGTCCACGTGATCCATGGGGGAATGTTATTCGATGGGAGATAGTTAGACGTAGTACTATCAGCCGAGGAACTATCGGAGTGCTCACCGTGGGGAGAGACCAATGACGTTGATCGGACCGGAAGCCGTGGTCGTGCGGGGCGACGAAGCCGAGACCGTCTCGATGCTCGGCGGCCAGGGGCGGCTGCTGGCGGACTCCAGCGCCACCGGCGGCGCCCTGAGCACCCTGCGCGTCACGCTGGGGCGCGGCAAGGACGGCGCCACCCCGCACTACCACGGGGGCTCCTCGGAGCTGTTCTTCGTCGTCGACGGCTCGGCCCAGGTGCTGGTCGGGAACGAGGTGGTCACCGCCCGCAGCGGTGACCTCGTGGTGGTACCGCCCCACCTGCCGCACGCCTTCGCGGCCGCGCCGGACTCCGGGGCGGACCTGCTGATAGTGATCACCCCCGGCGTGGAACGCTTCGACTACTTCCGCCTGCTGGAGCGGATCCGCGCGGGCGAGGCGACGGTCGAGGAACTGCTCGCCAAGCAGGACCTCTTCGACAACCACTTCCTGGAGTCGCCGAGTTGGCGCGACGCCCGGGACGAAGCGGCCCGGTCCCAGCCGTAGACCGCCCGGCACCGAGCCCGGCCCGACACCAGGAGAGGAAACCCGTGACCGACACCCGCACCATCACCAACCCGCCCGGCCTGCACGACCCCACGCCGTTCGGCTACAGCCACGCCGCCTCCGCACCCGGCGAACCGGTGTTCATCGGCGGCCAGTACGCCTCCGACGCCCACGGCCAGGTCGTGCCCGGCGACTTCGCCGCCCAGGTGGAACTCGCCCTCGCCAACCTGCGCACCGCGCTCGCCGGAGTCGGCCTCGGCTTCGAGCACGTGGTCCGGCTCGGCTCGTACATCGTCGACCACGACCCGCAGAAGCTCGCCGTCCTCGGCAAAGCCCTCGCCGGGGCCTGGGGCGACCGGCTGCCCGCGCAGACACTCAGCGGGGTCGCCTCGCTCGCCCTGCCCGGGATGCTCTTCGAGATCGACGCGATCGCCGTCCGGCCGACGGCGGAGGCAACCGACTGACTTACCCGCAGGGGTCCCACCCGCCGGCGGGACCCCTCGCCGCACCGCCGCCGTTCGAACCGAAACGGACCGCCCACACGGCCCGGGCCACTCACACGGCCCGGGCCGCCGCCGGTGGAACCGTCCTGCGCGCAGGTCGCGGAGCCGGCGACGGACCGAGGTGGCCCGGATGGGACTGCCCGTCGCCCGCCCCTGTCGCGCAATGCCGAAAGCTTGTCGGGAAAAGACGGTACGGCCGCCCCGCGAACCACGACAGTGGACCCATGACCACACACCGCACCGACATCCTCGTCATCGGCGCCGGAGTCGCCGGCATCGGCGTCGCCTGCCGCCTGCGCCGGGAGCTCCCCGGCCGTGACTTCGCGATCCTGGAGCGCCGGGCCGGCATCGGCGGCACCTGGGACCTGTTCCGCTACCCGGGCATCCGCTCGGACTCCGACATGTTCTCCTTCGGCTACCGGTTCCGCCCCTGGAACGGGACCAGGGTGCTCGCCGACGGCGAGTCGATCCGCGACTACGTGACCGCCACCGCCCGCGAGTACGGCGTCGACAAGGCGATCCACCACGGATTGCGGGTGCTGGCCGCCGACTGGTCGAGCGAGCACCAGCGGTGGACGGTGACCGCGCTGCGCGAGGCGACCGGCGAACGGGAGACCTGGGTCTGCTCCTTCCTCGTCACCTGCACCGGCTACTACGACTACGACCGGGGCCACCTGCCCGAGTTCCCCGGCGCCGAGCGGTTCGAGGGCGTGCGGATCCACCCGCAGCACTGGCCGCGGGACTTCGACCACACCGGGAAGCGGGTCGTCGTGATCGGCAGCGGCGCGACCGCCGTCACGCTCGTCCCGGCGCTGGCCGACAGGGCGGCCCATGTGACGATGCTCCAGCGCTCGCCCTCGTACGTCTTCTCGGTGCCCTCGGTCGACCGGATCACCGCCTGGCAGCAGCGGTTCCTGCCCGGCCCGCTGGTCGCCAGGATGACCCGCCGACGCAACATCGGCCTGCAGCGCGCCCTCTTCCGGACCGCCCGGCGCTTCCCCCGCGCGACGCGCAGGATGCTGCTGGCCGGGGTGCGCCGGGCGGTCGGCCCGCGCATCGACATGACCCACTTCAGCCCGTCCTACGACCCGTGGGACGAGCGGCTGTGCGCCGTCCCCGACGGCGACCTCTTCCGGGTGCTCCGGGAGGGCCGCGCCGACGTCGTCACCGACACCGTCGAGACCTTCACCCCCACCGGCATCCGGCTCGCCTCCGGCCGGGAACTCGCCGCGGACGTCGTCGTCACCGCCACCGGCCTGAACCTCCAGGCCTTCGGCGGCGCCACGATCAGCGTCGACGGCGAACCGCGCGACCTGCACGACGTCTGCACCTACAAGAGCGTCATGCTCGAGGGCATCCCCAACCTGGCCTGGGTCTTCGGCTACACCAACGCCTCGTGGACCCTGAAGGTCGACCTCGCCGCCGCCTACCTGGTGCGCCTGCTCAGGCACCTGGACGCCACCGGCCGCACCGTCGCCGTGCCCGTCGACCACGCGGCCAACGCGACCGACGAGGGCGTGGTCGACGAGCTGACCTCGGGCTACATCCGGCGGGCGAAGGACGTCATGCCGCGCCAGGGGCGCGAGTTCCCCTGGCGGATGGTGATGGACTACCACCACGACCGGAAGGTCCTGCTGTCCGACCCGATCGAGGACGGCGTCCTCGCCTTCGGCGGGCCCGGGAGTGCGCGTCTTACCGGTCCGTGACGCCGCCCCGTGTCGACCGGCCGCGGGCCCGGTCGGACGCTAGCGTCGGCGGCATGAGAATCCTGGTCACCGGCGGTGCCGGCTTCATCGGCGCGTCCGTGGTGCGCGCCCTGGTCGCGGCCGGCCATCACGTGCGCGTCCTGGACGCCCTGCTGCCCGCGGTCCATCCGACCGGAAACCCGCCCGCGCTGCCCGCGGGTGTCGACTTCCGGCGCGGGGACGTCCGGGACGCGGAGACCGTCGAGGAGGCGCTCGCCGGGGTGGACGCGGTCTGCCACCAGGCGGCGATGGTCGGCCTGGGACTGGACCTCCAGGACGCACCGCACTACGTCGGCTGCAACGACCTCGGCACGGCGGTGGTCCTCGCCGCGATGGCGCGGTCCGGCGTCCGACGGCTGGTCCTGGCCGGATCCATGGTGGTCTACGGGGAAGGGCGTTACCACTGTGCGGAGCACGGCAAGGTGGCACCGGGGCCGCGGCGGCCCGCCGACCTGGACGCCGGACGGTTCGAGCCGCCGTGCCCGGTCTGCGGCGCTCCCCTGCGGCCGGGCCTGGTCACGGAGAGCGCACCCGCCGACCCGCGCAGCGTCTACGCGGTGACCAAGCTCGCGCAGGAACACCTCTCCGCCGCCTGGGCACGCGCCTGCGGCGGAACAGTACTGACGCTGCGTTACCACAACGTGTACGGCCCCGGGATGCCGCGCGACACCCCGTACGCGGGGGTGGCGTCGCTGTTCCGCTCGGCCCTCGCCCGCGGCGAGGCGCCCCGGGTCTTCGAGGACGGCCGCCAGCGCCGGGACTTCGTCCACGTCGAGGACGTCGCCGCCGCCAACCTCGCGGCGCTGACGGCCGTGGGCGACCGGCCGCCGGGCAGCGTCCGGGCGTACAACGTGGGCAGCGGCGAGGTGCGCACCATCGGTGAGATGGCGGCCGCGCTGGCCGCGGCCCACGGCGGTCCGGCGCCGACGGTGACCGGCGAGTACCGGCTCGGCGACGTACGGCACGTCACCGCCGACTCGAACCGGCTGCGCGCCGAACTGGCCTGGCTGCCGCGCGTCCCGTTCGACCGGGGCATGGCGGAGTTCGCCGCCGCACCGCTGCGGGTCTGAGGTCAGCTCCGGGCGGACGGCAGGGCGATCTCGAAGCAGCAGCCGCCCGCCACGTTGTGGACGCGGGCCCGCCCGGCGTGGGCCTCGACGATGCCGCGGACGATGGCGAGGCCCAGGCCGGCACCGCTGCCGCCGGCCTCGGGCCGGTCGGACCGCCCGCCGGGATCGGCCGGCCTGGGCGTGCGGGCCGCGGTGCCACGCCAGCCGGTCTCGAAGACCCGGGTCAGGTCCTGGGCGGGGATGCCCCCGCAGCCGTCGGTGACCGAGAGCAGCACCTCGTCCGCCTCCCGCCGCGCGGAGACCGTGACCACGCCGTCCTGAGGGGTCGAGCGGATCGCGTTGACCAGCAGGTTGCCCAGGACCCGGGTGATCTCGCGGCTGTCCACCTCGACCGGTTCGGGCTCCACCTGCCGGCCTTCGAGCCGGACGCCGCGCTGCCGGGCCAGCGCGTGGGCACCGGCCAGCGCGTCGTCGACCAGGTCGTAGACGGAGACCCGGGAGAGCGAGAGGGCGAGCGTTCCGGCCTGGATGCGGGAGAGTTCGAAGAGGTCGTCCACCATCCCGGTGAGCCGCTCGACCTCGGTGCGGATCCGCCGGAGGTAGCGGTCCGGCTCCTCGGCGACGCCGTCCTCCAGCGCCTCGGCCATCGCCCGCAGCCCGGCCAGCGGGGTGCGCAGGTCGTGGGAGATCCAGGCGACCAGCTCCCGCCGGGACTGTTCGAGGGCCTGTTCGCGGCCCCGGGATTCGGCGAGCCGGGCGCTGGTGGCGGACAGTTCCTCGCTCAGCTGGGCCAGTTCGCGGCCCAGCGGGTGGACGGGCGCGGTGAAGCCGGTGTCGCTGCCGACGGTCCGGGCGGCGGCCGTCAGGGCCCGACTGCCGGCGACCACCTGTCGGCCCAGCAGGGCGGCGGTGCCCAGGGACACGACGGCGGCCATGGCGAGCACCGTTATCACGACACCGAGGTCGTGGGCGGAGAGGAACATGGCCTGCGCGACGGCGAAGGTGCCGGAGACGACCGCGAGCACGGTGACGACGGCGACGCAGAACAGCGAGAGCGCCATCGAGCGCCTGCGCAGCAGCCGGACGGCCGGCCAGCCGAGCAGGCCCGCTCCGCCGGCACCGAGCGCGGCGAACAGGGCGATCAGCAGCAGGTCCTTCACCCGCGGTCCTCCCCGGCACCGGGCATCGGGTCGTAGCGGTAGCCGACGCCCCACACCGTGCTGATCATCCGGGGGGCGGCGGGATCGTCCTCGATCTTCTCGCGCAGGCGCCGCACGTGGACGGTGACGGTGGAGAGGTCGCCGAAGTCCCAGCCCCAGACGCGGGCCATCAGCTCCTGACGGGAGAACACCGTCCCGGGGAACCGCAGGAGGAAGGCCAGCAGGTCGAACTCCCGTGCGGTCAGGGACAGTTCCCTCCCGGAACGGTGAGCGCGACGGGCCGGCCCGTCGACGGTGATGTCCCCGGAGCGGACGGGCCCGGCCGGGGCGCCCGTCGCGGGTGCCGCCACGCGCGAGCGCCGCAGCACCGACTGGACCCGCAGGACGAGTTCGCGTGGACTGAACGGCTTGGTGACGTAGTCGTCGGCGCCCAGCTCCAGGCCGAGGACGCGGTCGGCCTCGTCACTCCTGGCGGTGAGCAGCACGACCGGCAGCTCCCCGCCGGCGGCCTGGCCGCGCAGCCGCCGCAGCACCTCCAGGCCGTCGATGCCCGGGAGCATCAGGTCCAGGACCACGAGGTCCGGCTGGTGGGCCCGGGCGAGGGCGAGCCCCCGCGGACCGTCGGCGGCGTGGTCGACGTGGTGGCCGGCCCGGGTGAGGTAGCCGGCGACGACCTCGGCCACGGTCGGGTCGTCGTCGATCACCAGGATGCGGCCGACGGCCGACGGCCCGGCGATGGCGGAGGACACGTTGGCGGAGGGCTCGTTCACCCCGCCGAGAATAGGCGCCGGGCGCCGGTGCGGAAGCCGCCGCCGTCCCCCCGTTCGACCTCCGTAAGATCCTGGGCCCCGTCCGCACACCGGTCCGCACACCGGTGCGGGCCCCGACGGCTCCCCGGTGGGCCGTCGGCGCGACGTTCGGCTTCCGTAAGGCTGCGGCACCGCCGTCCCGGGCCGACACGCCCTTAGCGTGGCCGACGTGACCTCCGCTACCCCTCGTTCGTCCGGTGTCGATGTCGTCCTGCCCTGCCTCGACGAGGCCGAGGCGCTGCCCTGGGTGCTCGGGCGCATCCCGCCCGGCTGGCGGGCCATCGTCGTGGACAACGGCTCGCGGGACGGCTCGGCCGAACTCGCCCGATCGCTCGGAGCGACCGTGGTCGAGGAGTCCCGGCGCGGGTTCGGCGCCGCCTGCCACGCCGGGCTCCTCGCCGCCACCGCCGAGCTGGTCTGCTTCCTGGACTGCGACGGCTCGCTCGACCCCGCCCAACTGCCCCGGGTCACCGCTCCGGTGACCGACGGCACGGCTGACCTCGTCCTCGGCCGCCGCCGGCCGGTGAGCACGGGCGCCTGGCCCGTGCACGCACGGCTCGCCAACACCGTGCTGGCCCGCCGGCTGCGGGCCCGCACCGGCGCCCCGCTGCACGACCTGGGCCCGATGCGGGCCGCCCGACGGGAACGCCTGCTGGCGCTCGGCCTGGGCGACCGCCGCTCCGGATACCCGCTGGAGATGGTGCTCGCCGCCTCGGCCGCCGGCATGCGGATCACCGAGACCTCCGTCGACTACCTGCCGCGCGCGGGCCGTTCGAAGGTCACCGGCACGGTGCGCGGCACCCGGCAGGCGATCCGGGACATGCGGGCCGTGCTCGCCGCCCCGCCGCCCACCCTGCTGGTCATCGCCAAGTCGCCCGTACCGGGCCGGGTGAAGACCCGGCTCACCCCGGCCTGCACGCCCCAGCAGGCGGCGGCGCTGGCCGAGGCCGCGCTCTCCGACACCCTGCACACCCTGGCCACCGTGCCGGCCGGGCGGCGCCTGCTGGTCCTGGACGGCGAGCCGGGCCGCTGGCTGCCGCCCGGGTGGCAGGTGCTTCCGCAGGGCGGCGGCGGACTGGACGCCCGGCTGGCGGCGGCCTTCGGCCACGCGGCCCGGCTGGCCCCGCACGCGCCCGCGCTGCTGGTCGGCATGGACACCCCGCAGCTCAGCGCGGCCACCCTGGCCGAGCCGCTCTCCCCGGCGGGCCGGGCCGGGGCCGACGCCTGGTACGGGCCCGCGACCGACGGCGGCTTCTGGGCCCTCGGCCTGGCCCGGCCGACCGAGGACCTCGCCCGCCGGCTCCTCCTCGGGGTACCGATGTCGACCCCGGACACGGGGCGGGTGCTCCTCGACCGGCTCGGGGCGGCCGGCCTGACGGTGCGCACCCTGCCGGAAGCCACCGACGTGGACACCGTCGAGGACGCCCTGCTGGTCGCCTCCCAGGCGCCGCGGAGCCGGTTCGCCGCCCGCCTGAGCTCGTTCCGCACCGTCCCCGAGGTGGCGGGTTGACCGGCACCTCGACGGCATGGATCGACGACCCGTTCGCCGACGCCGTCCGCACCGGACGCGGTCCGCTGTGGCTGCGCGGCGACGACGGACGCCGGATCCCGCTCGACATCGAACGCTGGTGCGCACCGGCCGCCGGCGGCGACCACAGCCTCCTGATGCGCTGCTTCCACCTGTCCGCGCCCGTCGTGGACCTCGGCTGCGGACCCGGCCGACTCGTCGCCGCGCTCCTCGCCGTGGGCGTCCCGGCCCTCGGCGTCGACGTCACCCCGGCGGCCGTCGCCCGCACCCTGGGCCTCGGCGGCGCGGCCCTCTGCCGGTCGGTGTTCGACCGGCTCCCCGCCGAGGGCCGCTGGGGTGCGGCCCTGCTGGCGGACGGCAACCTCGGCATCGGCGGGAACCCGGAGGCCCTGCTGCGGCGTGCGGCCGAACTCATCGCGCCGGACGGGCTGTTGCTGGTGGAGGTCGAGCCGCGCGAGGTCGACGAACGCGTCACCGTCCGGGTCGAGGGCCCGGACGGCCGGCTCGGCCCGCCCTTCGCCTGGGCACGCCTCGGCGCCAGGGCGGCCGTACGACGGGCCTACGGCGCCGGGCTCGTCGAAGTGGAACGATGGACCTCCCACGGCCGGCGCTTCCTCACCCTGCGCCGCCGCACCGCGCCCGCCCGCTGAGAACCAGTGATCGAATGGAAGGCAGCTACCTCTATGACCACCATCGAAGAGCGGATCATCAGCCACATCTCCGAGAAGCTGGGGCCGGGTCACGACATCGCCGCGGACACGGACCTCTCGTACGTGCTGGACTCCACGGCCGTCATGGAAGTGGTGGTGTGGATCGAGGAGGCGTTCGGCTTCTCGGCCGAACTCGACGAGATCAACCCCGACAACTTCGGCTCGCCCGCCCGCCTGGCCCAGTGGGTTCGCCGGAACGTCGGGGGCGCTGCCACCTAGCTCGGCCGCCGGTCAGTTCCCGGCCCCCGCCACGGCGGCGACCCGCCCTGTACGGCGCTGGCGCAGCAGCGGGACCAGGAGGACGACGCACAGGGCCGTGCCGTAGGCGAACTGCTGCGCCACCGGGCCCTGCACCAGGTAGAGCGCCTGCCCGGCGGCCGGGACGGCCAGCCACTCCCAGCGGCCGTCGAGCGCCACCAGCGCGACCACCAGGAGCCCGTACCAGGGGTAGGAGGGCGCGACCAGCAGCAGCGCCGTGCCCGTCACCAGGAGCGCGCCGGCCCACGGCCGGCTCCGGTCGCCCCGGCGGAGGACCCGGACCACCACGGCCGCCAGGACGAACGCCGCCGCCCACGGCGCGAGGCGGTCGGACAGCACCAGCCGCAGCAGCCCGAACCGGTCGATGTGGCCCTGCTCGTAGCCCTCCTCCTTCAGGTAGCCCGGCAGGTAGCCCAGGACCGAGGTGCCCGAGGCCACGACGTACGGCAGGTAGGACAGGGCGAAGGCGCCGAGCGCGGATCCGACCAGCAGGACGTCCTTCCGGGAAGGGCGCCGGGCGGACAGGCCCGACAGCGCGCCGGGGAGGACGAGGGCCGGCAGCAGCTTGGTCGCGACCGCGCCGCCCAGGAGGAGCCCCCCTCGCACGGCCCTCCCGCGCACCGCGCAGCCGAGCCCGGCGACCGTCAGCAGGGCTCCGAGCGTGTCCACGTGCGCGTCGTTGACCGCCCACACGGCCACGCCGGGGAACCACCCCCACAACGCGGCCCGCCACCGCTCCCGCCCCACTCTCAGCAGCAGGGCGGTCGTCGCCACCGCCAGCACCGCACCGCCGGCCTGCACCCCGCGGACCCCGCTGCCGAACGGGTGCAGGACGACGAACCAGACCTGTGCCACCGGCGGATAGATGGTGTGCACGGCCGGCCGGTTGATCCGGGTGCAGTCCCCGGCCGTGGTGCGCCGCTCGTCCCAGCCCGTGCAGCCGTCACCGACCGGGAAGAGCCCCGGGTCACGCAACCGGGCCAGCGCCGGATCGTCCGGGGTGTGGGCGTAGGGCGAGATCCCGGCCGCCTGGACCCGGCCGTCCCAGACGTAGCGGTAGGCGTCGTCACTGGTGCGGGGTGGGGCCAGCAGCCCGACGGCGGCGACGGCCACGGCGCCGGCCAGGACCAGCGGCGCGACCAGCCGACCGCGCACCCTGCGCAGCAGCACCACCGCGACCGCGAACAGGGCCGTGTCGAGGAGGTACCAGACGGCGAGCGGCACGGAGCCGTCGTCGGTGACGGTCAGCGCCAGAGCGGTGACCAGGGCCGCGAGCGCGAGCGCGCAGGACGGAACTGTACGGTCGATCATCCTGTCCAACCTCCCACTGATGAAGCCTCGCGGCCCCGGCGTTCCCTCGCCGGGATGGGGCGTCAGACGCCGGGGACCCCCGGAAGACCGGTCGTGAGACCGTCCAGGGCGTGCGGGCAGGGGCACTCGCGCACCAGCGGCAGCCGTTCCACCGCCTTGAACAGCACGGTGCGCAGCCGGTCGACGTTGCGGGCGAACTCCTTCAGCACCTCGCCGTGGGTGACGCCCGCGCCGCTCTCCACCCCGGCGTCGAGATCCGTGACCAGGGCCAGCGAGGCGTAGCAGAGCCCGAGTTCACGGGCGAGGACGGCCTCCGGATGTCCCGTCATGCCGACCACCGACCAGCCGTTGGCGGTGAACCAGCGGGACTCGGCGCGGGTGGAGAAGCGCGGGCCCTCGATCACCACCAGCGTTCCGCCGTCGACGGGCTCCCAGGCCGCCTCCCGGGCGGCGTCCAGTGCCGCCTTCCGCCCCGCCGGGCAGTACGGGTCGGCCATGGACACGTGCACCACCTCCGGCACCGTGCCGTGCGGCAGCGGCAGGCCGTCGTAGAAGGTCTGCGGGCGCCCCGAGGTCCGGTCCGCGAACTGGTCGGGCACCAGCAGCGTGCCCGGCCCGTACTCCGGGCGCAGCCCGCCCACCGCGCACGGCGCGACCACCTGCCGCACACCCAGCGTGTGCAGTGCCCACAGGTTGGCGCGGTAGTTGATCCGGTGCGGGGGAAGCCGGTGGCCGCGCCCGTGCCGGGGCAGGAACGCGACCCGGCGGCCGGCCGCCTCTCCCACGAACACCGCGTCGCTCGGTTCGCCGTACGGGGTGTCCACCCGTACCTCGGTCACGTCGTCCAGCAGCTCGTAGAGCCCGGAGCCACCGATGACGCCCACCTCGGCGCTCGGCGGGACGTCCTGGTCGACCGTCATCCCGGTCCACCTCTCTTCTCGGGAACAGCCTCCCGGCCAACTGTAGGAACGGACCGGGCCGGAACCGGGGCACCATGCCTTACGGATCACGAACGTCCCCGCGCCGCGGGCCCGCGGCGGGGCTTGTACGACCGTCGCCGCCGGGCCGTCGCGGCGAGCAGGCAGAGCGCCGAGACGGCGAAGAACGCCGCGGTCAGCAGCAGCCAGCGCCCGAGGAAGACGTCCGGGTCCAGGCCGGTGGCGGAGCGGTACCCGGGGACGCGACGCAGGACGAGCGGGTACCAGACGACCAGCAGCAGCAGCGAGAGGAACGCGGGGACGCGGACGTAGTTGACCGCCGGCATCCGGTGCGTACCGCCCGCGGGAGCCTGGCGGACACCCGTCAGGGCCTGGGCGGCCCGGTCGGTGAGCGTGTAGAGCGGCAGCAGGACCAGGTCGTGGAGCAGCGCGGCCCCGACGAACCAGATCACGACGCCGAGCGGATCGCCCTTGAGGAGGCAGATCCCGGCGTACAGGGCCAGGGCGAAGGAACACAGGAGGAGGAGCAGGTGCAGGGGGGATGCGCCGTAGCGCTCGCGGAGGCCGCTGCGGCGCTTCATCCGGTGGCTCCGAAGGTGAGGCGGGTGACCCATTTGGTGTTGTGGACACCGGGGTTGGCGGGGACGATGATCCGGGCCGGGTAGCCGTGGTCGGGCGAGAGGTCGGCTCCGTTGACGCGCAGGGCCAGCAGGGAGCGGGCGTCGCGGACCTGGTTGTCGCGCAGGACGGTGGAGGAGAAGGACCCGCCGCGTTCGACGGATTCCACGAAGACGTCCGGTGGGCTGTCGGTCAGGCCGACGAGCGCGGCCAGCTCGGTCAGCCGGACGCCGGTCCAGTCCTGGTCGGGCGTGGACCATCCCTCGACGCAGGCGATGGGCAGGGCCGCGGTGGTCTGCGGCAGGCTCCTCAGCTGGTCCAGGGTGAGGACGGTTTCGCGGCCGGGGCCACGGACGGTCAGCCGCCAGTCGGGGCCGATGTCGGCGGGGCGGATGCCGACGGCGGCGGCGGTCTTGTTGATCTGGAAACCGTTCGGGCCGTCGCCGGGCTCCTGGCCGTGCGGGGCGAGCAGCGCGGTCCTGCGCCACCATCCGCCGATGCTCTGACCGACCGTCACCGCGAACAGCGCGAGGGAGCCCGCGCCGACCAGCGCGAGGGCTCCGCGCCGGGAGAGGGTCGCGGGGGCGGGGCGCGGGGAGACCAGACCGGTGTCGTCGGGCGGCTCGGGCAGCGTGTCGGCGGCGCCGGTGCGCAGTTCGGTGCGCAGGCGCCGGCTGCGCAGCGCCCGGACCATGACCGGGACGCGGAACACCACGTGGACGACGAAGGCGCCGATGAAGACCCAGGCACCGTAGTAGTGCAGGGTGTAGAAGGAGCCGGGAAAGATGTAGTGCAGCTGGATGTTGAGGATGCCGGTGGCGAACTCGAACAGCGCGCCGCCGACCAGGAGCAGCAGCGACAGGCGCTCGACCGCCTGGGCCGGCGAGCGGAGCGGGGGCCAGGCGAAGAGCTTGGGGATGACCGACCAGAGCTTGGCCAGCAGCACCGGGACCAGCACGATGCCGAGGGTCACGTGGACCCCCTGGTTCAGCCGGTAGAGCCAGCTGGGGCTGGTCGGCCAGGAGAAGAGGTAGAAGCCGAGCCAGCCCTTGTCCGGGGTCTGGTCGTTGACCGCGGCGAGGTCGGGGTTGTAGGCGGCGTAGGACAGCAGCCCGGTCACGAACACCACCGTGATCCCGGGCAGCAACACCAGGCCGAACACCGAGGTGAGCCAGGGGCCGCGCAAGGGGCTGCGCCAGAACTCCGGGCGCGCGGGCCCGGGCGGGGGGCCCGCGGCGAGCGCGGCACGCAGGCGGGATCCCCTGGGCTTGGGGGCTGTACGCGTCGGCGCGTGGGGGGCCGGTCGCCGTCCCTCCGCGGTGTGGTCGCGCGGCGGCGCCGGGGGCTGCTCGGGCTGGTCGGGCCGCTCGGGCTGCGGGAGCGGTGGCGGAGGTCCGGCGGCCGGCTTGTCCGCGGAGGGCTGCGGTGCCGGGGCCGGCCCGGGTTCCCGCTCGGGGCCGGGTTGGGGGCGGTGGGGTCCGTCGGCGTCGTCGTGGGCGTTCAGGGTGGCGCTCCTTCGCGGGTGCGTGCGGAGGCGGGTTGGCCGCGCTGACACGACCGTATGCCGCAGATCACCCATGAAGCAGCAATCAACTTATTACGGAATTTCAGGTCGCCGTCGGTCATCGAGGAAGCATCCGACGTCTCACTCAATGGATTTGACTACATGTCAGATGATCCTCAGCCGTGGCACCGTGACTCGGCCGTCCGAGCCCCCGCGCCGGCAAGGCGCAGCAACCGGTCGCGGAGCGCCGCGGTCACGGGCGGACGGCGGCCGGGTCCAAGAGGGTCAGGACGCGGTCGGCGAGGTTGTCGATGCTGCCGGCGTTGACGACCTCGATGGTGGGGATGTCGACGCCCAGTTCGCCCTGGAGGGCGACGACCAGTTCGGTGGCCATGAGGGAGTCCAGGCCGAGCGTGTCGAGCCCCTGGGTCCGGTCGATGCGGTCGGGTGCGCGGTGGATGATGCGGGCGACGAGGGTCGCGAGCAGGTCGGTGAGGTCGGCCGTGCCGGGAGCGGGTGCGCGGTCGGACCCGGGGGGACGCCGGACGGCCTTCCGGACGGCGTCGGGTTCCTCGGCGGGCAGGACGGCGGTGAAGCGGGGTGCTCGTACCGTGGGCAGCAGCGTGGCGAGGCGGGCGAAGTCGAAGTGGCCGACCAGGACGACGGGTTCCCCGCCTTCCCCGTCACCCCCGCCGTCCCCGCCTTCCCCGTGGCCGCCGTGCGGGCGCGTCATGAGGTCCTCCATCGCGGCGAGGATCCGGTCGGTGCGCATGGGCGCGAGGCCCATGCGTTCCAGGACCCGGCTGACTTCCTCGTCCGCCGCCAGGCCGACCTCGCCGATCAGGCCCCAGCCGATGGACAGACCTGGCAGGCCGGCGGCTCGGCGGGCGCGGACGACGCCCTCCATGGCGAGGTTGCCTGCGGCGTAGGCGGCCTGCGCACGGTGGCCGACGGTGGCGGAGACGGAGGAGTGGACCACGAAGAAGTCCAGCGGGAGGCCGCGGCTGAGCCGGTCCAGGAGCAGGGCGCCGCGGAGTTTCGCCGCGAGGACCGATTCGACCGTCGCGTCGTCGAGTTCGGTGAGCAGCGCGTCGCGCACGTCCACGGCGGAGTGGACGATGCCGCGCAGCGGATGCCCGGTGGCCGCGATGCGGCGGACCACGTCGCCGAGGGCGTCGGGGTCGGCGACGTCGGCGGCGTACGCCGTGGCGGTGGCGCCCTGGCGGGCCAGCGCGGCGAGCAGCTCGTCGGCGCCCGGTGTGGCAGCGCCGCGGCGGGAGAGCAGGGCCAGGTGGCGGGCTCCGCGGTCGGCGAGGAACCGGGCGACCTCGGCGCCGAGACCGGTGAGTCCGCCGGTGATCAGGTAGCTGGCGCCAGGGTCGCATACCAGGCGCCGGGGAGGTGTGGTGAGGCGCGGTGCCGGGTCGAGGGCGATGACCACCTTGCCGACGTGGTGGGAGCGCCGCAGCAGGGTGAACGCGTCCGCGACATCCTCGGCGGGGTGGAGGTGGTGCGGCAGCGGGCGGTAGACCCCCTGGTGGACGCGCCGGGCGAGGTCGTCGAAGTGGCGGGCGGAGAGTTCCGGCTGCCGGGCGAACATCTGGAGGGCGTCGACGGCGTGGAACGACAGGTTGTTGCGGAAGGCCCGCAGCGCCAGTCGGCCTCCGGTGTGGATGTCGCGCTTGCCGAGTTCGACGCAGCGGCCGCCGGGCCGCAGCAGGTCGAGGTTACGGGAGAGGGCCTCGCCCGCGAGGGAGTTGAGGACGACGTCGACGCCCTTCCCCTCGGTCAGCTCCATCACCTGGTCGGCGAAGGCGAGCGTGCGGGAGTCCAGGACGTGTTCGGCGCCCAGCAGTTCCAGCAGCGTGCGCTTGGCGGGGCTGCCCGCGGTGGCGATGACCCGCGCCCCGACCTGCCGCGCGTACTGCAGGGCCGCGAGGCCCACACCGCCGGCGGCGCCGTGCACCAGCAGCGTTTCGCCCGCGGTGAGGCGGGCCAGGTGCTCCAGGGAGTGCTGGACGGTGAAGAAGGCGACGGGCAGCGTCGCGGCCTCGGCGAACGTCATGCCGTCGGGCATCCGCCCCGTGGCCGCCTCGGGTACGAGGAGGTGCGAGGCCAGCGCCCCGGGCGCGCAGGCGAAGACCCGCTCCCCCACCCGGAGGGTGGTTCCCTCCCCGGCCGCCGCGACGACGCCCGAGGCCTCCAGACCGAGCCGGTACTCGCCCGGGACGGCGGGCTCGGCACCCGACGGCAGGGAACCGGTGGCCAGCAGCACGTCCCGGAAGTTGAGCCCGGCCGCCCGGACCTCGATCACCACCTCGCCGGGGCCCGGCGGTGGCGGCTCAGGGGCGGGGACCCAGTCGAGGGCGTGACCGAGCCCCGGTCGGCGCAGGCGCAGACGGTAGGGGCGCCGACCCGCCGGGCCGGTCGGCGCGGGCAGGTCCCGCAGGCGCGGGACGAACCGGCCGGCGGGCCGCAGGACGATCTCGTCCTCCGCTCCGGACTGGAGCAACTCGTCGGCCAGCCGCCGCGCGTCGAGCCGGGGCGACGGCCCTGGCTCGAGGACCAGCCGCCGGACCGCCGGCCTGGGCTTCTCGTTGGCGAGGGTGCGCGACACCGCCCACGGCACGCAGTCCGCCGGGAACAGCCGGGCACCTGGCGTCGGCAGCGCACCGGACGGGGGGCCGACCAGTAACAGCACGGGGTCGGCGGCGGGCGGGAGCACGGCGCAGGCCTCGGCCACGGCGCGCAGGACGGCGGTGCGGGTCACGGCGGTCGACAGTGCCTGCCGACCGGTGTCCTCCTCGCTGTCCGAGGTGGCACCGCTCGACGTGTCGCTTCCCGAGGTGTCATCGCTCGACGTGTCGCTGCCCGAGAGCAGGAGCACCAGGACGGGCCGCACGGGGTCGGCGCGGAGGCCGTCGAGCCAGTCGGCGGAGTCGGCGGTGGCCCGGACGACGGTGACGGGGCCGGTCTCGGCCGCGCGCAGTGCGGCGACGAGGGGTTCGGTGAGCGGGTCCTCGGGGTGCTCGGCCGCGATGACCCACGACGTCGCGGGACCCCGGCAAGCGGGTTGCTCCATGGCACCGGGTTGCTCCATGGCACCGGCTCCGGCCGTCGAGGTCGCGACCGTCGGGGGCACGGCGGTGACGGTGGGCGGCGCGAGTGGCTTCCCGCCCGGTACGGCGCCGCGCCGGGCGACGAGCACGGAGTAGTCGGCCTCTGGCGTACCGGCCCGCACCGCATCGACGCCGAGCCGGGCCGTGTCCGCGAAGCCGTGGGCGGTGAACAGGTCCTGCCACTGGGCGGCGGTCAGCAGCGGCGAATCGGGGCGCAGGTCGGGTTCGTCGGCGTTCCAGAAGCTCTTCAGGGGGCCGAAGCAGGGCAGGAGGCGGTCGAGGGCGTGGGTTTCGACGGCCACCAGGTGCCCGCCCTCGTCGAGCAGGCGGGCCACCCGCCCCGTGGTCTCGCGCAGCCGGGCGGTGGCGTGCAGGACGTTGCCGGCCACCACGAGGTCGTACGAACCCGGCTGGAATCCCTGGGATTCGGGGTCGCGGTCCAGGTCGAGCGGCCGGTAGGCGAGGGTGTCGTGGCCGGCGAAGCGGACGCGGGCGCGCGGGAGGAAGGCGTCGGACAGGTCGGTGAAGGTGTAGTGGGTGCGCTCCGGTGGCAGCGCGTCGAGGAGCGCGGCCGTCAGGCCTCCGGTGCCCGCGCCCACTTCCAGGACGCGCAGCGGGCGGTCGGCGGGCCAGTGCCGGACGAGCCGGCGGACGAGAGCGGCGGCCAGGGCGTTGCAGTGTCGGGTGACGGTGGTGCCGGAGTAGTAACTCTCCACCCAGTGACGGGTGTTCTCGTCGAACAGCACGGACACGGCGTCCCGCCGGCCGAGCAGCACGTCGGGCAGCACGGTGCCGCAGTGGGAGTGCAGCACCGCTTCCGTGGCGCACTGCGGATGTGCGCGCACCAGCTCGGCGAGGGCGCCGTGCGGATCGGGGCGCACCGCCGCCGCCCACGCTCCGTCCGCGTCGCGCCGCAGCACGCCCACGCGTTCGGCCTGGCGGAGTGAGGCGTGCAGCAGCCGGCGGTAGACCGGGAGCGCCCCGGCGGCGATCAGGCTCCCGGGGGTGTACGAGGTGGCGCCGGGGGCCACGGTGCGGGCGGCGCGGAGGGTGAAGTGCCCACTGAGCCGGTCGGCCAGCAGGGCGGCCCCGGCGTACCGGCGGGCGTCCCAGGCGGGGCCGTCCAGCGAGTGCCGGGCCGCGCGGACCAGGTCGCGGAGGGCGGGCATGCCGGCCGGGGACGGGAGGGGTCCGCTGTGGCCGGGCGAGGCGCGCAGGACGGTGGCGAGGTGTGCCGGCGCGGTGCGGGCGGCGTCGAAGCTGCGCAGCCGGCAGCCGTCCGCTTCGGCGGTGACCCGGCCCTGGTCGTCCAGTAGCCGTACGTCCCAGCACACTTCGCGGGGCCCGGCGTCGCGGCGGAGTACCCGCACCCAGCCCTTGGCGGGTGCCTCCGCCCACACCCGCAGGGCCGCGACGGCCGAGGGGAGGAACAGGGCGTCGGGCGCCTCACCCCCTTGGGCGAGCAGGGGCGCACCGGCCTGGAGGGCACTGTCGAGCAGCACGGGGTGCAGGACGTACCCCCCGCCGCCGCCCGAAGCCCCACCCCTGTCCGGAGCCCCACCCCTGCCCGAGGCCCCGCCGCCGCCCGGAGCCTCGGCGGGTTCCGGGGCTTCCGGTAGCTCGTAGCGGGCCAGGACCTCACCGTCCCCGACGTACAGGGCGGTGAGGGCGCGGAAGGCGGGGCCGTAGACGATGCCCGCGTCGGCGGCCCGGGCCCGGGCGTCGTCCGCGCGGAGCCTCGTGGGCAGGCGGTCCCGCAGCGCGCGGAGGTCCTCCGCCGGGGGCCGTTCCCGCAGGAGGCGGCGGACCACCGCGCGGGCGTGGGTGCGCCAGGGACCGGTGCCGTCGCGGCTCGCGATGCGCACCGTGCCGTCCGCCGTGTCCAGGGAGGTCTGCAGGCGGATGTCCATGGCGGGGTTGTCGAACGGCAGGGTGAGCGCGCGTTCGACGGCGAGGTCCTCCAGTTGCACCGGGCCCTGGTGGTGGACCCGGCCGGCGCCCAGGGCGGCTTCGGCGAAGGCCGCGGCCGGGACGACGACGGCTCCGGTGACGACGTGGTCGGCGAGCCACCGGTGCCGGGTGGGGTCGATCCGCAGCTGCCACAGCGGCTCGGCGTGGGCGGTGCGTTCGCCGAGCAGGGGGTGCTGGTGCCTTCCGTCGCCGCAGCCCCGTCCGAACCAGTCCGGTGAGCCGTGCCAGTGGCGCTCGCGCTGCCAGGGGCGGGTGGGCAGGCTGCGCACCCGGCCCGGCCCGGGGAAGAAGACGCCGGTGTCCGTGCGGGCGCCGGCGGCCAGCAGCGTGGCGACCGTCCGCTCGATGTCCTCGGCGCCGTCCCGGTCCCGTGAGAGGGAGGGCAGGACCAGGACGGGGGCCGTGCCGTCGGCGCCGAGGGTGCGGCGCAGGTAGTGGCCGAGGACGGGATGCGGGCCGATCTCGACGAAGGCGTCGCAGCCGCCCGCCGCCAACGCCCTGACCGCGGGCGGCAGTTGCACGGGTCGGCGGACGTTCTCCCACCAGTACCGCGCCGTCAGGTCCTCGCCCCGCCGGAGGGCGCCGGTCACCGTGGAGGCGAACGCCACCGTCGCTGGGCCCGGGCGCAGCCCGTCCAGGGCGGCGCGCAGGTCCGCTTCGACCGGGTCCATCCGGGCGGTGTGGAAGGCGTGGTCGAGATCGAGCCGTTGGAAGTGGACGCCGCGCTCGGCCAGCCGACGGGCCAGCCGGACGAGGGCGGCCTCGTCTCCGGCGACCGTCACATCCTGCGGGCTGTTGACGGCGGCCAGCTCCAGCGCGTCGCCGAAGGCCGCCAGTTCCTCCCGCGCCTGGCCGGGGGACAGGCCCACGGCCGCCATGCGCCCGCTGCCGGCCGTACGGGCCTGCACGCGGCTGCGGTGGGCGATCACCTGCGCGGCGGCGGCCAGGTCGAGGGCACCGCACGCGTGGGCGGCGGCGACCTCACCGACGCTGTGCCCGGCCACGGCGGCCGGGCGCACCCCGTACGCCGCCAGCGCGGCCGTGAGCCCCACCTGCACGGTGAACAGCAGCGGCTGTGCCACCTCCGTCCGTGCCAGCCGGGCGGCGTCGGTGCCGTGCGTCAGTTCCTCGTGTACGGACCAGCCGAGGAGCGGGGACAGCACCGCGTCGACCTCGCCGACGGCGTGCCGGAAGGCCGCCGTCCCGGAGGGGCTGCCGCTCGCGCCTCCTGCTGCCGGGGAGGTCAGCAACCGGCGTCCCATGCCGGCCCACTGGGCGCCGTTGCCGCTGTAGACGAAGCCGATCGCACCGCTCGCCAGGACCGGCGCCAGCGGGGCGTCGGCCACGGCGCGCAGCCGGGCGGCGGCGGTCCGGGCGTCGGAGGCGATCACGGCGGCGCGGAAGGCTTGCCTGCCGCGCCGGTTGAGCGTGGTGTGGGCGACGTCGTGGAACGCGTGGCCGTCCGCGGCCGTGGCGTCGAGGTGGTCGGCGAGTTCGGTGGCGGCCGCGGCGAGGACGGCGGGGCCGCGCGCGCTGACCAGGACGGGGCGGGATCCGGCGGGCGGAGCGCCGCGAGGGGCCGCCTCGGGCGCGGGGGCGAGGACGGCGTGGGCGTTGGAGCCGCCGAACCCGAAGGAGTTCACGCCGACCAGTCCGCCCGGGCCCGGGGGCAGCGGCAGGGCGGCGGGCACGGGCAGCAGGCCCAGCCGGGCGAAGTCGACGGCCGACGTGACCGGCAGGCCGTGCAGGGACGGCGGGATGACGCGGTGCCGCAGGACGAGCACCGCCTTGAGCAGCCCCGCCAGCCCCGAAGCGGACTCCAGGTGCCCCAGGTTGGTCTTGACCGACCCGATCGGCAGCGGCCTGCCCGGCGCGCACCTGCCGACCAGCGCCGCCGCGACGGCTTCCAGCTCCAACGGGTCGCCCACCGGGGTGCCGGTACCGTGCGCCTCCAGGTACACCAGCTCGCGGGCGTCCGGGCCGGGCCCGCCGTACACCTGGCGCAGCAGGGCGGCCTGCGCCTGGACGCTGGGCTGGGCCAGGCCCGCGGTGCGGCCGTCGCTGTTGACGCCGGTGGCCGCGATCACGGCGTGGACGCGGTCGCCCTCGGCGATCGCCCGATCGAGCGGTTTGAGGACGAGCACCACCCCGCCCTCGGCCCGGACGAACCCGTCGGCGGCCGCGGAGAACGCCCGGCAGCGGCCGGTGGGCGAGAGCATCGCGGCCTTGGAGAATCCGACGAACTCGTGTGGACCGATGAGGACGTTGACCCCGGCCGCGAGGGCCAGCTCCCCGCCGGACGCGAGGAACCCGCAGGCCTGGTGGAGGGCGGTCAGGCTGGACGAACAGGCGGTGTCCACGGCCAGGCTGGGACCGCGCAGGTCGAGGGCGTGCGAGAGCCTGCCCGCGGTGTTGCCGCTCGCCAGGCCGGTCATAGTGTGCCGGTCGACCGTCTCCAGCCGGCTGAGCTGGAGGTTGCCGTAGGCGTGGTTGGACACCCCGACGAAGACCCCGGCGCCGGAGCCGGCCAGCGCCGCCGGGTCGAGGCCGGCGTCGTCCAGGCCCTCGACGGCCAGCTCCAGCAGCAGCCGCTGCTGCGGGTCCATCCGGGCCGCCTCACGCGGGGAGATCGAGAAGTACTCCGCGTCGAAGCCCGCGATGTCGTCGAGCACCCCGGCCGCCGCCGTGTAGCTCCGGCCCGGGCGACGCGGATCGGGATCCGTGAACTCCCGCGCGTCGAAGCGCTCGGCAGGCATCCGGGTGACCACGTCCCGGCCCTCGATCAGGGCCGACCACAGCGAACCGAGGTCGTTCAGGCCGCCCGGGAGGCGGCAGGAGACGCCGATGACCGCCACGTCCCGCACCTGGACGCCACCGCGGACGTTCTCCGTACTCCGCACAACCGCCTCCTTCCCGCCCTGACCAGGCCTTTCCGCCCGAGCCTGCCCAGCCCGGGCGCGGGGACACGTCGGCCTCCCGCAGTTACCACGATCGGGTGGTTCCGGCTATCGGTGTGCCCCGTCCGGGGAAGGCTGCCTCACCGGAACGGGTGCGCATGGGGAGGGAGGGTTCCGTGGGGGGCAGGATGCTCGGCGACGGCCCGCTGTGGGAGCTGTCGGCCGGAGGGGGATGGACCGAGGCGGAGGTCGCCGTCCTGCTGCTTCCCGGGGTGGGCAGCGGCGTCACCGACTTCTCCCTGTGGCCGCGTCATCTCACCTCGACGGTACGGGCGTTGACCGCCCGCTACCCCGGCCGGAAGGCCGACCCGGAGGCACCGGGTGCCGACCCGGCCTCGGGCCTCGCCGACCTCGCCGCCGAACTGGCCAACGCCGTGGCCCAGTACACGACGGAGCCCCTGGTGATCCTCGGACACAGCATGGGAGCCGTCATCGGCTACGAGGTCGCGTGGTGCCTCCAGCAGCGCGGCCGGCCCGCCCTCGCCCTGCACGTGTGCGCCGCGTTCTCGCCGCCGGAGTACGCCGCCTTCGACGTGGCCGGGCGAGCCCTGACCGACGACGACCTGACCGCGCTCACCGCCACCCTGGCCATCCCGCTGCCCACCGAGGAGCGCGAGGCGGACCGGCGCGAAGCGCTACGGGCCATCCGCGCCGACCTCACCCTGATCGACACCTACGCGTACGGCCCGCACCCCAGGCCGCTGGAGTACCCCGTCACCGTGTGGACGGCCCGCGACGACGCCATCGTCCCGGCCGCCTCCGTACCACGCTGGCAGCCGATGACCCGTCACCCCCTCACCCACCACGTCCTCCCCGTCCCCCACCACTTCCTCGACTCCCCACAGGCCGTCGAACCGATCACCCGCGCCCTGCGCGAGGGCCTGCGACGCCTTCACTAGCCGGACGGTCGCGCGGCGCCCCCCGGTCGTGCGAGACGTCCAGGGCCCGGGCGGCCGAGCCCTGCCGGTACCACCCGGGCGAAACACCTCCTCTCCGCCCGGTCGGCTTCGGGACCCTGTCAGCCGGTCATTTGAGTTCGACGAAGATGATGTGGGTGTCCGTCGTCCCGATGTTCTCGCCGACGTGGGTCCGGGCCGGTAGCCAGTTCGCCTCAGGTGCCCGTGTCCGTTCGACCTCGACCACGGTGTCGCCCTCGGTCATGCGGCGTCGGAAGGTGCTCAGGACGACCATGACGCTGTCGGGGTGGTAGTGGAGCCCGGTCTTGACCCCCGGGGTGTCGCGGTACTCGAGCACCCGGACGCGCGCGTTCTCGAAGACGATGCGGTAGAGGTCAGGGTCGGTGACGGTGGGGTCCTGGTCCTCGGCATCTCCTTGGCCCGTCATACGGCGGCAGCCGCCTCGATGGCCAGCGCCGGATCGGCGCCGCGTCGTCCGGGCAGGCTGTCGGGCCCCCGGGGACCCGTGGAAGCGGGAGCCTGGGCGGTGCTCTGCGTCATGCTGGGCCTTTCGACTTGAGGGAGAACAGTCGGCCGTAGGCGGCCGGCGACGGCGGCGAACGGGGCGATGACGACCCGCGGCGGACCGCCACGCGCGACGACAACCCCGGGCCTCCGACACTGCCGCGATCAAGAACGAGGCGCAGCCCGACGCCGCCAACCGGCCCCAACCCGCGATTGCGCCGAACGTGGACGTACTGGTCCTACAACCCCTGGTCAGCCGGATGAAACCGTTGCTCAGACAGGGCCGCACGAACCCGTACGGGTGACTGCGCTCAGCGCCTCCACCAGCTCCTACGCGACCCTGACCACGTACTTGCCCCGGACGCCGCCCGCCTCCAGCGCCCGGTGTGCCGCTGCCGTCTCCTCCAGGGGGAAGACCGTGTCCACCGCGGGGCGCAGCTTGCCCTCGGCCACGTGGCGGGCGAGGTCGTCGAAGTCCGCCCGCTTGGGGTCGCCGCTGAAGAAGCGGACCCGGCGGTGTCCGTGGACCGTGCTGGCCGCGACGTAGCCGAACGTCGCGGCGGGCCGTTTCGGGTCGAAGGCGAGGGCGACCATGCGCCCGCCGGGGGTCAGCAGGCGCCGGAAGGCCCGCAGGTCGGTCCCCACGGCGTCCAGGACCACGTCGAAGCGGCCCAACTCGGCCGGCCGCACGGTTCGGTGGTCGACGGCGTGGTGCGCGCCGAGTCCGCGGACGAAGTCGAGGCTCGCCGCGCGGGCGAGGGCCGTGACCTCGGCGCCGTACGCCCGTCCGAGCTGGACGGCGGCGTTGCCGACACCGCCCGCCGCGCCCCGGACGAGGAGTCGTTCACCGGGGCGCAGCCCGGCCTTGTCCCGCAGCGCGGTGATGACGGCGGTGGCCACCGGCAGCGCGGCGGCGTCCACCGGGTCGAGGCCGTCGGGGAGCCGGCCGACCCGCTCGGCGGGCACGGTGACGTACTCGGCGGCGCTGCCGAACCCGGAGGTGCGGCCCAGGACTCCCCAGACGCGGTCGCCGGCCGCCAACCGGGTGACTCCGGCTCCCCGTGCGGCGACCTCGCCGGTGAAGTCCAGGCCGACGCGCTTGGGGAACGTCCGGCCGCTCAGGAGGCGGAGACGGCCGGAGCGGACGGCCAGTTCGCCGCCATTGACGCTGAACGCGCGCACCTTCACGAGGACCTCGCCGCGGGCCGGCTCGGGGCGTGGCACGCGGCCCGTGTAGAGCACGTCGGGGCCGCCGTAGCGGTCGTAGAGCACTGCCTTCATCATGTGGTCGTTCATCGTTCCGCCTTGCCGCCGGGGGCCGTAGGGATCTGGCAGCGACCGTAGGCTCTCAAGTGGACGCAATCGTCCGTTTCGACCGGAAGCGAGAGACAGTGATGGCGGAATCCTCTCGGATCACAGCCCGGGACGGGGTGCGGGCGGACGCCCGGCGCAACCGGGAGCGCGTCCTCGTCGCCGCCCGTACGGTCTTCGCGGAGCACGGGATCGACGCCCCGATGGCGACCGTGGCCCGTCGGGCCGGGGTCGGCGTGGCGACGCTGTACCGGCACTTCCCGACCCGGGACGCCCTGGTGCGGGGCGCGTTCGCGCGGCAGATGGAGACCTGCTCGCGGGCGCTCACCGAGGCGCTGGCCGCCCCCGACCCGTGGCAGGGCTTCCAGCAGCTGGTCGAGACGGTCTGCGCCCTGCAACGGGAGGAACGCGGCTTCCCGGCCGCGTTCGTCACGGCCTTCCCGGACAGCACGCCGGAGCACGCGCCGTCCCGGCGACGAGCCGAGCGGGACCTCACGACCCTGGTGCGCAGGGCCCAGGCCTCGGGCTCGCTGCGGGCCGATTTCCACCCCTCCGACCTCACCGTGGTCCTGCTGGCACACTGCGCCCTGGTGACCGCCCTGCCGGACGACGGTGCGGCGTCCCGGCGCCTGGTGGCCTACCTGCTCCAGTCGTTCCGCGCCGACGCGGCCAACGGACCGCTGCCTCCGCCGGCCGCGCTGACACTGCGCAACCTCCCGATGCCGACGGACAGTTCACAGCGGCAGCGGCGCCCCAGGGCCTGACACGAGACGGCACCCGCACCTCCACCGGCAACCAGGATCTGTCAGGCCGTCAGCAGGCGCCGGCCCGCTCGCCGGGCCGGCGCCTGCGGGCGGATCCCGGTCGCCCACCAACCGACTGCGGGTCATGATCCTCTCCGCGTGGGCGACTTCAGGCCACCCCCCACCGAACTACGCCTCACCCCCCAAAGGCATGTGACATGTCACGCCCTATTGATGGCGCGTCGGACCACGTGAGAGCATGCGTCGACGCGCCCCAGCCGCCTCCCCTTCCCCCGTCTGCTGAGCGCTCGTCTGCCTCCCCCCACTAAGGAACGACGTTGCGCCTGCCCTCACGCATGCCCAGACTGCTCGCCGCGATCGCGGCGAGCACCACCCTCCTCGGCCTGGCCGCCGGCCCCAGCCTGGCTGCCGCCCCCACCCCCACAACCACCCCCAGCACCCGGCAGGCCCCTGGCAGCCTCCTGCCGCCCACCGACGTTCCCGGGACGGACTCCTCGGAGCACGACGCACCGCAGAGCCGCCGACTGACGCCCGATCAGCTCCCGCTGCCCGGCGTTCCCGTGTCGCCCGAGCCCGCTTCCTCCGGAACGGCTTCGGCCAAGGCCTCGCCGCAGACGCTGTCCGCGGCTCCGGCAGCCGTCCAGTCGTGCACCCCGGCCGACTTCAGCGGCCGCTCCGGTGCCGCGCTCGTCTCCTTCGTCAAAGCCTCGAAGCCCGAGTGCATCGGTTCGCTGTTCTACGCCTCCGGTTCGGAGGCGGTCAGCGTGTTCCGCCAGGGCCAGATGGCGACGGTCGCCGACGCCTTCCGGGACGCCGCCGCCACCTACCCGGGTGACAACTCGACGAGTGCGTGGCAGCTCGTCCTGTTCCTGCGCGCGGGCTACTACGTGCAGTCCAACGACCCCGCGCACATCCCCGGCTTCGACAACACGCTCACCGAGGCCGTGGCACGCGGCATCGACGCGTTCGTCGCGGGCCCGCACTTCACCGACGTGACCGACGCGCACGGTCAGATCGCGAACGACGTCGTCATCCTCACCGACAGCGCCAAGCTGCAGGCCCGCTACCTGAACACCTACAAGCGGGTACTGAACGGCTACGACCGCTCGTACGACGGCTCCAGGAACATGGTCACCTTCGTCAACAGCGTCTTCACCCCGCTGGACCGCGGCCACGACAAGAACCCGGACTTCCTCGCCGCCGTCGCCGCCGACCCGAGCATCATCGACACCCTGAACGATTTCACCCTCAAGCACCGGGACCTACTCGGCACCGACAACGCGGTCCTGGACGCCAACGCCGGCCGCGTGCTCACCCGCTTCGTCAAGTACCCGGCCTTCCAGGGCAAGGTGCGGCCGCTGGTCAAGTCCCTGCTCGACGGATCGTCGATCACCGGCCCGACCGCCCCGCTGTGGGTCGCCACCGCCGCCATGGCCGACTACCTCGACCCGGACCAGTGCTCCACCTACGGCACCTGCGACCTGAACAAGCGGCTGATCGCCGCCTCGCTGCCGGTCCGCCACACCTGCGACGCCACCCGCACCATCCTGGCCCAGGACCTCACCCCGGCCGAACTCGCCGCCGTCTGCACCGATCTCAGGGGCGAGGACGCGTTCTTCCACAACCTCGTCCGCGACAACGGCCCCATACCCGGCCAGTACGAATCGTCCGTGCAGATCGTGGTCTTCTCCGGCAAGGCGGACTACCAGACCTACGCCGGGGCGATCTACGGCGCCAACACCAACAACGGCGGCATCACCCTCACCGGGACACCGACCGACCCGGCCAACCAGCCCGTCACCATCATGTACCGGCACCCCACCGACAACGGCTTCACCGCCCGGATCTGGAACCTCAACCACGAGTACGCCCACGTCCTGGACGCCCGCTACAACCTCAAGGGCGGCTTCGACCAGCAGACGAGTGTCCCCGACCTGTGGTGGATCGAGGGCGTCGCCGAGTACGTCTCCTACACGTATCGCGGCGTCACCGACACCAACGCGGTGACCCAGGCCCCCAAGCACACCTACCCGCTCAGCACCCTGTTCCAGAGCACCTACCGCAACAGCGACCTCGTCCGCACCTACCACTGGGGCTACCTCGCCGTGCGCCACATGGTCGAGCGGTACCCGAGCGTCATCCAGGGCATGCTCTACTACTTCCGCGCCGGCAACTACGCCCAGGGCTACGCCTACTACAACGCCATCGGCACCCTCTACGACGCGGGCTTCAGGACCTGGCTCGACACCTGCGCCGCCGACACCTGCCTGAGCGCGGGCACGCCGACCGCCGCCTTCGACGCGACCGTCTCCGGCCTGACCGCGCAGCTGACCGACCGCTCCACCGAGACCGGCGGAAAGGGCGGCATCGCCTCCCGGGTCTGGAACTTCGGCGACGGCACCACCTCCGCGGAGACCACCCCGTGGAAGACGTACACCGCGCCCGGCACCTACACCGTCACCCTGACCGTCACCGACACCAACGGGAAGACCGCCGGCACCAGCAAGCCCGTCACCGTCACCACCCCCGCGGCCCCCACCGCCTGCACCGGCAGTGACCCGCGGGCCATGGACCGCAACTGCTTCCGGACCGACCGGTCCGCCGCCGAGGGCGAGCAGGACAAGCTGTACATCTTCATGCCCGCCGGCACCGTCACCCTGAACGTCAGCACGGCCGGCGGCACCGGCACCGCCCACCTGTACTACAACACCGACGCCTGGGCCTCGAACACGGCCTACACCGCCTCCTCGACCAAGAACGGCGCCGACCAGAGCATCACCGTCACCAACACCACCGCCGGGTACCGGTACATCACCCTCTACGGCAAGACCGCGTTCAGCGGAGTCACCGTCACCACCCGGTACTGACCCGCACACCGGCGCGAGCAATCCGCCGCGGCCCCGGGCGGGGGCGTTCGCAGACCGACAACCCGTCGGCGCGCGAACGCCCCCGCCGTCCGGCACGAGCCTCGGTCCCCTCCCCTGGCAGCGGCGCCCCGCCCCGGCCCTACGGGGTCCGACGCTCCACGCCGTCGAGCAGCAGACCGAGCCCGAGCTCGAACCCGCGGTCGTCGAGGCCCGTGGCACCGCCGCCGCGGGCGAAGGAGCTGTCCAGGGCGTCCGCGAGCGCCGGGTACTCCGGCCGGTACTCGGCCGGTGCCCGGGTGAAGCCGGCCGCGAAGGTCTCCACCGCGGAGCCGAGTACCAGGTAGTCCACCGCCGCGGCGACCTCCGCCGCGTCCGCGGGGCCGAGGCTGGCCCGGCCGAGGAGGGCGAGCAGCCCGTTGTAGCCGCGCAGCGCGCTGGCCGCTTCGACGCGGCGGCGGGCGAGCAGGGCGATGGCGTTCGGGTGCCTCAGGAAGACCGCGCGGTAGCCGCGCGCGTACGCCGCGAGGCCGGCCCGCCAGTCGGGATCGCCCAGCGGTGTGTGGTCGATCTCGTCGTTGACCAGCCCGGAGACCGCGTCGACCAGCTCGTCCTTGCTCTGGATGTGGTTGTAGAGCGAGGCCGCCTTGACCCCGAGCCGCTCCGCCAGCGCCCGCATGGTCAGGCCGTCGGGGCCGTCCTCGTCCACCACCTGGAGCGCGGCGAGCGCGATCCGCTCGCGGGTCAGCACTGCCCTGCTCGGTCGGCCCACAGAAAAATCCCCTCTTCCGCTCCCCGTGTCCGGAGGCTATCGTGCCAGACCGACAGCGGTTGCTAACAAAGTTAGTTTTATCTGGAAGGCGCAGCCCGTGGCCGAGACCACCCCGACCGATGCCGACCGGCTGGCCACGCTCGGCTACCAGCAGGAGCTGCGGCGCAGCCTGACCGTGCTCGGAAACATCTCCATGGGCTTCGCCGTCGTCTCCCCCGTCGTGGGGCTGTACGCCGCCGTGCAGGTCGGCATGAGCGTCGCGGGCGGGGCCTGGGTCTGGGCGCTGCCGCTGTGCCTGCTCGGGCAGTGCCTGGTCGTCGCCGTCTACTCCGAGCTCGCCTCGCAGTGGCCGCTGGCCGGCGGCGCCTACCAGTGGAGCAGACGCCTGGCCAGACCGGCCGTCGCCTGGCTGAGCGGCTGGATGTGGCAGTTCGCCGTGATGTTCGGCAACACCACCGTCGCCTACCTCGCCTCGCCCTGGCTCTTCGCGCTCTTCGGCACCGTCCCGACGCCCGCCGAACAGGTCCTCGTCTCGGCCGGCTTCATCCTCTGCTGCACCCTGGTCAACGCCTACGGCATCAACTTCCTGCGCTGGTTCGTCGGCCTGGGCATCGCCGCCGAAGCCGTCGCCTCCGTCCTGGTCGGCCTCACCCTGCTGCTGGTCTTCCGGCAGCACGGCCTCTCCCTGCTCACCGACTTCCTGAACGCGCCGAAGGGGCTGGGCATCAGCGACACCGGTGCCCTGCTCGCCGCCGTGGCCGTCGCCGGCTGGGCCTTCATGGGCTTCGACGCCTGCGTGTCGACCGCCGAGGAGACCAAGGACGCCGCCCGACAGGTCCCCAGGGCGATGTGGTGGTCGCTGCTCAGCGTCGGACTCGTCGTCATCCTCAACGCGGTCTCCGTCGAACTCGCCCACCCCGACCCCGCCGACGTCGTCGCGGTCAAGGACCTCGACCCGGTCACCACCGCCGTCACCCACGCCTTCGGCGGCTGGGCCGAGAAGCCCTTCGTCCTCGTCGTCCTGATCAGCTTCACCGCCTGCCTGATGGCCTCCCAGGGCGGCGCCGCCCGCGGCCTCTACTCCCTCGCCCGCGACGACGTCTTCCCCTTCTCCCGCCACGTCCGCAAGGTCAACCGGCACCAGGCGCCGATCGGCGGCCTCGTCGCCGCCACGGCGGTCAGCTGCGCCGCGCTGGTGCTCGGCCTGAACACCTCGGCCATCGGCAGCCTGATCACCTTCGGCAGCGCCGCCATCTTCGTGCCGTTCTTCATCCTCGCCCTCGTCGCCCTCGTCGCCCGCCTGCGCGGCACCTGGACGCCCGCCGGAGCGGTCGGCTACGGACGCCTCGGCACCCCGCTCAACGTCCTCGCGGTGCTGTGGACCGGCTTCGAGCTGGTCAACATCTGCTGGCCGCGCGCCATCCTCGCCCCGGCCGGAGCGCCCTGGTACCAGATCTGGGCGGCGCCGCTCGGCGTCGGCACCGTCACCCTCGCCGGCCTCGCCTACCTGCTGGCGCGCCGCCCCGACCGCCGCATGACCGACACCGACCAGGAGCACCCGCACACCGCCGAACTCGCCCCCGCCGTCCTGTAGCCGGCGTCGGCCCGGGCGGCACCGCTCGGCCGACGCGTGCGAAGCTGCATCCCACCCCCCGGGCGGGGTCACGTCCCACCAGCGGCCCAGCGCCGCACCTTCGAGGCCCGACACCTCGGACCGTTCAACCGAAAACCCTGGAGGCACCCGCATGACACGCGCATTCGACGTCGTCGAGACCGGTATCGCCGACCTGCGCGCGGCGTTGGAGAAGGGCGAGACCACCGCGGTCGGCCTGCTCGACGCCTATCTCGCCCGGATCGACGCCTACGACCGGCCCGGCACCGCCACCGCGCTCAACGCGATGGTCGTGACGAACCCCCGCGCCCGCGCCGAGGCCGAGGCCTCCGACGCCCGCCGCGCCCGCGGCGAGACCCTCGGCCCCCTCGACGGCATCCCCTACACCGCCAAGGACAGCTACCTCGCCGAGGGCCTCACCGCCGCCGCCGGCTCACCGGCCTTCGAGCACCTCGTGGCCCAGCGCGACGCCTTCGCCATCGAGCGCCTGCGCGCCGGCGGGGCCGTGCTCATCGGCCTGACCAACATGCCGCCGATGGCCAACGGCGGCATGCAGCGCGGCGTGTACGGCCGCGCGGAGAGCCCGTACAGCGCCGACTGGCTGACCAGCGCCTACGGCTCCGGCTCCTCCAACGGCTCCGGCACCGCCACGGCCGCCTCGTTCGGCGCCTTCGGCCTCGGTGAGGAGACCTGGTCCTCGGGCCGGGCCCCCGCCTCCAACAACGCGCTGTGCGCCTACACGCCCAGCCGCGGCGTGATCTCGGTGCGCGGCAACTGGCCGCTCGTCCCGACCATGGACGTCGTCGTCCCCCACACCCGCACCATGGCCGACCTGCTCGAACTGCTCGACGTCATCGTCGCCGACGACCCGGACACCCGCGGCGACCTGTGGCGCGCCCAGCCCTGGATCCCGCTGCCCGCGCCGTCCCAGGTCCGTCCGGCCTCCTACCCGGCGCTGGCCCCCGCCGACGCGGCGGCGGCGCGCGCGACGCTCGCCGGCCGGCGCGTCGGCGTCCCCCGGATGTACATCAACGCCGACCCCGACGCCGGCACCAACCCCGACGGCGGCATCGGCGGCCAGACCGGGCAGTCGATCGACACCCGCGCCTCGGTGATCGCCCTGTGGCAGGCCGCCCGCCGCGACCTGGAGGCCGCCGGCGCCGAGGTCGTCGAGGTCGACTTCCCCGTGGTGACCAACTACGAGTCGGACCGCCCCGGCGCGCCCTCCCTGCTCACCCGAGGCCTGGTCAGCCGCGACTTCCTCACCCACGAGATCCTCGACCTCTCCGCCTGGGCCTGGGACGACTTCCTGCGCGCCAACGGGGACCCCGCGCTGGCGACCCTCGCCGACGTCGACGGCGCGCTCATCTGGCCCAAGCACCCCGGCGAACTGCCGGACCGCTACGCCGGCTTCGACGACGGGATCGCCGACTACCCGCGGCTGGTGCGCGACCACCCCTACGCGTCGATCACCGACATGCCGCACCTCGAGGAAGGCCTGCGCGGCCTGGAGGAGACCCGCCGGATCGACCTGGAGACGTGGATGGACGAACTCGGCCTGCACGCCGTGGTCTTCCCCACCGTCGCCGACGTCGGCCCCGCGGACATGGACGTGAACGAGGCCTCCGCCGACCTCGGCTGGCGCAACGGCGTCTGGGTCGCCAACGGCAACCTCGCCCCCCGCCACCTCGGCATCCCGACGGTCACCGTCCCCATGGGCACCATGGCGGACACCGGCATGCCCGTCGGACTGACCTTCGCGGGCCGCGCCTACGACGACAACAGCCTGCTCCGACTCGCCGCCGCCTTCGAGTCGACCGGGCACCGCCGCACGGAGCCGCCGCGCACCCCGCGCCTTCCGGCCGTCTGATGGCCTGACGGACCGTCAAGACACCGAGGAATTGGCGGGTTTACACCTTCCCGACCACGATTCCACAGACCGGAGAGGCCGTTTCCACCAGAAGGTGGAGGCGGCCTCTCCGGCCCTTTCCTTCCGTCACTGGGCGCTCGCCGCGGGTCGTACGACGATCTCGTTCACGTCGACGTACGGCGGCTGGGAGATCGCGTAGGCGACGGCGTCCGCGATCGCGGAGGCCGGCAGGGCCACGGCGCGGTAGGTCCGCATGGCCGCCCGGGCGGCCGGGTCCGCGATGCCGTCGGCGAGTTCGGACTCCGTGACGCCCGGCGAGACCAGCGTGACCCGGACGTCACCGGCGGACTCCTGACGCAGGCCCTCGGAGATCGCACGGACTGCGAACTTGGTGGCGCAGTACACGGCGGCGGTGGGAGAGACCTCGTGCGCACCGACGGAGGCGATGTTCACGATGTGCCCGCCACCCTGGGTGCGCAGCACGGGCAAGGCGGCGGAGATGGCCGCCAACGCCCTGGCCGAGGCCCTGTACTCCCCCTTCGAGGCGATGGACAACCTGGCCCGCATGGTCTTCCTCGACCCGGCAGGTCGACCGTTCCACCTCCGATGGGACCGGACGGCGGAGACAGTGGTGGGGCACCTGCGCCAGGCGTCCGGCGTCGACCCGGGCAGTCCGCGCCTACGGGCTCTCGTAGGCGAACTCAGCACGCGCAGCACGGACTTCGCCCGGCTGTGGAACACCCACACCGTGCGCGGCAAGACCCGCGAACACAAGCACGTCCACCACCCGGACGTCGGCGGCATGACCCTCACCCACCACGCGTTCGACGTGCGGGACGCCCCCGGCCAGCAGTTGATCATCTACCATGCCGAACCCGGCAGTCCCAGCGCCGAGGCACTCGGCCTGCTCGGCTCCGTGCACGCCACAGCGAACCGCGCCCACCGGTCCGCCGGGTGACAGCCTGCTCCGCAACGCCCGGCGGATTTGCCTTAACCTTCATCCATTGCAACGTTCCGTTGCGTTCGACCCCAGCGTCATTGCATCAGTTTACCGCTGTTGAGCTGGCATAATGCCTTTCATGCGATTGACGCCACGTCAGGAAAAGCCGTAGCTTTCCAGTTATCCGAACGTGCGGCAACGCGAAACGAGGCACGGCCATGGGGGAATCCCCGCACACCGTCACCACCATGCCGGCGGCGCGCCGCCCCGGCTGTCCCTTCGACCCGCCCGCCGAGCTGATCGACGCCCATCGGCACGGGCCGATGAGCCGCTACACCTTCCCCGGCGGGAAGCCCGGCTGGCTGGTCACCGGCTACGACCTGGTCCGGGCGGTGCTGGCCGACACCCGGTTCAGCTCGCGCAAGGACCTGATGCTCCACCCGACCATCGACTACGGCGACTTCCAGATCCCGCCGGCGCCGCCCGGGGAGTTCGTCCTCATGGACGAGCCCCAGCACAGCCGCTACCGCAAGCCCCTGACGGGCAAGTTCACCGTCCGGCGCATGCGGCTGCTCACCGAGCGCATCGAGCAGGTCACCGCCGCCCGCCTGGACGCCATGGAGGCCGCCGGGCCTCCGACCGACCTGGTGACCGCGTTCGCCAAGCCCATCCCCGCCATCGTGATCTGCGAACTGCTCGGGGTGCCGTACGAGGACCGGGGCTCCTTCCAGGAGCAGGTCGACTCGTTCATGAACGGGGAGACCAGCGACGAGGACCTCATGGCGGCCTACGCCGCGACCCAGGAGTACCTGGCGGAACTGGTGGCCGCCAAACGCGCCAACCCCACCGACGACGTGCTCAGCGACCTCACCGACAGCGACCTGACCGACGAGGAACTGAAGGGGATCAGCCTGATCCTGCTCGCCGCCGGTCTCGACACCACCGCGAACATGCTGGCCCTCGGCACCTTCGCGCTGCTGCGCACCCCGGACCAACTGGCCGCGCTGCGCGCCGATCCCGCGCTCGCCGACCGGGCCGTGGAGGAGCTGCTGCGCTACCTGAGCGTCGCCAAGACCTTCATGCGGACGGCCCTGGAGGACGTCGAACTCGGCGGCCGGACCGTCAAGGCCGGCGAGCGGCTGATCCTCTCCTTCAACACCGCCAACCGCGACCCCGAGCGCTTCCCCGATCCCCACGTGCTCGACCTGAGCAGGCAGGACGGCGGACACCTGGCCTTCGGCCACGGCATCCACCAGTGCCTGGGCCAGCAGCTGGCCCGCATCGAGATGCGGGTCGCCTTCCCCGCGCTGCTCGGCCGCTTCCCCACGCTGCGGCTGGCCGTACCGCCCGAGGAGGTCGCCCTGCGCCCGGAGCTCGCGGACATCTACGGGGTGAAGAGCCTCCCCGTCACCTGGGACGCGTGACCGATGAGGATCACCGTGGACGTCGACCGCTGCATCGGCTCCGGAATGTGCGCCCTGACGGCCGGCGAGGTCTTCGACCAGCGCGAGGACGACGGCACCTCGGTCGTACGGCAGCCCGAGCCTCCCGCCGAGGCGTTGGACGCGGTGCGCGAGGCGGTCGCCCTGTGCCCCGCCTCGGCGATCAGCCTGTCGGCCGACCTGTGACGGCCGGGCCGGTCCGACACATGATCGTCCGGTCGTCTCGCGGAGCCCGAGGCCCCGGGAGGGCCTGCGGCGCCAGGGCCCGCGGCCGGGCGTTCGGTGGCCGTGACCAGCGCCGACGGTCTCGCCTTAGGATGCGGGACATGAACAGCACCACGCCGCCGCACGGAGAGCCCATACCGACGACGCGGCGAACCCGCTGGCAGGAGGCGCGGCAGAGCGGGAACTACGGCAAGCGGTTCGCCGACCTCATCTCCGCCGGCGAGGACGTCGACGGTGAGGCCCGGCTCGCCGACACCCTCCTGCCGCGCGGCGCCCGGGTGCTCGACGCCGGCGCCGGCATGGGCCGGGTGGCCGCGGCGCTGCTGCGGCGGGGGCACGACGTGGTCGCGATCGAGCCCGACCCGGCCCTGGTCCGGCAGGCCCGGGAGACCTACCCCGGGCTGGCGATCGAGGAGCGCGACATCCTCGACCTCGGCCCCGACGACGGCCCGTTCGACCTGGTCGTCTGCGTGGGCAACGTCATCGTCTTCCTCGCCGAGGACACGGAGCGCAGGGCACTGGGCGCGATGCGCGACGTGCTCGGCGAGAACGGCCGGATCCTGGTCGGATTCCACCTCCAGGACCCGCCGCCGCACGCCCGCACCTACCCGGCGGCGGAGTTCGAGGCGGACCTGGCCGCCGCCGGACTGCGCGTCGACCTGCGGGCAGGCACCTACCAGCTGCACCGCGCGAACGACGCCTACGGCGTCTGGGTCCTGAGCCGGGCCCAGGCGTAGCGCCACCTCCCGGGGCCCTGCCTAGCCGCCGGGACGGTGCTCCCGTCCGTCAGGCGCTGGCGGCGGCCCTGCGCAGGCGGTAGGCGGCGGCACCGGCCGCGATCACCGCGGCGCCCCACAGAACCGAGGAGGCCGGCAGGGCGAAGGCCAGGAGCACGCAGCCGACGGCGCCGACGGCGGGCACGATCCGCACGGGGCCCTTCACGGGGGTGAGGGTCCAGGCGGACGCGTTCGCGATGGCGTAGTAGGCCAGCACACCGAAGGAGGAGAAGCCGATCGCGCCGCGGACGTCCGTGGTGGCGGCCAGGACCGCGACCACCGCGCCGACCGCGAGCTCGGCGCGGTGCGGCACCCGGAAGCGCGGGTGGACGGCGGCCAGGACGTGGGGCAGGTGCCGGTCGCGGGCCATCGCCAGGGTGGTGCGCGAGACCCCGAGGATCAGCGCGAGCAGCGAGCCGAGCGCCGCGACCGCCGCCCCGGTGCGCACGACCGGGGCGAGCGCGGGGACGCCGGCGGCACGCACGGCCTCGGTGAGCGGTGCGGCGGTGTGGGCGAGCCGGTCGGGCCCGAGCACGGCGAGCACGGCCACGGCGACGGCGGCGTAGACGACGAGCGTGATGGCGAGCGCGGTGGGGATCGCCCGGGGGATGGTCCGCTTCGGGTCGCGGACCTCCTCGCCGAGGGTGGCGATGCGCGCGTAGCCGGCGAACGCGAAGAACAGCAGGCCAGCGGCCCGGAGCACCCCGCCGAAGGTCGCGTCCGCACCGACGGCGAGCCGCGCGCCCTCGGCGGCGGGGCCGGTCAGGCAGGCGGTGACCACGGCGGCGAGCACCGCCAGGACGGCGGCGACGATCCCCCGGGTCAGCCACGCGGACTTCCGCACGCCGACGTAGTTCACCGCGGTGAGCACCACCACTGCGGCGACCGCGACCGCGTGCGCCTGTCCGGGCCACACGTAGGAGCCCACCGTGAGGGCCATCGCCGCGCAGGAGGCGGTCTTGCCGACCACGAAGCCCCAGCCCGCCAGGTAGCCCCAGAACTCGCCGAGCCGCTCACGGCCGTAGACGTAGGTGCCGCCGGACTCCGGGTAGCGGGCGGCCAGCCGGGCCGAGGAGGTGGCATTGCAGTACGCCACCACCGCGGCCAGCGCGAGGCCCGGCAGCAGACCGGACCCGGCCGCGCCGGCGGCCGGCGCGAGCGCGGCGAAGATCCCCGCGCCGATCATCGACCCGAGCCCGATCACCACGGCGTCGAACACGCCCAGGTGGCGCCCCAGCTCCCCGGCCCGAGCCGCTGCCGGTGTCCCCATCGCTCGCTCCTCGACCACGGCCCACGGCCGTTCCGGACTTCGGTTCCGGCGCACGTTATAGGAGCAAGGTGTCGAGCCGGCCTCGCGGACCGGACCGAGGCGAGGGCCTGGCCACCGCCCGCGAGCCAGGACGCCTCACCGTGAGTCGGCACGAGCCCGCGGGTCGGTCCCCGCGGAGCACGTCATCCGACCTCGCGGGTGGCGGACCGGGCCGGGACACCGAGCACCCGTCGCAGCTCCTCGACACTCGGCGCCCCGTCCACCCGGCCGTCCGCGCTCCGGTAGAGCCGGCAGGACACGCTCGGCGGTGTTCCGGGGGCGGCGAACGGGTCGTTCCCGTCGACCAGCAGGGTGGGCGAGCCGTGCATGCCCAGGCGTTCGGCGTCCTCCTGGTCCTCGACCACGTGCCGCACCAGCCCGACGCCCGGCAGGTCGGCCAGCACCACGGCGAGCCGCTCCGCCAGCACCGACTCGTTCGGGCACCGCGGAACCGTCAGCATCTCCAGCCGCACGGCCGCCACCTCCTTCGTCCTCGTCGTCAGCACCGTTCACGCTAGACCGGATCACCGCCCGGCGCGGTGGGTGCCCGGGATTGGCGAGGTGAGGGGTCAGGCGGCCGTCACGTGCCCCCACTCTCCGCATGAGCCGAAAGGTAAAGATTCTACCAAATGCGCAAGTATGCCCGGGGCGGAGGACTATGCTTCTCGAGGTTTGAAGAAGGCACCTCGTTCGGTGAGGCTTCTTCACGGACACAGGCCACTGATCCGACGACGTCGAGAGACGCCCAGGGTTAGGACAGATCCTCCCGACCTAAGGGTTGATCCGAAGTGGCTTCCGGCCTATGCGGCCGGACACGCCGTGGAGTGCCAAAGCTCTGACGAGTTGGGGTGAGTCGGCCGCTGTTTCCGCGCGCCGGCGAACTCCTTGCCGTGTCGATCACACGCACCACGGGGTGCGTCGACCGGGAGGAGGCGAGAGACATGGATTGCAGTAGTCCGGGCCACAGTCGCCCCTTCCCGCGCCTGCCCTCGTACACCTCCGGCACGCGGTAGCCACCTTCCCCGCGCGCACACGCGCCGCTGCGTCACGCCCGCCCGACGGCTTCGCCGTGCCCTGCGGCGTCGCGTCCTCGCAGCGCGCAGCGCGGTCTCCACCGGTTGCGATATCGGCACGGGTGCCCCGCGCACCTACCCCCCGATCGAGACGGTCCTGGTCGTCATCACGATCATCCGGACCGCCCCGGGCAGCTGACCCACCGCGCCGGGGGCACCGACCGCGTGCCACCGTCCGTCCCCCTCCTCCCGTGAAGGAGGTGCCGTCGTGCACACCCTGACCACCGGCGACTTCCTGGTACGGCTCGCCACCGGCGTCGCCTGCGGCGCGCTGATCGGCGTCGAACGCCAGTGGCGGGCCCGGATGGCCGGCCTGCGCACCAACGCCCTGGTCGCCGCCGGCGCCACCCTGTTCGTGCTCTACAGCGAGGCCGTCGGCGACGCCGCCAGCCCCACCCGGGTCGCCTCCTACGTCGTCTCCGGCATCGGCTTCCTCGGCGGCGGCGTCATCCTGCGCGACGGCGCCGGCGTACGCGGCCTCAACACCGCCGCCACACTCTGGTGTTCGGCCGCCGTCGGAGTCCTCGCCGCCTCCGGCAAACTGCGGTTCGCCGTCCTCGGCACACTCGCCGTCCTCGTCGTCCACCTGGTCCTGCGCCCCGCCGGCCGACTCCTCGACCGGGCCCCGCAGGCCGGCAGCGACCCCGACTCCACCACCCGCGCCACCGTCCACCTGGAATGCGACCGCAAGTCCGAGACCCACATCCGGGCCCTGCTGCTCCAGGCCCTCGCCGCCTCCGGACTCGCCCCGACCGGCCTGCGCGCCCGCCGCACCGACAACGGCGACGCCACCAGCCTGCGGGCCACCGTCGCGATCGCCCGACAGATCGCCCCGGCGCTCGAACAGGTCGTCACCCGCCTGTCGTTGGAGCCCGGCGTACGCGACCTGCACTGGCATCTCGACGACGGCCGCGACGCCGCCGAGCAGTCGACAGCCGGGCATCCGACAGCGGCGGAGCCGGCACTCGCCTGAAAGCGGCCCACTCCCAGCCGCCCGTCGAAACCACCCGACCACCCCGACCGAGAGGACACCGCAGTGATCACGGCCCTCGACCACGTCCAGCTCTCCGCACCACCCGGCAGCGAGGCAGTGCTGCGCGCCTTCTACGGCGACGTCCTCCAGATGGCGGAGCTCCCCAAGCCCGGGCCGCTGACCGGCCGCGGCGGCTGCTGGTTCGCCGCCGACGGCGGCCGGGTCCGGCTCTACCTCGGCGTCGAGGAGCGCTTCCGCCCCAGTACCAAGGCCCACCCCGGCCTCGCGGTCTGCGAGATCGACGACTTCGCCCACCGGCTCGCCGAACTCGGCGCGCAGGTGGTCTGGGACGACAGCCTGCCGCCCCAGCGCCGCTTCTACACCACCGACCCCGTGGGCAACCTCCTGGAGTTCGTCGAAGCCGCGGCCCCCTGACCGGACGGGGCCGGGCGCGTCACAGCGCGGCTTCCGCCCCGGGTTCGAGCTCGAACTCGGCGTCGTCGGCGTCGTAGTCGTACAGCTCCGCGTACCGACCCCAGTCGATGGCGGTCTCCAGCTGCCGGCGCGCGCCGACCGGGTCGAAGCCGCGCCGCAGCAGGTCGAGGAAGAGGCCCTCGCGCAGGGTGTGGTCCTCGGTGGCCGCCAGGGACTGGACGATGGCGCGCACCAGCGGGGCACGGCGGGCGGCCAGCCGGGCGAAGAGCTGCTTGCTGGCGAGGATGTCGGCGGCCGCGAACTCCCGGCCGACGCCGGTGACCGCGATCCGGCCGGCCATGGTGGTGGCCAGGCCCAGCAGGACGGCGGCGTCCACGATCGGCAGGAGGTCGTCCACCTCGAAGTTGAGCTCGTCGGCGATCTCCGCGAGGCTCTCCTCCCCGCCCATCGCGAGCAGGATCTCCAGCAGGCCGGCGAGGCCGCCCACGCTCGCCTGCGGCAGCGGGACGGTGATCGGGGTCTCGACCGGACGGGCGGCCGGTCCGGCGCCGGCGGCCGCGCCCTCCTCCCGCCCGGTGAGGATGCCGTAGACCGTGTCGACCAGCGCCTCGAACTGCGGGGTGCGGCGGTCGCGGGGCCGGGTCAGGTCCACCGTGAGTTCGGCGCGGATCCGCCCGGGGTTGGAGGAGAGCACCAGGATCCGGTCGGCGAGCAGCACCGCCTCCTCGATGTTGTGGGTGACGATCAGGATCGCCTTGACCGGCGCCTCGTGCCCTTCCCATAGGCCCACCAGCTCGGAGCGCAGGTTCTCGGCGGTCAGCACGTCCAGCGCGGAGAACGGTTCGTCCATGAACAGCGCGTCCGGCTCGACCACCAGGGCCCGGGCGAACCCGACCCGCTGCCGCATGCCTCCGGACAGCTCCTTGGGGTAGGCGCCCTCGAAGCCGTCCAGACCGATCAGGTCGATCGCGTCCAGCGCCCGTCGGCGCCGCTCCTCCTCCCCCACCCCGCGGGCCCGCAGGCTGAGTTCGACGTTCTGCTGGACCGTCAGCCACGGCAGCAGCGCGAACGACTGGAAGACCATCGCCACCCCGGGGTTGGCGGCGGTGAGCGGATCGCCCCGGTAGGAGACGGTGCCGGACGACGGGGCGATCAGGCCGGCCAGGCAGCGCAGCAGGGTGGACTTGCCGGAGCCGGACTTGCCGAGCAGGGCGACGATCTCGCCCTCGACCAGGCGCAGGCCGATGTCCTCCAGCACCGGCAGGGCCCGCCCGTCGGGGGTGGTGAAGGTCTTGGTCACGCCGACCGCCTCGACGATCGGGGTGTGGACGGTGCTGGTGGTCATCGCGCTCCCTCGGTCCTCGGCCTCTCGGTCCCTCTGTCTCGCCGTCCCGCTGTCTCGCCGTCCCTCGGTCTCTCGGTCCCTCGGTCAGAGTGCGTAGCGGGTGTCGGCGATCCGGTAGAGCCTGCGCCACAGCAGGCGGTTGAGGGCGACGACGTAGATGCTCATGACGCTGATCCCGACCAGGATCCTCGGGAAGTCGCCGGTGGCGGTGGCGGCGGTGATGTAGGCGCCGAGCCCGGTCGCGGTCAGGTGGTGGGATCCGTAGTCGACGACCTCGGCGACGATCGAGGCGTTCCACGCGCCGCCCGCCGCGGTGATCCCGCCGGTGACGTAGTACGGGAAGACCGCCGGCAGGATGAAAGCGCGCCAGCGCAGCGTCCCGCTCACCCCGAAGCCGGTCATCGCCTCGCGCAGGTCGGAGGGGATCGCGTAGGCGCCGGCGATGACGTTGAACAGGATGTACCACTGCGCGCCCAGGGCCATCAGCAGCACCGCGCCGACGTTCAGCGAGATGCCCACCGCCACGAAGAGCACCGTGGCGAAGGGGAAGAGGAAGTTCGCGGGGAAGCTCGCCAGCACCTGCACCACCGGCTGGGCGAAGCGGGTGACCTTGGGGTTCATGCCGATCCACACACCGATCGGCACCCACACCACGGTCGCCGCGACGAGCAGGACCACGACCCGGCCGAAGGTGACCGCGCCCAGCCACAGGGCGTGGACGAACTCGCCCAGCCCGACCGTGGCGTCGACGTAGTCCAGGGCCCGCCAGGTGCCGAGCAGCACCACGGCCGTCACCGCGCCCGCGAAGAACACGTCCCCGGTCCGCTCGCGCGCCGCCGGAGGGGCCAGCGGGTGCTCGGCCAGGCCGAAGGCCCGGGTGCCGCGGTCGAGCGCCGTGCCGACCGGCCGCAGCGGCCGTCCGAGCAGCTCCGGCACGCTGGAGCGGCGCAGGAGGTCCAGCACGGCGCTGCGGGGCCGCTCGGCGGCCTCCGACTCCTCCACCCGGAAGCGCTCCGACCAGGCCACCACCGGCCGCCAGAACAGCACGTTCACCCCGACCACCATCACGACCATCACCGCGATCGCGATGCCCACCTTCCCCAGGTCCCCCTCCTGGATCGCGGCGGCGGCGTAGGACCCGATGCCCGGCAGGGCGTACTGGTGCCCCAGGACCCTGATCGACTCGGACGCGGCGAGGAAGAACCACGCCCCGCCGAAGCTCATCATCCCGTTCCACACCAGCGGGATCATTCCGCCCGGCACGTCCAGCTGCCAGAACCGCTGCCACTTGGTCAGCCGCATCACCCGGGACGCCTCGTCCAGTTCCCCGGGCTGGCTGGTCAGCGAGGCGTAGAAGGCGAACGTCATGTTCCACGCCATCGACGTGAAGATCGCGAAGATCGACGCGCACTCCAGCCCCAGCGTGGAACCGGGGAAGAGGTTGATGAACGCGGTCACAGTCACCGACAGGAACCCCAGCACGGGCACCGACTGGAGGACGTCCAGCACCGGCAGCAGCACCTTCTCCGCCCGCCGCATCCGGGCCGCGGCCGTGGCGTAGACGAAGGTGAACAGCACGGAGACGACGAGCCCCACGAACATCCGCAGCAGGGACCGCACCGCGTAGTACGGCAGGTCCGACGGATCGGTCGACACCGTGGACGGCGCCTGCTCCGGCAGGAACGGCGCGTCCAGCGACGGAGCCAGCCGCAGCAGGCCGTACAGCAGCCCCACCAGCGCCGCCGTCACCAGCACGTCCACCCAGCGCAGTGCCGGGCGCCGCCACACGCCGCGGGAAGGGAACCCGCCCTCGCCCGACATCCGCACCACCCTCCGAAGCCCCTGGTCACCGCCGTCCGCGCCACTGAACCACGCCCGGCCCGCCGGACCGCCCATCCCCGGGCACGCGACGGGACCGCTCACCGGCACGGACCAATGCCCCGGGCCCTGTGGTGTCTCAGGCCGCGAGGCCGACGTCGAGGACCTGGGCGGCACCGGCGGGGCGATAATTCCGGCCGGTCTCCGCGACCCGCCTGTTAGGCTCCGCGGGTGTTCATCGTGATGTTCATCTGACGGTCCTGGGTCCCTCCCGCCCAGGTTCTGATCCGTCGAGGGTGCGGTTCCCCATGCCCTCCGGACTTCGATCACCGTCAGACGTCGGCGGCCGCGCACACGACCCCGGCCGCGCATCATTGGAGCCTCCTCATGCTCGCAGTACTTCTCCTTCCCGGCGCGCTTCGCGCCTTCCTCCCCGCCCTGGTCGCCCGGTCCGCCCTGGCGATGGGCGGCCTGGCCCTCCTCCTCGCCGTCCAGGCCAGTACGGGTTCGTACTCCCAGGCCGGCTTCGCCACAGCGACGTTCGGGATCGCCAACGTCGTCGCCGCCCCCTGGCGCGCCCGGGCCGTCGACCGGCTCGGGCAGCGGATCGCACTCACCGCCATGGCGGCAGGCCAGGCCTCCGGGTTCGTCGCCCTCGCGCTCATCGCGGGAGCCGAGGGCGTCGCGGATGCCTGGTTCCTCGTCCTCGGCGCGGTGGTCGGCCTGACCGCGCCGCCCCTGGGGGCCGCGATGCGAATGATCTGGGCGTCGCTCACGACCGCCGGTGACCAGCGGACGAAGGCGTTCAGCATCGACGCGGTGTGCGAGGAACTCCTCTTCGTCGGCGGTCCCGTCGTCATCACCGCGGTCATCGTGGCCACGTCTCCCGCCACCGGACTCTGGGTGACCGCCGCCACGGTCTTCCTCGGCACCGCGGCGATGACGTCCAGCGCGTCGTCGGGGGCGCTGCGCGGAACCGGAGGGGGTGTCGCGCGGGGTGACCGCCCGCTCCAGCAGCCGGGATTCGCACGGGTGTTGACCGTCCTCGTGGGCGTCGGCGGCGTGCTCGGCGTCGCGGAGATCGCGGCGCCGGCCGTCGCCACGCAGCGTGACGCCGTCGCGGCCTCGGGCTGGCTCCTGGCGGCCTTCGCCGGCGGAAGCGCCCTCGGCGGGTTCCTCTACGGGCAGCTGAAGCTCACGTCGGGAATCGGCACGAGGCTGTTCACCCTGTGCACCGGCATGGGGCTCGCCGCGGTGCTCGTGTCCCAGCTGCACCCGCTCGGTCTCTTCGCCGCGGGCCTCGCCCTCGTCGGCCTCTTCCTCGCCCCCTCCCTCATCACCGGGTACCTCATCGCCGACACCGTCGTCCCGGAGTCCGGCCGGACGGAGGCGTCGACCTGGATCAACACCTCCGTGAACCTCGGCGCCTCGCTGGCGTCCGCCGCGGCCGGAGTCGTCATCGACGAGTCCGGCGGCTGGCTCGCCCTCCTGCTCATGGGAGCGATCGCTCTCGCTCTCGCCACGGCCGCGCCGTTCGCACGACTGCGCGAGATGGAGCGGCCCGCGGCCCCGGCTCCCGATCGCTGCCAGAACGGCTGACGATCCCGTTGGCGTCACCGACGCCGACACCGGGCCCGGACCCGGACCCGGGCCCGGACCGGCCACGACGAGCGACGAGGCCGCAGCTGCTGGGCTGCGGCCTCGTCACGGTGAGGAGCGTTTCAGTGCCGAACGCCGCCGTGGCACAGCCGGGCGGTGTGGACGGTGTCGGCCGTGAGGTAGAAGGCGTCGGGACGTCCGAGGATGCCCGCGGACGTGTCGCTGTCCAGGAGCTGCTCCAACGTTGCACGGTCCTCCGGATCCAGCCGGTCACCGATCCGGTCGCGCAGCCGGGTCAGACGCAGGTGCAGGTACTCCCGCGCCGACATCCCGAGGGGGGACGTGAGATCGGTGAAGAAGCTGCGCGTCCCACTGGGGACGAGCCCGGCACGGGCGAGCATGGCCGGCCAGTCCTCCACTGTCGCGGCCGCGCCCGGCAGTTGGTCGCGCATCGCGCCGAAGGCGTCCTCGGCGGCCGCGTCCAGGCGGGCCTGCAAGCCCGGACGCCCCGTGCCGATGTCGCGGGGCAGGAAACGCGGGGGAAGCCCGCTCTCGGCGACGGCGAGGAGTCCGCCCGGCCGCAGGCAGGCGACCAGGGAGCGCAGTGCCGCCTGCTGGTCACCCACCTGCTGGACGCCGTGACGGCTCCAGATCAGGTCGGCGGCACCCAGCGCGTCGAACTCGCCGCTGACGTCCGTCAGTTGAGTGACGACGCGGTCCGCCACCCCCTGAGCCGCCGCACGCGAACGGACCTGCTCCAGGAGGCCGGGCGACCGGTCGACGGCTACGACCTCGGCGTCCGGGAAGGTCTGCGCCAACAGGCAGGTCACCACGCCAGGCCCGCTGCCGACGTCCAGCACCCGGTGGACGGGGGCGTGTCCGCCGCCGCCGATCCGCAGCAGACCCCGCAACCACTCCACGGCCCGTAGGAGAGCGGGGGCGTGCACGCCGGCTTCGCGTTCCCGGAGCGCGCCGGAGGCGTCCCACCCGAGGTCCTGGTCGTGCTGCGGGTTCATGAGTCCATGCCTTCCTTCGTGGGTCGGTCCGGGTCCACGCTCAGCGGAGGAAGGGAGCGAGTTGGCGCTCCAGGACCGGCTTCGGCGCGGCACCCGTCCACGCCATGGCGACGGCGCCGTCGGTGTAGACCACGAAGGCGGGGATCGACGTGACCCCGTGCCGCTCCGCCAGTCCGGGCTCCTCATCGACGTTGATCTTGACGACGTCCAGGACGCCCGCGTGCTCGGCGGCCAACGCCTCGACGATGGGAGTGACCCTGATGCACGGCCCGCACCACGCGGCCCAGAACTGGACCAGGACGGGGTGCTCCGCCTTCAACACGCGGGCGGGGAAGGTCTGTTCGGTGACAATCTCCACGAAGCGGGTGGACTTTGCGGCCATGGCGGGGCTCTCCTCTTCCGGTGCGTTCGCGCACGAGCGCCGCTCCCGGCGGGACCGGACCGGGACCGGGGCGGCGCTCGAACCTCAGCTCCGAGGGTGCGCCCGCAATCGCGGAGGCGGCAAACAGACTTGCCGTTTTCGCAAATATGGTTCCTGGTTCAGGGAAGGTGCGGGGGCCGGGGCACGCTCGGTCTACGATGCGGCCGGGTCGTGGAGCGACGCGTCGGCGGGCCCCTGACGGAAGCCGGTGAACCGTACCTGCAGGCCCTCGCGCTGCGGGGAGCAGCAGAACGGGCCGGCTGATGCCACCGCCTCCGGTGCCAGCGGGGCGAGCCGGACCATGCGCCACGGGTCGTCGTCGCGACGGGCCCGGATGGTCAGGGCATCGCCGACGCGGCTGGCCCGGACGGTGATGCGGCGCCCGCTCCAGTCGGGCACGGGGGCCAGGGACCAGTCGGACTGCCCGCGGGTGACGACGGCGCCCAGGTGCGGGACGCCGTCCGTCATCTCCACGCCGGCCTTGATCCACGTCCGCTCGTCCACCCGGACCATGAGTCCGGCCTGGTCGTAGAGGGCGTCGAAGTCGGCGACGAAGGTCACTTCGACGGCGCTGGCGTCCGGCAAGGGGGTCAGCAGCGCGTGCCCGTCGTCCCGGACGAAGCCGTAACTGGTGGTGCGCCAGAAGTCGCTGCGGTCCCGGGTGGTGACCAGAAGCCCGGAGCCGTCGTGGACGGCGTCCAGCGGAGGATTGAGCCAGGTCGCGTCGTCCCAGCCGATGGTGTGCTGATCGCTCATGTCTCTGCTTCCGTTGTGCGGGTGGGGCGCTCGGTCGGTGTTCGTCCGCACCGGACTCCTCCGCGCCCGTCGACGCGAGGGGAACCCGTCGCGCGGCGGGCGTCTACGGGTGGTGGAGGGCGTCGGCGTGGCGTCCCGTCGGCAGGCCCCCGGGGGCCAGGAGGATGCCGGCCCCACCGCGCCCGTGCCGGACACCGGCCGCCCCCGGCCAGGGTACTGGCCAGGGTTCGACACTGGCTCGACGGGCCCGTGGTGCCGGGATCGTGGTCGGTGGACGCCGCACGGCTTCCACGGCCGCGAAGGAGCTGACGGGGGTGGGGCCTGTTGGCAGGGGCTTCCGGCGTCGGCACGACCGCCCTGGGGCCCGCACGCCGACCAGCGCCGGACGCCTTGCCGGCCTACCGGAACCACGGGTGGACGGGCTCCGCGACGACGACGCCCGGACGTTGCTCGACTCGATGCCGCCCGGTCCGGTGCACCCCCGCGTGCGGGACGCGATCGTCGTCGAAGCACGCGTCAACCCGCCGGCGCTGCGGGAGCTGCCGCGCGGTGAGAACGAAATCAGGAAGGGGCAAGGGGACATGACCGGGTTCCAGCGATGGGGCGTCACCACGGCGATGGTGGGCCGCGAGGACGAGCAGGCGGAGCTCGCGGCGTTCGTGACGGCCGCGACGGGCCAGGCGCTGGTCCTGCGGGGGGAGACGGGGGTCGGCAAGAGTTCGCTGTTGAGCCACGCCGCCGCGCTGGCGGAGCGGGAGAGCCAGGTCGTCATCCGGGCCGCCGGTGTCGAGGCGGAGTCCGAGCTGCCCTATGCCGGGCTGCACCAGGTCCTCCATCCGCTGCTCACCGACGTCGCGCGGCTGGACGACGGGACCCGGGCGGTGTTCGACGCCGTGTTCAGCGGAGTGCGGGGCGATCCGCCGTCGGTCATGGCGCTCGGCATCGCCGTGCTCAGCCTGCTGTCGCTCTCCGCCGCGCAGCGGCCGCTGCTGCTGGTCCTCGACGACGCGCAGTGGCTGGACGACTCCAGCGCCGACGTCTGCGGCTTCGTGGGCCGACGCCTGGCCGGCGGCCCGGCGAAGATGCTGGTCGCGGTCTGCAGCGACATCACGTCCCGCTTCGACACCGCCGCACTGCCCGAACTACCGGTCACCGCCCTCACCGACGAGGACGCGGCCCGCCTGCTGGACCACCGGTACCCGGAGCTGAGCCGACAGGTCCGTCGGATCGTCCTGGAGCGGGCCCGGGGCAACCCGCTGGCCCTGCTGGAGCTGCCCGCCCACTTCGCCGGCCGGTCGAGCGATCTCCCGGTCGAAGACCTGGTCGGTCAGCACGGCGTGCCGTTGCCCCGACGGCTGCAACGGCTGTTCGGCACCCGCATCGCCGCCCTCGACGAGCGGGTGCGGACCGAGCTGCTGATGGGCGCGCTCGACGGCGCCGGGGCCCCGAGCGGCACCGACACCGTCCCCGGCACCCGTTACGGCATGCGTGACGCCGACACGGCGGTGGCCGCGGGGCTGCTGGACATCGAGGTGGTCACCGGTGATCTCGTCTTCCGGCACCCGCTCGTACGGTCCGCCGTCGTGCGGATGGCCACTCCCAACCAGCGCCGCGCCGCCCACCTGGCGCTGGCACAGGTTCACCGGGAGAACCTCGAACGCCGGGCGACGCACCTGGCGGCGGCAACGGTCGATCCGGACGAGGACGTCGCCGACATCCTGGAGGCGGCGGCCGAGTCGGCGACCCGGCGCGGCGGCGCGCTGGCGGCCGTGGCCTGGCTGACCCGGGCCGCCGAGCTCAGCGAGACCCACACCGGCCGGTCCCGGCGCCTGGCCGACGCGGCCTTCGTCGCCGCTCACGCCGCCCGCCTCGGCCAGGCGCACCGGCTGGTCCAGGCAGACCTCACGCCCGGCTCGACGGGGTCGCCGGCCTCGGTGCTGGCGGCCGCCTACCGGGCGCTCCACCAGGACGGGGACGTCCGCTCCACGCACCGCCAGGTCTCGGCCGCGATCGAGAAGCTCCGGGACGGCGGGTCGGCCGTCGCGTCGACCGTCGGCGAAGCCGAACCTGACGAGGTCCTCACCCGGCTGGTGGTCCTGCTCCTGACGATCAGTCAGTACAGCGGGGACCGCGCGGCCTGGGAGAGCACGCACGAACTCCTCGCCTCCCTGGGCAGCCTCCTCACCCGGCGCTCGCGTCTCTACAGCGGCACCTGGAGCGACGTGACCAGGCACGGAGCCGGCTTCGCCGGGCCGGTGCGACAGGCCGCCGCGACCCTGCCGGATCTGGAACCCTGGGACGTCACGCAGTTCGGCGCGGCCGCGTACCACCTCGACCTCCTGAGCCACTACCGCCCCCACCTGCAGCGTGTCGTCGACCGCGAGCTGGAGACCGGGGCCGTGGCAACCGGCATGGTCATGCTGCACCAGATCATGCTCGACCAGTTGACGGTCGGAGAATGGGCCGAGGCCGAGGACACCGGACAACGCGGCCTGGACCTGGCGACCGAGCACGGCCACCAGCTGTTCGCCGCCCAGAGCCGCGCGTACCTGGCCCAGCTCGCGGCGCTGCGCGGACAGGTCGGGCGGGCCCGGGACCTGCAGGCCGAGGTGGACGCCTGGGCCCGCCCGCGCGGACTGGGATTCCTGACCCAGGTCGCCGACGCCGCCGGCGCGACCGCCGCGCTGAGCTCCGGCGACTACGAGACCGCGTACCTCTACGCCATCGGCATCACCCAGCCGGGCAAGTTCCGGCCCTACGCCTACCAGGCCTCGCGCACCCTGCTCGATCTCGTCGAGGCCGCCCGGCACACCGGACGCGTCGACCAGGCCCGGGCGCACGCCCTCGCCGCCCGCGACGCCGGTCTGCCGGAGGTGTCGCCCCGCCTGGGGCTGATCACCTACGGCGCACTGGCGATGACCGCCGAGGACGAGCGGGAGGCCGCCGAGATGTTCACGCGGGCCGAATCCCAGCCGGAGGCCACCCGCTTCCCGTTCGAGCTGGCCCGGATCCGGCTGGCGCACGGCATCCGGGTGCGCCACGTCCAGGGCCCGGCCCCGGCGCGGCAGTACCTGGTCCCGGCGGCCGAGGTGTTCGAGCGGCTGGGCGCGGCCGGCTGGACCGAACGGGCCCGGGCCGAACTGCGCGCCACCGGGGCCCCGCCCCGCGTCCCGACGCTGACCGTGGCCCCGCTGACCTGGCAGGAACGCCGCATCGCCGACCTGGCCGCCGGCGGCCTGACGAACAAGGAGATCGGCGCGCGGATGCACCTGTCGCCGCGTACCGTCAGCTCGCACCTGTACCGCGTCTTCCCCAAGCTGGGCATCACGGCCCGGGCGGCACTGCGCGACGCGTTGAGCCGGACCGACGCGGCGCAGGTCTGATGCCCGCGCTCACCCCTGTGGGGCCACGGCCTCGACGCCGTTGGCGGCCAGCCAGCCGAGGACGTGGTCGGCGACCGAACGCCAGCCGCTGTCGAACACCAGGGAGTGCCCCCGATCGGCGAACTGCTTCAGGTTCGTCACGGCGGAGGAGTCGCCGTAGAGCTTGTAGACCGAGCGGGTCACGGCGTCCGGGACCATCCGGTCCTCCTGGCCGGAGACCAGCAGCAGCGGTCCGCGCGCCGTATTGGCCGTGTCCACGACGGTGCCGGCCGGCCCGGTGGCGGTGCCGTCGAGTCCGAGGTCCGCGAGCAGCCGGAGCGGGGCCGGGACGGCGTACCGGTCGAAGAGCCGCTCGGCCTCCCCCTCTCCGACCGTGTTGACGACGAGGTGTCGGAACCGGGCGCGCGGCAGCTGCCCGAAGCCCGGGTGCCGGGTCGGGCCGGCCGACATCAGCGGCCATGGCCGGGACCGGCCGTCGGCCGGCGGCACACCGCCGGCCGGCAGCGGCGCGAGGGCGACGGCGGCGCGGCCGAGGTCGGCCCCGAGGAGGTGCTGGGCGATGAGGCCGCCGGTCGAGTGCCCGATGAGGACCGGCGGGTCGTCGAAGCCGCGCACGACCTGCTCGTAGTGGGCCGCGAGCGCGGCGAGCCCGAGGTCGCGCGGCGGGCCGGGATCGCGGCGGGCCTGGTCGGCGGTGTGGGCTTCGCCGGGCCAGCCCGGGACGCACACCGCGTAACCGTACGCGGTGAACCGCTCGGCCCAGCCCTCCCAGGAGGACATGTGGAACCACGCACCGTGGATGAGGACGACGGGGGTTTGTTTCACGGCCAGACCTTCCGAATTGCACGCACGACGATCCGCCGGCATCACGGCGCTCCATCGAGGATCACCGAGCGGCAGGCCGGCGGACACAGTCGAATGACTGAATCCGGCGGCCCGGCAGACCCTTCGCGGGTCCGCGGGCGTCTTCCCGCGTCTCGACGTCATGTGACCGATGCGTCCGGCCGGCGGCCGGAGAACAGTGGAGGCACCAGCGGGTCTCCAGGAAGGATCAGACATGATCGACAGGCGTGCCTTCACCAAAGCGGTCGGTCTCGGCGTGGGCGCCACGGCCGTGTCGATCGGCGCGGTCTCGAACGCGCCTGCCGCCTTCGCGGCCGGTTCCGACCGGCCCGGCCGCCCGGCCCCGGTCATCCCGGCCGTCACCGCGGGCTCCCACACCACGTTCACCGACCTGAAGCGGGTCCAGGCCGGCGTGCTCGACATCGGCTACGCCGAGGCCGGGCCGAAGCACGGGCCCGTGGTCATCTGCCTGCACGGCTGGCCCTACGACATCCACAGCTATGTCGACGTGGCGCCGCTGCTGGCGGACGCCGGCTACCGGGTGATCGTGCCGTACCTGCGGGGCCACGGCACCACCACCTTCCTGTCCCCGACGACCGTCCGTACCGGGCAGCAGTCCGCGATCGCCCTCGACGTCATCGCCCTGATGGACGCCCTGAGGATCCCCGAGGCGGTGCTGGCCGGCTTCGACTGGGGCTCGCGGGCCGCCGGCACCGTCGCGGCGCTGTGGCCGGAGCGGGTCAAGGCCCTGGTGGCGGTGAGCGGTTACCTGATCGTCAACCTCCCCTCGCAGAAGAACCCGCTGCCGCCGAAGGCCGAGCGCACCTGGTGGTACCAGTACTACTTCGCCACCGACCGCGGCCGCGTCGCCATGGAGACCAGGCAGAACCGGCACGACCTGTGCCGACTGGTGTGGGAGGAGACCTCCCCCACCTGGAGGTTCGACGACGCCACCTTCGAACGCACCGCGGCGGCGTTCGAGAATCCCGACTACGCCGCCATCGTGATCCACAACTACCGCTGGCGTCTGGGCCTGGCCGACGGCGAGCGCCGCTACGAGCACTACGAGCGGCTACTCGCGGCCCGACCGCCCGTCACGGTGCCGGCCATCGCCGTGGACCCCGCCCTCGACCCGTTCCTGCCCACCACCGACGGCAGTGGGTACCGGAAGTTCTTCACCGGCCCCTACGAGCACCGCGTCCTCACCGGCATCGGCCACAACGCGCCGCAGGAGGCGCCGACGGCGTTCGCCCAGGCCGTGGTGGACGCCGACCATCTGTGACCCCTGCTGATCCCGCACGGCCGTCACCGGACGGCCGTCACCGCATCGCCGTCACCGCACGGCCGTCACCGCATCGCCGTCACCGCACGGCCGTCACCGTACGGACAGGGCGCCGTCGATCTCTCGACGGGAGGAGATCCCCAGCTTGGCGAAGACCTTGCGCAGGTGCCACTCGACCGTACGGGGGCTGAGGAACAGGTGCTCGCCGATCTCCGCGTTCGGGTGCCCGGCGGCCGCGAGGCGGGCGATCCGCGCCTCCTGCGGGGTCAGGACCGGCGCGCCGACGGTCCTCTTGCGAACCGTCTCACCGGTGGCGAGCAGCTCACGCCGGGCCCGCTCGGCGAACCCCTCCATACCCGTGCGCCCGGCCGCCTCGTACGCCGCCCGCAGCTCGGTACGGGCCTGCGCGCGCCGGTTCCGGCGGCGCAGCCACTCCCCGTACAGCAGTCGGGCCCGGGTCTCGAACACGCCGAGCCCACCGCGGCCGAAGTGGTCAACGGCCTCGCGGTAGCGGTCCTCGGCCTGCTCGGGTGCTCCGGTCAGGGCTTCGGCGACCGCGTGCGCGCCCAGGGCCCAGGGCGTGCCGGCCCGGCTCCAGTCGGCGAGCCGCTCGCGCGCCCCGGCCGCCACAGCCGGCTCGCCGGCCCTGGTCGCGGCCTCGACCAGCTCGCCGCACGTCCAGACGTGCACCACGAGGTCCTGGTACTCCCCGCCCCGAAGCGCCGCTTCCATGGCGAGCGGATAGTTGCCCAGGCCGTTGTGGAGCACCGCCCTCGCGCACGCGGCTACGCCGACGAGTCGGCCCAGGCCGCGCTGCTCGCCCTCGTGTTCCATCGCCTCGATCGCTTCCAGGGCCGGTCGTTCCCGCCCCTGGTACGCGCTGATCAAGGCCGCCGAGGCCGTGCGCGCCACCGAGCCGGTGACCTTGTCCAGGGCCGCGGCCTCGGCCAGCAGGTCGCCCGCCGGGGAGAAACGCCCCGCGAAGCCCAGCGCGGACGCCTGGTAGGGCAGCGCCGTCGAGAGGAGCGACAGGGTTCCCGTCCGGCGTGCGAAGCGGACCGCCCGGCCGCCGATGTCCAGCCAGCCCTGGAGATCGCCCAGCTCCGCGGCGGCGTTCGCGGCCGCCCACAGGACGGACGGGTCCTCCTCGTCGGTGAGGGAGCGCAGCGCCCGTGCCAGCTGCGGGAAGACGGCAGCCGGCCCGTCCACGCTCCGGGCGACCAGGGCCCTGAGGAAGACTCCCGCCGGCTCGTCGCCGGGCGGCAGGTCTCGAGCGGCCTCGGCGACCCGGCGCAGTGCGCCTTCGTCGTACCGGCCGACCCAGATGGCCGCGTCGTACGCCGCGAGGCAGGTCTCCCGCGCGAGGGCCGGGTCGAGGTCCCTGAGCCGACCCGCCGCGTCGAGCAGCGGCTGCACCGCGCCCCTCCCCGAGTCGGTCATGGACGACGCCTTGGCCCGCAGCCGGTCGGCATGGGCCTGCTGCAGCCGGTCCAGCGGCCCCAGCTCCGCGGCGGCGAGCAGGTCGGGCACCCGGGCCGGCACGCCCGCGGCGACATGGGCCGCCGCGGCCGCCAGTGCGCGCCGCGCCCGCGCCTCCGGGCAAGGGGTGAGCGCGGCGGCACGCTCCAGGAAGGAGGCGGCGGCCGCCCGGCCGCCGCGTGCCAGGGCCCGGTCGGCGGAGCTCTCCAGTGCGGCCGCCACCTGTTCGTCCGGCCCGACCGCGGCGTGGGCCCGGTGCCAGGCCCGCCGGTCGGGGTCGCGCTCGGCGTCGGTGGCCTCGGCCAGGGCCGCGTGCGCCGCATGCAGCGCCGCGGCATCCGCGCCGCGCCACACCGCCGAACGCACCAGCGGGTGCCGGAACCGCACGGCGGCTCCCAGGGTGATCAGGTCCGCGGCCTCGGCCGGCGCCACGGCCTCCGGCCCGATGCCCAGCAGACGCAGGGCGTGCCACAACAGCGGCCCGTCGCCGACCGGTTCGACCGCCGCGACCAGCAGCAGGGCTCGGGTGTCGGCCGGCAGGGCGTCGACGCGCCGGCGGAAGCCGTCCTCGAGCCGGGTCGCCAGCGGGCCGGCGCCGGGCCCGCCGAAGCCGAACGCCAACTCCGCCGGCGACAGGCCCCGGGGCAGCTCCAGCAGGGCGAGCGGATTCCCGCCGGTCTCGGCCACGATCCGGTCCCGTACCCGGGCGTCGACCGGCCCCGGCAGCACGCCGTCCAGCAGCGCCCGGGCGTCGGCATCGGCCAGCCCGCCCAGCGGAAGGTCCGGCAGACCGGAAAGGCCCTCGTCGTCCGCCTTCCCGTCGGCGATCCGCTCGGCGAACACCAGCGCCACCGATTCCGCGTCCAGCCGGCGCCCGACGAACGCCAGGATTCGCCGGGACATCAGGTCCAGCCACTGCGCGTCGTCGACCAGGCACACCAGCGCGGACCGGGCCGCCGCCTCGGCGAGGAGACCGAGGACCGCGAGCCCCACCAGCAGCATCTCGGGCGGGTTTCCCGTGCTCAGGCCGAACGCGACCCGCAGCGCGTCCTGCTGCACCTCCGGCAGCCGGCCGAGGTGCGACAACAGCGGGGCGCACAGCCGTTGCAGGGCCGCATAGGCGAACTCGGCCTCGGCCTCGACACCGGCCGCGCGTACCACCTGCCACTGCCCCGCCTGCCCGCCCAGATGGTCGAGCAGCGCCGACTTGCCGACACCCGCCTCACCCCGCAGCACCAGCACCCGGCTGCGCCCGTCGCCCACCTCGCGCAGCAGACGGTCCAGCACCTCCACCTCCCGGGTACGCCCGATGAGCTGGTGGTTCGCGGACTGCGGCATGGCACCTCCGGGGAGAGTTCCTCCCGGAGGAGCTGCACCCATCCTACGAAGGGCGGGGCCGGCCGAGTCGCACGGGTTCCGTCACGACCGGCGCGCGGCGGTCAGCCGGCGGCACGCGCGGTGGTGCGGGGCCCAGCACCACCGCGCCGTGTCACCTCAGCGTCCTGAAGGCGGCGCGGAGTTCTTCGGCCAGGAGCCGCGGCTGCTCCCGGGCGGCGAAGTGGCCGCCCCTGTCGACCTCGTTCCAGTGGACTCCTTGTGTCCGAACGGGATGTGAGGTGTTCCGCCCGCCGTCGGGCGTCACCGGCCTACCCCGGCGCCCCTCGTGACAGGGGGTTCGAGGCCTCCGTGCGAAGAGGTCGCCGAGGGCCGTACCGCCTTGGTCCGGGTGGCGTCAGGCCGGGACCACCCGGTAGCTCAGCACCGGCCACGGCAGGTTGAACTGGGCCAGCGAGCCGGTGGCCCACGGGGTGGCGCCGGAGCAGCCCGCGCCGGAGTACAGCACCACGGACGCGGAGCCGGAGGCGACCTGGACCGATCGGGCGGGTGCCGCCAGCGTGTGGCACGTGCCGAAGTCGTCGAGGTCGACCGCGGTCACCGCGCCGCTCCCGCCGGTGCCCGAGTAGAGGCGGGCGCCCGGCTGCAACGGAGGCCAGCCGGCGGCGTGCGCCGTTCCGGCGCCGAGGCCGGTCAGGGCGGCGACGACCATCGCCGTGGCGGCCGAGCCGCGGAGCATGGCCCTGGGTGTGAGCATGTGAATCACCTCTCCGTGTGTGATGGTGCCGCCGGAAGGACCGGGCCCGGTTCTGCGCCCGGAACACCCGGCCACTGCCGGCGACCGCTCCGGCGCTGTCGGACAGCGGGCTGCTGATGACGGGAGGCGCAGACGGGGCGCCGCCTTCGGGGCGGGCGTGTGCTCTCCATCATCGGCTCGGTACTTCTGTTCCACATCGGTCATTTGACGGTGCGTCCGCTCTGCCCTGGACTCCTCGTCCAGCCCGAACCAGGACCGCTCACCCCGGTCACGGCTCACCGCCCGACGTGGCCGACGCGGTCAACCGGTCGGCTCCCGCCGTCAGATGACCGATGCGCCGACGCGTGGCGGTGAAGCACGCTTGGACCCGCGGGCAACACCAACCCCAGCGCCGTCACGGCCCGTCGCGGCGGCCGGCAAGGAGAAGACGTGAACAGCAGCCAGCTCTTCGACGGTGTCGCACACCCCCGGCAGCACACCTCTCCCGCCCCCGGTCGCTCGGGCTCACCGCTGCGCGACTACGTCCTGCGAAGCCTTCCCGCCGCCCTCGACGACCTTTCGGCAGGGCACCTGACGTACCATCAACTTGCGGACTCCCAGGCGCAGATGCTCCGGAACATCACTCCGCAGTGCCTATCCGAGGACGACGAGCGGACCGCGCGTCTCCTCCAGCTCGATCTGCTCTTCCTGCTCAGCGGCTACGCGCCCGCGGGGCCGCAGGCCGCACCCCGCGCCCTGGCCGAGCTGATATCCGCCCAGTGCGGCAGGTTCCCCGCCCTGGATCCCCATCTGAGCTATGAGCTCCTGATCGACGTCAACTGCGAGGAACACCGGCGCAGCGGGGACATCCGGGTGTTCTCCGCGGGCCGGGACGCCCCTCTCGAACGGGACTTCTACCTCGGCCACCACCTCTCCGAACCATGGGCCAAGTCGGCCGCCTACGGGCTGCGCTCGCTGGTCCTGCCGACGGCCGCCGCCCGACCGGCCGCGGTCCTGGACGACGTCGTCGAGTACCTCGCGGAGTTCACCCGGTACATGGCCAGGTACCGCAAGCTGTCCCAGCAGGCGTTCAACCGGTTCCGCCCCTACCACATGGGGCATCCCGGCGGCCCGCGCGGCGCGAGCGGTGCGTTCATGCCCAGTGTCCACCTCCTCGAACTGGCCCTGCTGCCGCCGTCGAAGGAGTACGGCGTCTTCCTGGACCAGTCGATGTCCTACTTCCCCTCGTGGTCGCGGCCCGCCATCGCGCGGTGGCGCGGCGATTCCATCCGCGGGGCGAACGTGTCCCAACGGCTGCGGGAGGGACGGCTGGTGCTCGACCGCGCGGGGCGCGCCCGGCTGGTCAGGGTGATCGACAAGTTCGTGGACTTCCGGATGGCGCACCTGGGCGTCACCCGGCACGCGCTCCCCGAGGCGTTCCGGGAGCGGACCGGGCTGACCCGTCGCGGTATCCGCGAGCAGGGCGGCGAACACGACATCCTGGACGGCCGGGACCCCGGCACGTCGGGGTTCAACGTCCGACACGTGCTCACCAACGCGGTGTACCGGCTCCTCGCGCTTCGCGCCGATCTCATCCACCCCGGCTCCGCTCCGGCCAACCAGTAGGCAGGCAACCGATGTCAGCATTCCGTGTCGCCGTCGTCGACGCGTTCGGCACGTCCTCCGGGTTCACCGGCGCCTTCGGCGCACTGGGCGGCGAGGTGATCCAGGTCCGGAGCACTCCCGCCCCTCCGGTCGGACTCGATCCGGCGGACGACCGGGCCTTCGGTCATGTGCTCGTCCACGACGGCGAGTCGGACGTCCTGACCGCACAACTCGCCGCGCTGGGGCCGGTCGCGGTCCTGGCCGGCCGCGAGACCGGGGTGGAGCTCGCCGACGCCCTCTCCGAGCGGCTGGGGCTGGCCTCCAACGGCACCGCCCTGAGCAGCGCGCGGCGCGACAAGTACGTGCAGATCGAAACGATCAAGGCTCAGGGCGTCCCCGGCATGCGGCAGCTGCGAACCGGTGACGAGGCCGAACTGCTGGCCTGGCACGAGGAACTGGGCGGGACCGTGGTCGTCAAACCCCTGCGCGGCTACTGGGGCGACGGCGTGTCGTTCTGCGACGCTCCGCAGGACTCGGTCGCCGCGCTGCGCGCGCTCCGCGACCGCCGCGTGGTGCTGGGCGAGCCGATCACCGAGGTCGTCGCCCAAGAGTACCTGGTGGGCGCCGAGTACATCGTGAACACGGTCAGTTGCGCGGGTGTGCACCAGCTGACCGACGCCTGGCGCACCGAGCGGATCCAGGCCAACGGGGTGCGGGACCTGGTGACCGCGCAGGTGCTGCTGCGCTGCGACGAACACCCGGTCGGCGAGCTCTTCGGCTACGGCCGCCGGGTGCTGGACGCCCTCGGCATCCGGTACGGCGCGGCACACCTGGAGATCAAGCTGACCCCGGACGGCCCGCGACTGGTCGAGGTGGGTGCCCGTGTCTCGGGGCTGCCCTACTACACGGCCGAGGTCCTGGGCGAGGGCCAGCTGGAGTGGACCGTCGACGCCTACGTCCGGCCCGAGCGGTTCCGGGCCCGGGCGGGCCGGCCCTACCAACGGCAGCACGCGTTCGCCTGGGCGGCACTGGTCGCTCCGACTACGGGCCGACTGCGGGGCTACCGCGCGCTCGACCAGCTCGAGCAACTGGCGAGCTTCCACTCCCTCACCGAGCTGGTGAGGCCCGGTGACGCCATCACCTCAACCACCTACGACCGCGAGTATCCGGTCACTCTGACGCTCAGCCACCCGGTGGACGCCGTTCTGCAGCGCGACCTCAACACGGTGCGCTACCTGGACGGCCCCGGGATGTACGAGATCACCCCGGCGGCCGATTGACAGGTTCGCCGGCCGGCAGCCGGACACCCCCGCCGACCACCGCGACGAAGTACCGCAACTGGCGCAACTCCACACCCCAGGTCGGCTCCGCCGACGCGGCTGAACGTGCCGTCGACGACGGCGTGGAGGTCGTGGTCGCCCAGGGCTGGGAGGCTGGCGGGCACAACTACGCGGTCTGCCCACCATGGTCGGTGTGCCCGCCGTCGTGGACGCCGTGGGAGATCGCGCCCTGGTCCTCGCCGCGGGCGGAATCACCGACGGGCGTCAGGTCGCCGCGGCCCTGTGCCTGGGCGCCGACGGTGTGTGGGTGGGTACCCTCCTGGTCGCCTCGCGCGAAGCGCAGGTCCATCCCGAGCACCACCGCCGCCTGGTCGCGGCGCTGGGCGAGGACACCGTACGCACCGGGATCTTCGGCCCTGAGTGGCCGGAGTTCAATCCGACGCGGGTGCAGCGCGACCGTGTGGTGTCCGAATGGAACGACCGGCTGGCCGAGGTGCCGACCGTCCGTGGCGGACTCGAACAGGTCGGTACCACAGTCTTCCAGGGACAAGAAACCGTGCTGCGCAAGCTCAACGTGCCACCGCCCGTACCCGCCACCGAGGCCGACTGGGAGGAGATGCCCTGGCTGATGGGGCAGGGCATCGGCCTCGTGCACGACATCCGGCCCGCCGGGGACATTGTCCGTGACGTCATGGACCAGGCCGAACGTGTCCTGACCCGGTGGCAGCGCTGAGGCGGACGGCTGCCCGGCGACGGGCCGGGTGTGACGCCCTCCTGCCCTTCCCCACCGTTCACCGGCTTCCCCTACGAACGGGCAGCCTCCGCGCCGACCGAAGCACCCCTCCCCTGGTTCCATCCGACGACACGAGGGCCATTTCCGAGAGTTGGGGCTGCTCTCGGCCCGGCACGTCACGGTGGACCACCAGCACGACACGGCCTATCTGTACTTCCATACAGGCAGCGGCATCACACCAGCAGGGTGCGCGCGTCTCCTCTCCCTGACGGAAAGCGGCCCGCCGGACACGACCGTGTCCGACGACATGGCCACCTTCACGGCGCCCGACGGGCCAAGATGCTTTCCGGGGGCAGGAGACGGGTCAGCACGGCCCGAGCGTGGACGAGAGTCAAGCCTCGCAGAGAGCAGTCGCCCTTCGCTCGCTCAACGACTCACCTGATCGGCAGGGCAGTGCCTAGTGTCCTGCCGATCATGCTGTGCTGGTCGGCACGGATGAGATATCGATCGCGAGGTAGCCCGAGTCAGTTCCTGCGATGAGCAGCCCGCGGTGCTCCGTCAGCGTGTGAACCGGGTCTGCCAGGAGCAGCGTGTGTGCGGTCCTGGCGTGCAGGTTCCAGATCCGCACCATCTGGTCATCACTGCCGATGGCGAGGCGGGGGGTGCCGTCCGGGGCGGTGAACACCGCCAACGCCGTCGCCCAGCCACGGTGGCCGGCGAGGGGCTCGCCGTCCTGGGCGCCCGAGGCGGGGTTCCAGATCCGCACCATCCGGTCGCCGCCGACGGTGGCGAGGCGGGGGGTGCCGTCCGGGGCGGCGAACACCGCCAACGCCATCACCCCGCCACGGTGGCCGGCGAGGGGCTCGCCGTCCTGGGCGCCGGTGGCCGGATTCCAGATCCGCACCAGCCGGTCGCTCTCGGCGACGGTGGCGAGGCGGGGGGTGCGATCCGGGGCGGCGAACACCGCCAACGCCATCACCCCGCCACGGTGGCCGGCGAGGAGCTCGCCGTCCTGGGCGCCGGTGGCCGGATTCCAGATCCGCACCATCCGGTCGCCCTCGGCGCCGCTGGCGAGGCGGGGGGTGCCATCCGGGGCGGCGAACACCGCCAACGCCATCACCCCGCCACGGTGGCCGGTAAGGGACTCGCCGTCCTGGGTGTCGGTGGCGGGGTTCCAGATCCGCACCGTCTGGTCGTTGCCGGCGGTGGCGAGGCGGGGGGTGCCGTCCGGGGCGGCGAACACCGCCAACGCCCTCACCCTGCTGGTGTGGCCGGTGAGGGGTGGGCGGTCCTGGGTGTCGATGGCGGGGTTCCAGATCCGCACCGTCTGGTCGTTGCCGGCGGTGGCGAGGCGGGGGGTGCCGTCCGGGGCGGCGAACACCGCCAACGCCCTCACCCTGCTGGTGTGGCCGGTGAGGGGTGGGCGGTCCTGGGTGTCGATGGCGGGGTTCCAGATCCGCACCGTCTGGTCGTTGCCGGCGGTGGCGAGGCGGGGGGTGCCGTCCGGGGCGGCGAACACCGCCAACGCCATTACCCAACCGCGGTGGCCGGTGAGGGGTGGGCGGTCCTGGGTGTCGGTGGCCGGATTCCAGATCCGCACCATCCGGTCGTTGCTGCCGGTGGCGAGGCGGGGGGTGCCGTCCGGGGCGGAGAACACCGCCAACGCCGTCACCCAGTGTTTGTGGCTGGCGAGTTGGAGGTGAAGCTGCCGTTGAAGGACGGCACCGCCGACCAGTGTGGGGGGCCATGTCGTGGGGCTGTGGGCGTGGGTTTCGGCAGGGGGTGGGGTGCCTTGGATGTAGGTGGTGCCGAGTCGGCGCCACCACCGGCGCCACCCGATCGTGTCCTGGTCGTGCCGGGCGGAGTCGGACTCGTGGATGTGGTTCTGGAAGAGGACGGTTCCGGCGATGGCGGGCGGCACCTCGTTCGGGGGCAGACCGCGGTGGAGGGCGGTGGCGGTGATGCCGGTGATGTCGAGGGTGTCGAGGACGTCGGGGTGGTCGGCGAGCGCCTGGAGGGCTCCGGCGGTGTGGCCCAGCCGTGCATGGGTAATGAGGTGGTGGCGGATGTAGGGGCTGACGTCCTCGGGCCGCGGGACGGCGGTGCCGCTGGAAGCCCGGGTGGCGAGGCCGTGGCGGGCCTGCTGGACCAGGGCGGTGGTGATGGCGGCATGGGCGGCAGGGCCGTCGGGGGCCGCGGTGAAGTGCTCGGTGAAGGTGCGGTGAGCGAGGCGGTAGACGCTCTGGCCGTGTTCCTGGTCGAGGGCGAGGTAGGGCGCGGCATCGCGGACCAGCCCGGGGATGCCGGTGCCGGTGTGGCCCGCGCCGCCGGGTGTGAGGGCGTCGGCGGTGCGGGCCCAGATGCCGTCCTGGTCGGGCAGGCCTCGGCCCTGGGCGAGGCCGAGGGCGCGTAGCAGGGGGGTGTAGTGGGGGGCAGCGCGGTGGAGGCGTTCCAGGGCGTGGGTGAAGAGCTGGCGGTGGGTGCGGCCGGTCAGCGGGGTGGGGTCGGCCAGGAGGGCGGGGTCGGCCAGGAGTTCGTGGGCGGCGAGGCGGACGTAGAGGAACTGCTGCGGCTCGGTGCCGTCCTGCTGCTGGTCGGTGACGAGTCGGCGGACGGCGGCCTCGATGGTCGCCTCGTCGGTGTCCAGGGTGCGCTGTTGCCGTGCGGCGTGGAGTTTGGCGCGCAGGTACCCGGCGAGGGCGTCCTGGTTCTGCGTCACTTCGACGTACTTCAGACCGGTCCCGTGAGAGCGGGGTCGGAGGGCGTCGAGGATATCGGTGTCGTCGGGGGCTGGCCGGTCGAGGCCTTCCTTGGTGGAGCTACGGGTGCCGATGACGATCCGGACCCGGGGGAGGTCGGCGAGGTGGCGCAGGAGGGTGTCGGCGAGGGCGAGGGGCTGTTCGGCCTCGTCGAGGGCGTCGAAGAGCAGCGTCAGTGGTGCGTGCCGGTCGCGGAGGCGTCCGAGGAGCCGGGCGACGAGGTCGGAGGGTGGCTGGCCGTCGGCCGCTTGCCGGGCGAGGTCGGGCAGGCCGGCTGCCTGGGCGACGAGTTGGACGGTGTGGGTGAGGGTGAGGCCGGAGAGGTGGACGGTGAGGTCGAACGGGTCGTCCGGGCAGGGGACTTCGGGTGGCAGGGGCGTCAGGTGGCCGTGCCGGATCAGGACGTCTCGCAGCTGGGGGTTGGTGTGGTGGAGGATGTGGCCGAGGAGGGCTGATTTGCCGGAGCCGGCGGGGCCGGTGACGACGAGGGAGCCGCTTGCGGTGGTGGTGAGCCAGCGGAGGATCGTGTCGCGTTCCTCGGTGCGGCCGTGGAAGTACCAGGCGAGTTCGCCGAGTTCGGCACCGGATGCCTTGGGGAGGAAGTGGCGCTGTTCGTCGGCGGACAGGCGGTCGATGACGGCCTGGAGTTCGGCGATCTGGTCCAGGGGCGCGGAGACGGCGGAGGCGACGTCGGGGAGTGTGCGGACCAGTCGGTCGCGGTGGTCGTCGACGTTGATGGCGCGGTAGCCGCGGAGTTCGCGGGCGAGCTGGCTGCCGAGTTCGGCGAGGCCGATGGTCTTCTGTCCGAGGAAGGTGATGGTCAGGGCATGTTCCAGGGCCCGGGTGAAGTCGCCGAGTTCGGCGTGGCCCTCGGCGGCGGTGGACAGCAGCAGGAACCGGTCGGCGTCGCCATACTCGTTGATGAGGGTGCCGTGCACTTTGCGGGCGAAGTCCTTGGAGAAGCAGGCGTCCAGGACGACGACGGCCCAGCTGTCCTCCGCGTCGGGGTGCAGTCGCCGGCGGCCGATGGCACGGGCGACGTCCTCCGGGTGGACGCCGTCGTCGATGGGGGCCGGGGTGCGGTGGTGGGCGAGGTGTTCGGCGCTGCCGTGGCCGACCCAGTAGAGCACCGTGTTGCCGCGGTGGGAGGCGGTGAGGCGTTTCCAGTCGCCGAGCCGGTCCTCGACCGCCTGCCGGTCCCGTTCCTTCTCCGGGGCCGCCCAGTGGTTGACGTGCAGCCCGTAGGGGGCGAGCAGGTCGGCGATCGCCCGCACGTGCTGCTCGGTGTCGAGTTCCACGTGGTTCCGGTAGGCGGTGAAGTTGACCGGGAACAGCTCGACGCCCCCGTCCTCGGGGACCGGTCCGGCCGTCGTGTGGCCTGGGTCGGCGGGAGGCGGAGGGGGCGGGGTGTCCGCGTGGGGAGTGGTCATGGGCGGATCTCTGGGGTCAGGCGTCGGGCGGGGCGACCAGGACGAGCTGGGTCAGGGGCGCGTGCCGGCCGGTGTCCAGGGTGACCCGGTACAGGTCCGGGGCGTCCGCGGTGAACCGCGCCGACAGGGCCCCGTCCGTGCGGTCCGGGTCGCGGCGCAGGGTCAGGGGGTGGCCGGGGCGGCCGGTGGTCGCCGAGCGCACGCTCAGGCTCGACCCGGCCGGGGTGTCGAGGCCGGTGACGGTGAGGGTGAGCGGCTGTCCGAGCGTCCCGCCGAGGTGGGGGGTCTCCAGGCCCGGCCCGTCGCCGGTGCCGTCGCCGAGGTCGGTGCCCTGCGGGCGCTCCAGCGCGATGCGGCGGATCTGCCGCAGGACCTCGTCATGGGACATCAGCGTGCCGTGCTGGCCGAACACGTAGTGGACGGCCTCGGTGCCGGCCCGGGCGGAGGGCATGTGGACGGTGCCGTCACCGGAGGCGTCGCGGCGGGCGGGGATGCCGGTGGCCGGATCGCGGACGAGTTCGCCGTCGTCGCCGACGTCGAAGGCGTGGTGGCGGCCCGCGACGACCGAGAGGCCGGCGTGCTGTTCCTCCAGGGTCTGCACGGTCGGCTGGGCCTCGCCGACGACCGCCCGGTGCCCCGGCAGCACGAACCCGCTCCCACGGTGGCGTGCGCGCTCGGCCAGGGAACGGGCGGCCAGGTCCCGGTCGCCGCCGAACCGGGCGACATCACCCGCGGTGAGGCGCTCCACCTCCAGACCCCGGTCCAGGCAGCGGTAGCCGGGCAGCAGGTCGTGGACACCGGGCAGGGTCGCCGCCATCGCCTGCACTCGCCGCACCAGCCGGCCCGGTTCGGCCTCGGCGTGCAGAGCGTTGAGCGCCAGGACGGACTTCGCCGAGCCCAGGAACGGCGTCCCGACGGTGACCACCGCCCGGGTGTCGGCCGCGAGTTCCACGTCCTGCTCCAGCGCGGCCCGCACCACCAGCCCGCCCATCGAGTGCGCCACGAACACCAGCCGCGGCCGCGCCGCGCCGGCCGCCCGCCACCCGGGCACCGCCGCCACCCGCTCCCGCCACGACTCCAGGTGCGCACGGGCCCTCCGGGCCAGCAGCGCGCCGTTGTAGGCGACCGCCAGCCGCCAGTCGTAGGGGAACGGCTCCACCGCCTCCGGCGCCAGCGTGACCTTCCGCAGGGCCTCGACCGCCCTGCCGTAGGGGTCAAGCCCCTGGAAGACGGGCAGCCACCACGGTTTGGCGAGCAGGCCGGTCGCACGGACGCGGGTCAGCGGTGCCCTCCGGGCGGTGTCGGCATCGGCTTCCCGCTCCTGGGCGTCCGCCCGCAGGGCAGCGAACAGGGCATCGCCGCTCAGCGCGTCGGTGAGCGTCGCCAGGTTGACACCCCAGAGCGGGCGGCCCGTCCTGTCGTCCTCAAGGACGCTGCCCATGATGCCGGGCACCACCACGCACGCGTCCCGGGTCCGGTCGCCGAACACAGGCGGTGCCCCCGTGAACGGGACCCCGCGCCCCAACCCGTCAGCCCCTGCCATCCCCATGCCGTCCGACGATAGAGCAGCGCACCCGCCCGGGTGCGGGCTTCACCGAAGAATCGCGCTGTCCGGCGTCGGCCGTTGGCAGTGCTGTGGAATGCAGGAGGTTCTGGCCGCTGCCCAGTGGGCGCGGTTCGAGTCGCTGCTGCCGGTGAGCAGCGGCCGGTACGGGATCTCCGGCGGGTGGTGAACGGGTGCTGCAGGCGGTATCCCACACGTCATTCCTGAACGGGCCGGGGCCCAGCTCCGACCAGGCGGAAGTGGCAATCTGTGCTGAACCGAGCACACACCGCCAGCGTCCCGGGAACAATGGCTGGGGCCGATCCACGAGCGATCCCAAATCCCGAGGAGCGTCGCGATGTCCGAGCGACTACGGAACGACCTACGGCAGGCGCGCCGGGACTCCGGGATGTCCTGGGCGCAGTTCTCCCAGGCAACGAGCTTCACACCGGCGTATCTGCGTAACGTGGAGAACGGGAACAGATCGTTGACCATCGACGTGGCCGCGGCCTACGACCGCGCGCTGCGAACCGACGGCAAGTTCGAGAAGGAGCTGGCCAACGCCAAGGCTGCGCCGTCCGCCGTTCCGTGGGGTCAGGACGGAGCGGCACTGACGGTCCTCGCCGACCTCGTGGACGGGAGAGCAGGCCGAGTGGATCGCCGGGGGTTCGTCAAGGCCGGTGCCGCACTGTCGGCATCAGCGGGAGGATGGGCCGGCGCTCTGGGCATCGCCCACCCCAGCGCACCCGTCGAGAGCGCGCAGAGCGCCGGGGGCACGGCTCTGTTGGTCAACATGGCCGGCCGACTCGAGCTCCTGCGCAGGTTGGACGACGAGCTCGGCAGCGGGGAGGTCCGCAGGCAGGCCTCCGGGGAACTGTCGCTCGCGGTGACCCTCCTCAAAGCCGGCCGCTACCGGGGCACCGCCGCGAACCGTCTCCTCCGGCTCGCGGGTGAAGCCGCACGGCAGGTCGCCTGGTGCACCTTCGACCAAGGCCGCCCCGGTGTTGCCCAGCGGTACTTCGACGCGTCCCTCCGCGCCTCCGCCGAAGCAGGCGACGCAACCGGGGGCGTCTACACCATCTCGTTCGCAGCCGTCCAGCTCTACTCCACCGGCCAGGCCGACCGCGCGGTGGCCCTCCTGGAGACCGCCCGCTCGCAGCTGCGGCAACACGGCACCCCCCGCATGGAGGCGATGCTGGCCGCCCGCACCGCCCGTGCGATGTCGAAGACCACTGCCAAGGCGGCAACCGGCCGCCAACTCCGCCTGGCACACGACATGCTGGACAGAGGCCCAAAGGACGACGAACCCGAGTTCCTCTACTGGGTGACCAGGTCGGAGGTGGAGATGATCGCCGGCTCGTGCGCACTCGACCTCGGCGACCCGGCCGAGGCGTTGCGCCGCTTCGAGGCCGGCATGCGGGCCCACCCCAGCGTCGACGAGGAGTTTCCCCGCAGCCATGCCATCTACCTGGCCCGCGCCGCCGAGGCCCACCTCGTCCTGAACGACCTCGATGCGGCCGTCGCCGCCGCCTGGCAGGCCACCGCTTGCCTCGGTTCCGTCGACTCCGCCCGCTCCTCCTCCCAGCTCAAGGGACTGCGGGTCAAACTCGCCCCGCACGCCGCCTACCGGCCCATCGCGGACTTCCTACAGGCCGCTGCCGGGTAGGTGCAGCAGCTCGCGCAGACGCCGGGCCACCACGTCCTCGTCCAACCCGAGCAACGGCGTGAACCCGAGCCCGGCGGCGGCCTCAAGGTTCGACTCACTGTCGTCAACGAACAGGCACTCATCCGCGCCCACACCGAGCCGGTCCAACACGATCCGGAAGATCGCCGGATCCGGCTTGCGTACGCCGACGTCGGCGGAGAGCACCACCGCATCGAACGTACCGGCGAGGTCGAATCCGGAGTACGGGTCGAACGGCTGGCGGCCGAGCGAGTTCGACAGTACCGCCGTCCTGATCCCGGCTGCACGCGCCTGACGAGCAACGCGGAGCACCGGGTAGGCGGGGAAGGCGTCGTGGAGGTACCGCGCCATCAAGCCGGCAGGCTCGACGCCGATCAGGCCGCCGAACCTCGAGTTCCACTCCTCCTGGGTGATCTGGCCGAGCTCGAGCCGACGGAACAGCTCCTGTCCCTCCGGGGAAGCCCACCCGCGAAGGAACGTCCCGCGGACGATCTTCTCCCGATCCTCGAACGCCTGGATCACCTCGACCATGTTGAAAGTCAGGACACCGAAGAAGTCGAATACCACCGCGCCGAACCTGGTCGCCGGAGATGTCGTCATCCCGGCAGCCTAGGCCGCCCGCCAGGCTCCGGGAACAAGCCCCCGTCAAACCCACGCAACGACTCGCCAACTCTGCGGCCAGTAAGTGTTGCTGACGCCTTGGCCGGGTGACTGCGAAACCTCCAGTCGATGCCCTCGAGGGTTGCGCGCGCGGGACTCGACCTGGTCGCGCTCATTGTCCACGGTGAACTTCGGCCACGGGCGCCCGGCGCGCGGGCCGCCGCCGAAGGTGCGGAACAGCTAGTAGTGCCTTGTCACGCGCTGCGCAGGGCTTGGGCAGGTCGGGTGTTCGGCGTTGCCGGTGTGAATCCGGACGAACTAACAGCGTTACACGATGAGTTGGAGGAGTTCGCGGCGGAGATACTCGCTCCGCTGCAGCGCTCGGACCAGCAGGACAAGGACTTGAGCCATCCGCGTGGTCTGTTGCTGGACGGACGGCACAAGTCGATGCAGCCGATGGCTGAGCGCCTCGGCATCGACCACCAGCGCCTGCAGCAGTTCATCACCACCTCGACCTGGCCCCTGGACGAGGTCCGCGCCCGTATCGCCTGCCGGGCCGTGCAGACGCTGAAACCGGCTGCCTGGGTGATCCACGAGACCGGGTCCCGAAGGACGGCACGAGCTCGCCCGGGGTGGCCCGCCGGTACTCCGGGACACTCGGCCAGGTCGGGAACTGCCAGATCATACGGGCCGCCAGCCGGGCGGCGGCCCCAGCTTAAGGAAGACGGCACCCTGCCCACGTGCTGGCTGCCAATGGCCCGCCCACCTGGCCGAGCCTTCCCACTACTGGGTGTCCGACCTTCCCGCCGACACCGGTCGAGGATGTCGTCCGCCTGGCCAAGATCCGCTGGCGGATCGAGCACGACTACCGCGAGCTGAAGACTCCCCTGGGCCTGGACCACTTCGACGGACGCTCGTGGGCCGGCCGGCACCGCCACGTCACCCTCGTCACCGCCACCCACCTCTTCGTGACCCTGGTCCGGATTCGCCCAAAAGTGCCTGCTCGGGCATGACCCCCTACCAGGCCGTCAGAGCCCTCCAACAGCTCCTGGCGACCTGGAACGGCATATGCCCGACCTGCCACCAAACGATATCCAGGCCAATGCCAGCCCCGACCTGACAAAGCACTACTAGCCTTGAGCGATGAACCTGAGCCTTGCGTACCGGACCGCCGAATCGCTGCTCGCGGACATCCCCCTGCGGTGGGCGCACTCCCGTCAGGTATTCGAGCAGGCCCGGCTCCTCGGCCCGACGCTCGGGGGCGACGAGGAGCTGGTGCGTGTCGCCGCGGTTCTTCACGATGTCGGGTACGCGCCCTCGGCGGTCAACACCGGCCAGCACATGATCGACGGCGCCCGGTACCTGCGTCGGATCGGTGTCGATGCCGAGGTCTGCTCGCTCGTCGCCTACCACTCGTCCTCGGAGTGGGAAGCGGCCGAACTGGGACTGTCGGCCGCGCTCGCGGAGTTTCGCCGGCCGCCGTCGGACCTGCTGGACGCGATCACGTACTGCGATCTCACGAGCGGACCCGACGGCACCGTGGTCGACCCGGTGTCCCGGCTCGACGAGGTCCTTCACCGGTACGGCACCGGCCACGTCGTCCACCGTGCCGTCTCCGCGGCTCGCCCGGCGCTGCTGGCCATGGTCGACCGGGTCGCGAAGCGGCTGGCCGAGTCCGCCAGCGCCTGAGTCAGCCGAGGTGTGGGGCCGGCTCGTTCCGGAAGCCGTGGTCGAGGCGGAGCCTGGTCGTCGGGGCGATGTCCATCCCTTCGAGTTCCGCTCGCGGAACCCAGCGGACCTCGAAGGACTCGGAGCTGGCCGTGAGGCGGCCGCCGACCGGCCGCGCCCGGAAGCACAGGGAGAACTCCTGGCGCACTTCCCCGTCGGAGAACTCGATCACGTGCCCGGGGTCGCTGTACGTGCCGACGAGGCCGGTGATCTCGACCTCGATACCGGTCTCCTCCCGTACCTCGCGCGCGACGGCCCCTGGAAGGTTCTCGCCGATCTCCAGGACCCCGCCGGGCATGCCCCAGCGGCCGTTGTCGGAGCGCCGCTCCAACAGGAGATCGCCGCGCTCGTTCACCACGAACGCGGTGACGGCGGGCACGATTCGCTGGGCTTTCGGGGCCTTCGGATCGTCGAAGTAGTCGGTCCGGCTCACGATTCCTGCCTCGGTAGCGGAACAGCACCGGCCCAGACCTTCTCGAAGCTCTGCCGGTAGGTCGAGACCAGCTGGGCGCCGACGACGCGGCGCAGGTGGAGTACCGGGGTTAGCGGTGCGCTCACCCCGTAGATCTGGGTGTTCACCAGCATCTCGTCGTCGAACCAGTACAAGGAGTTGTGCAGCGTGGACCGGTGCGTCCGGAACTCGATGCCGGGCGTTCCGTAGAGCGGCCGGTAGAGCTTGATGACCTCGCGCACCTTGTACGCGACGCCCTCGCCGAGTTCCTCCTCCTCGCCCCGTCGCGCGACCTCCGTACTCTCCGGGTCACCGAGCAGCAGACGGACCCGGACGCCCGCCCGAGCCCGTTCGGCGAGCGCCCGGTGCCAGCGCGGGTTCTCGGCGAGATGGACGCCGGCATGGACGAGCACGCCGATGTCGGCAGCCGAGCGCTGGGCGAACTGCAACCACAACTCCGGTGGCACGGAGGAGCGGTGGGGGTATACATGGACGATCTCGGCGTCGGCCTCGTCCAGGCGCCGGGTCTCCGACTTCGCGTCCGGCCAGAGGTAGTCCTCGTCGGTCTGCAGCTTGGCCGCCGCCGCCTGGCGATGCCGCCTGTACGGTTCACGGCTCTTGAGGATCCAGCGCTCCACCGTCTTGGCATCGACTCCGCAGTGCTCCGCCAGTTCCCGCTCGGTGACCCCGCGGACGACCAGCGCGGACCGAAGGCGTTCGTTCGCCATGGCACCCCCGGATGGGACGTCTTGGGACGTATTGAGACTCCAGGAGAATACCGAGGACGTCCCAAGACGTCCAGCTCAGGCCTGATCATGTCCCCCTCCCCACCGGCATTCTGAGTCTCCGCCGGTTCGACCGGATCGAATCGGCCGGCTCGAATCCACCCGCTCATCTGCGGAGACTCGCCATGATCCCGTGCATCCTCAGCGCCGTCGTCAGCGACCTGATCGGCACCGCCGGCGTCCTCGCCGACATCCACGTCAGCCCCAAGGGGCTCGCTCTGACGGAGGCGGCGTGAACGCGACCGCCGACGCCAACAGCACCGAGGCGCCTCGACGGCCCCTGCCGCTGCCCGGCCTCCTCTCGGCCGTCCACATCCTCGACCCCCACACCCCCGGCATCGCGGGCCTGGCCTCCTACCTGGCCCGGAGGCACGCTCGGGTGACGGTCTCGCCGCCGCGCCCCGATTCCCGCCCCGACCTGCTCCAAAGGCTCGAACGGTGCGGTGTCGGCCTTCGGGCGGCCACTCCCGGGACGGCCTCGCTGATCTGGGGCGGGGACAACACCGTGGTGCACGAGGTCCTGGACCACGCCGTCGGGCGAGGCCTTCCGATACTGGGCTACGGGCGGGCCGTCGAGCTGCTGGCCGCCACGGCGCCGACCACGGTCGCCGTCGCCGGCAGCCACTCGACCACCATGGCCGCCGCCGCGCTCACCTGCGCGCTCGTCAGCCGCGACCCCGGGTGGATCCTCGCCGAGGCACCCAAAGGGGACTCCGCCGGCTACGACGGCGGCGGAGAGCTCCTGGTGGTGGACCTGTGCCCGGACAGCTCCGGCCACGACGCCTCGCCGCCCAGTTGGCGCTTCCGCTCCCTGGGTGAAGGCCTCACCCCTGCCGTGACGCTGGTCACCGCCGCGGACACCGCACCGCCGAGCTGGTGGAACCAGCAGGAGGCGCTGGACCAGATGGAGGCCCTCGCCCGACGGAGCGAGGCGGTGGTGCTGTGGGCCGCCCAGCCCGGCTGCCTGGAGCTCGCGGACCGGCTGCGCCGACGCCGGGGCCCGAGCGTGGTGACCGTCGGCCGCGGCGCCGACATGGACGTGCAGGTCCTCGGGAGCTTCTGGACCGGTGAGGAGCACCGCGTCACCGTCCAGGCCGGCGGCGAGCGTCACACCTTCACCGTGCCGGTCGCGGGGACGAACTCCGCCATGGCCGTGGCAACGGCCTGGGCCGCGGGCTGGGCGCTCGGTGTCCCCGGCCACGAACTCGTCGACGGGCTCGGCGCGTTCGCCGGCGTCGAGAGGTCGCTGACCCGGCTCGGCACGAGCTGTGGAATCGACGTCGTGGAATCCATCGCCGTGCACCCGAGGGAGATCGAGGCCGACCTCCTGGGCGCGCGGATGCTCACCGAGGGTGCGGTGGTGGCCGTGTACGAGCCCTCCGGGCATCTGCGGTCGAACACGCTCGCCGGCCTGATCGCCGACGCCCTGACGGCCGCCGACCGGACGGTGCTGCTGCCCGTCCACTCGACGTTCCCCCGTCACCACAACCGCGTCGACGGCGGCGAGAGCATCCTCACCGCCAGTCCCGCGGGCACGGTGATCCGCTACGAGCCCGGCCTGGACCAGCCGGGCCCCGAGTCGCTGGTCGCCTCCCTCGTCCGACGGGGCGACCTGGTCCTGACCATCGGCCCCCACGCCGCCCGACGGATCGGGCCCTCGCTGCTGGCCGCCCTCGACCGGTCGTAGCCTCCCCTCCTCCCCCGCTTCTGCTGGAGATCCGCCATGCCCACCTCCCGCCCCGTCAAGCCCGACCTGTCCGAGGCCGACGTCCTCCTCCTGCAACAGCTGGCCCGCGGCGCCCTGTACGGGGCGATCAGCCGGGCCACCGGGATCGAGCGGGCCAGGGTCGGTACTGCCGCCCTCACTCTGCTGCCGAAGATCGGAGCGAAGTCGCGCTTCCACGCCACCGCCCTGGGCGCGGGATGGGGCCTGGTGCAGGAGGTGCACCTGATGAACCCCATCGGCAACCCGCTGTCGGCACAGCACATCGCCGTCCTCGCCGGGCTGGTGGGCGGCGAGGACGCGACCGTCACCGCCGAGCGCCTGGGCCTGGCCGTGAACACGGTGAAGACCTACACCCAGACCGTCCTGAGGACGCTCGGGGCCCGGTCGCGGGAGCAGGCGAGCGCCGCGGCCGTTCTCGGCGACCTGGTACCGCTGCGGGCACTCGGCGTCGGTTGGCCGGCCGTGAAGCTCAGCAGGCTTCGGCAGCGGGCGAAGGCGTGCTGATGCGTACGGAAGTGGCGTCCACGGCGCCGGCCGCGCAGTTCGTCGCGGTGTTGGACAGGGTCGGTCTCGGGATGACGAACGCGGCGATCGGCACGGCCATGGATCTGAGTGTCGACACCGTCAAGTACCACCTGCGCCAGGCGTACGACCGGTTGGGGACGGCGAACCGGGTCCAGGCCTTCGCCTGGGCGTGGCAGTCCGGCCTGCTCACGCGTTCGGCCCCGACGGGTGCTCCGCCGGCCCTCACGGACGAGCAGACGCTGATCCTGCGGATCTGGGCGGCGGGCGGGAACCGCCTCGACGTCGCCCGCGCGCTGGAGGTCCGGGAGCGCGCGGCGGAGCTCTACGAGGACGCCGTGCTGGACGTCTTCGGCACGCGCAAGCGCGTTGTCGCCGTCCGCCGAGCACTGGAACACCAGCTGATCGCCCCGGCCGGGGACACCCTGGCCGGGCTCACCACACCCACGGCGGCCGATTCGGGCCAGGGCCGCGCCAGGCACCACCGGACGAAGGGAGCTGCCGGTGCGTCCGGACCCGTAGCGACGACCCCGGCAGAGCTCTGCCACCGTTCCGATCCGGTGGAGCGCGCCGTCGCGATGCTCCGGTCCACGCGCGGTCTGGTCGTACACCTCGGCGCGCTGGCCGCCCTTCCGGAAGTGCCGTCGCTGGCGGAGGTTCTGGCCGGGGCCGCGCCTCGCGGGGCCGCGCCGACCGTCGTCCGGCTGGTGCACCAGGCGCTGGCCCTCGGTGTCCCGTGCGCTCTGGTGCTTCCTGCCGTGGCGGTCGATCCGGACCGTGCCGTCGGAGTGGTCGGTCTGAGAGCGGCCTGGTCCTGCGCCGTACGCCAGGGCGCGCACAACGGCACCGCCGCCTACGTGGCCGCCGCCCACCGCCTCGGTGCACCGGCCGACGACCTCCTGCTCGCGTGCACCGCCGATCAAGTACCCGTGGCCGGGGAAGCCGGCTTTCGCCGGGTCCTGGCGACCACGAGCTTCGTTCCGAGGACGGAGCCACGACGTGCCCCTGTGCCCGAGCTGAACGGGCTGGAGCGGCGGATCGCCGAACTCGCCGCCGAGGGGCTGACCATCGCCGAGATCAGCGGCCGGGTCCACACCGGGGAGTACCTGGTCCGACACCGCCTGGCCGACCTGCGCCGACGCGCCGGCGCCGTGGACGACGCACACCTGGCCGTCCGCCTGATCACGACGGAGCTGATCGGCACCGAGCGGCTGCGCGCCGGGCTGCCCGACCGCGTGCCCGAGCTGGATCAGGCGGGGCGAGCCGTGCTCACGCTGATCTGCACCGGGACGATGAGCGAGGCCGGGGCGAACGCCGCCGGACTGAGCCTGCGCGAGGCCCGCACCGTCGAGGCCAGGGTCGTCCGTGCGCTCTCGTGGCGCGGCAGCCGCACCCACGCCGCCGCCGTCGCCCTCGTCACCGGCCTCGTCACCCTGCCTCCAACACCTCTATGGGTTGGCTGATCCGGACCGCCTCCATCGCTGAGAGCCTCCCGATCTGGGCGGCTTCCGGCCAGTGATCCCGGTGGGGTGCCGCTCCGCACCCTGAACGGCACCCCACCCCCACTGCCTCACGCTCTCGCTCCGGGCGTCTGCCCACCAGTCAAGGGATGTGGTCCGCCGTGTTCATCGCCGTCCGACCGCCGAGCTGGAGCTCAGGCCGCTATCTCGGCTCGCAGCCGTTCCAGGGCACCGCCCGCCCGCTCCTTGACTTCGGGCAGACGGCGGCCGGCCCGGACGGCGCGCTGGAGCTGGTGCGGCAGACGGTGGAGGGCCGCCCCGTCGACCGCGGCGCTGAGCTGTTGCGCCGCGCCGATCGGGTCTCCCTTCCGCAGCAGCACCTCGCCGGCGGTGATCGCCGCGATGATCCGCCACTGGGCAGTCGCTCCGAGTCCGGCGGCCGGTGCCCGGTCCAGCTGCCGGACCGCTTCGGCGACCCGGCCGGTGCCCATGAGGCCACGAAGGCGGACCTCGTGGAGGGTGAACTCGGAGAACAGGGCGGTGGGTGCCACGTCGTGCAGAAGCCGGCAGCCGTCGTCGATCGCGGCGTCGAAGACGGCGGCGTTCCCGGCGGCTCCGGCGGCGCGGGCGAGCAGGACGACGGCCTCGGCTCGTTCCGTGGCGGTGCGGGCGGTATCACGGGCCTGGCCGAGCCGGTCCAATGCGCGAAGGTGCAGGCCGGACTTGCGCAGTTCGTTGCCGTGGTGGCGCAGCGCGTGGGCGTGCAGCGCCGGATCGCCGACCCGTCGGGCGACGCTGAGTCCCTTGCCGGTCCAGCGGGCCGCGGTGGCGAGGCGCTCCTCGGGCAGCACGTGTCCCAGTGCGACGCCGAGGCCGACCCGGGCCCTGGCGAGCAGGCGCAGGGTGTCGAGGTCGGCATGGCCGTCCGCGGTACGGGCCTCCAGTCGGGCGACCAGTGGCCACAGCTCGGCGACCGCGGTGGTGGCCTGGCCGGCCTGGCGGGCGATCTCGGCCAGGCGCAGCACAGAGTCGGCGAGCTGGATCACGAGTTGGTGGTCCGCGTCGGTGTCGTCGGTGATGCCGAGGCAGTGCGGCGGGAGGCCCAGGCGTTCGGCGATGTGACGCAGGGCGGCGATGTCGGTGACGGTGCGCGAGCCGGTCTCGATGCGGGAGACGTAGCTGGTGGAGTAGCCGAGGAGGTCCGCGAGTTCCTGTTGCGGCAGGCCGTGGAGTTCGCGGTAGAGCTGGAGGATCTCGGGCAGGGCTCGGCGGCGCAGGATGTCCTGGGCTCTGGGCGTGGTCCAGTGCCAACGGATGCCACCGTGGGGGTCGATCCCGGCCACGGGTCAGGCCTGGCCGTGCAGTTCGTACCAGCGGGTGATGGAGTCCTTGTAGCCCTGCGGCATGACCAGGCCGGACACCTCGTCTCGGTGGAAAAGGCCGGCTTCCTTGTGCTCGTGACTCACGACCGGGGGTCGGTGTGCGTCGGTGGCGGTGCACCCGTAGGTGACGATGAAGACCTTGCGACCGGGAATCGGCTCGTACATCCACACGTCGAGCAGCGGGCCGGCGGCCGCCGTCCAGCCGCTCTCCTCCTGGATCTCCGTGACCACCCGCCGCTCGGGCGTCTCCGTCCCCTCCAGCTTCCCGCCTGGCAGCTCCCACTCCTGGCGCTCGTTCTTCAGCAGCAGTACCCGTTGCCGCGGGTCGAGCACGACGCCCTTGACGGAGATCGGGAACGTCGTTGGCACGTAAGGCTGTTCGGTCTGTCCTGGCATCGCTTCTTCCGGGGCGCTCAGGTGGTCACGGGCCCGTCGAAGGTAGCAGTCGCGCGGCTGGGCGGTGCCCCGCTGCCCGGTGATCCCGCTTTGACAATCTGTCACTTCCCATCCGGGCGATGGGGCGTGAAGAGTGTGTCGCCTCCCACCCACTCGGTCCCACGAGGGAGATCCACCATGCCGTCTTCCGACACCAACGGCACCAACGGCGAGGAGTTCACCGCACGCCTGCTGGACGGAGCAGCCCGCGAGCGCGCCGGAGCACTGCTGCGCGAGCACGGGATGCTGCGGCTCGCCAGGCTGGGCGGGCGCGACGACGTGCTCCTCGCCGCCGGCCGGGTGATGTCCTCGCTGTGGAAGCACCGGGACGCCGACCCGGACGGGTTGACCGTCATCCGCGACACCGGGCGCCACGACGGACGACCGGGATTCGCCGGCCTCGGGCGTGGTGCCCTGGCCCTGCACACCGAGTGCGCGCAGCACCCGGATCCGCCCCGACTGCTTCTCCTGGCGTGCGCGCGGGCCGGTGCCGTCGGCGGCGAGAGCCTGCTGGTGGACGGCCAGGCCGTCCTGGCCGAGCTGGCCGCGTACCGCCCGGCCGTCATCGAGGTGCTCTCCACGGAACGATCCGCCTACTTCGGGGGATCAAACGGTCTGTTCGCCCCGGTTCTTCAGCAACTGCCCGGCGGCCGCTGGCGGTTGCGGCTGAGGCAGGACGACCTCGCCCGCTTCTCACCCGACGCCGAGGCGCACCTGCCCGCCCTGCGCCAGGCCATCGACCGGAACACCCGCCGGCTGCGCCTCGCCCCCGGACAGGGCGTCGTGCTGGACAACCACCGCCTGCTGCACGGCCGCACCGCCTTCACGGGCGAGCGGCTGATACTGCGCGCACTGGGCGAACCGCACCCCGCACTCGGCCTCCGGTCGGGCTTCCCCGCGCCATGGTCCATCGCAGGCCGCGCGGCTCAGCCGGCCCTCGACACCCGACACTGCCACCCCACCGCCTCCTGGTGACGCGGGGCGCGTCCCGCGTCCCGGCTCCAGGACCCACAAGGGAAACCCTCAAGGAGGAGCCATCATGGCTCAGAAGATCACGGCCGAGTCCACGGCCACCGCGCCCGACGCCGTCGGCGACGAGTTCGACCTCGACGTCCGCACCGTCGAGACCACCGACACGGCCAGCCTGCAGGTCCTCACCGACGACGGCTGCGGCAGCACCTGCGGCGCCTGCACCACCGGCCTGCACTGACCCGACCGGCCGGTGCCCTGGGCGACGACGTCCCCGGGCACCGGCCGCCACCGCCATCTCATCCTGTCTCCGACTGCGAGGTTCGCGGCCATGCGCCCTCCCACTTCCTCGGTTCCCTACCGCGCCGCCGGCGTGGCGCTCGTGCGCGCCGTCGCCCGCCCCGATCTGCGGGTTCCCGCGTGGCCGGACCTTGACGGCGACGGCCCCTCGGCAACGGGCCGCCGCACGCGATGGTTGCGCGCGGTGTGGGCGGACCAGCAACTCGCCCAGGCCCTCGCAGTGGCCAGCCCGGTCCTCGCCCGTCGCGTCGCCCAGTTGACCGCCACCCCGTCGCCCGAGCCACGGGACGTACGGCGTGCCGCTCTCTCCACCGCCCGCTATCTGGCTCGCGCAACCGGCCGTCCCACCCCGTTCGGCTACTTCGCCGGCGTGCAGGCAGCGTCGTTCGGCCCGACCTGCGAACTGCGTTGGGGCCACGAGCACCACGTGGTCACCCGCCCCTCGGCCGCCCGGCTCGCCCGGGCGATCGGGCACCTCGAGCGCTGTCCCACCCTGCTGGCCCGTCTGGACGTGACGGCGAACTCCACCGTCCAGGTACGCGGTGATCGTCTCGTCGTCCCCCACCGGCCGCTCGACCGCCCGGACGGCGGCACGGCTGCGGCCGAGACGACCCTGCGCCACACCCGTCCCGTCTCCTTCGCCCTCGCCGCCGCCCGCCGACCGATTCGCTTCCAGGAGCTGGCCGACAAGGTCCAGGCCGAGTTCCCCACCACGACCGTCGAGCAGATCACCGGCCTCCTGTCCGAACTCGTCGCCCAGCAAGCGCTCATCACGAACCTTCACAGGCCGGCGACCGACACCGACCCGGTCTGTCGCCTCCTGGTCACCCTGGAGAACGCAGGCGCCGACGAGATCGCCGAAGCGACCGAGCCCCTGGCGGACCTACGCGCCGCTGCTGCCCCTGGGCACGGCATTCTCTCGTCGGCCGTGGACTTGCGGCTGGACGCCGACCTCGTCCTCCCGCACGCCGTGGCCGACGAGGCCGCACGCGCAGCCCACCTGCTCGCCCGACTCAGCCCCGCTCCCAACGGCACCGCGGCCTGGCGGGCCTACCACCAGCGGTTCTACGAGCGCTACGGCCGCGGCACGCTGGTTCCGCTGCTCGACGTGGTGGCGGACAGCGGGATCGGCTGGCCCGACGGCTACCCCGGCGCCCGGCCCGCCGAGAAGCCGCGCTTCGACAAGCGCGACGAGGCCCTGGCCTCCCTCGCCCAGCGGGCCGCTCTCGACAACGCTCGCGAGACCGTCCTCGACGAGGCACTGCTGGCCACTCTCGACCGGGGCCCGGACGCACCCCGCCTGCCTCCGCACCTGGAGATCGTCGCCCGCGTCCACGCCCTCAGCCAGGAAGCGGTCGAGAAGGGCGAGTTCCGGCTGGAGGTGGTCTCGGCGTCCCGGGCCGCCGGCGTCTCGGTCGGCCGCTTCCTCCACTTCCTCGAACCCGGGCAACGGGCGGTGTTCACCGATCTGCTGAGGAACCTGCCGACGATGGACGAGCACGCCGTCACCGCGCAGCTCTCGTTCCGGCCGCTGGACGCGGGGACCGGACACGTCGCCCGCAGCGTGGCGACCGGCCAGCTGGTGATCAGTCTCGCCGAGCACCGCCGCGCCGCCGACGGCGTCCTCTGCCCCGAAGACCTGGCGGTGGGCTGCGACGGACGGCGCATGTACCTGACAGCACCGGAGCTCGGTGTGCGAATCGAGGCCGCCCCCACCCACGCCCTCAACCTTCACCACCACACCCCACCGCTCGCCCGGCTGATAACCGAACTGTCCCGCGCCCAGACGGCGCAGGTCACCCGGTTCGACTGGGGCGCTCTCCACGCGCTACCGTTCCGGCCCCGATTGCGGCACCGGCGCGTCATCCTCTCCCCCGCTGCCTGGCGGCTCACCGCCGCCGAACTCCCCGCCGACGACGTCCCGCAGCGACTGTGGGACGGAGCCCTCGCCTCGTGGGCGGAGCTGCGTCGCGTCCCGCGGCACGTGATGCTGGCCGCCGACAGCCAGGGCCTGCCCCTTGACCTCGACCGCCCCGGCCACCGCGTCCTGCTGCGTGACCGCCTGCGCTCCGTCCGGCACGCGGTCCTCGTCGAGGAACCCGACCCGGCCGACCTCGGCTGGGCCGGCGGACGGGCTCACGAGATCGTGGTCCCCGTCACCGCCACCCACGCCCCGGCCTGGCCGTGCCTGCCCAAGCCCACCCCTGCCCGCGTCCTGAAGCGGGGCCACGGCGACGCCCCCGGCACCTCCCGCGTGCTCCTCGCCTCCCTCTACGGCGACCTGGAACGCCAGAACACCGTCCTCGCCCGGCACCTGCCCGACCTCCTGAAGCGACTCGGGCACCCGGAGTGGTGGTTCGTGCGCTTCCGTGACCCGCGCCAGCACCTGCGGTTGCGCGTCGCCCTGCCCGACCCAAGCGACTTCGGCTCCAGCGCCAGCGTGATCAGCACCTGGACCGCCGAACTCCACCAGGCCGGGCTGCTGTCCGAGGTCGTGTACCCGACCTCGTACACGGAGACCGGACGCTGGGGCGAGGGCCCGGCATGGGCCGCGGCGGAAGAGGTGTTCCGCGCCGACTCCGCCGCCGTCCTCACCCAACTGTCCCAGCCCGCAGGGCCCGGTCGGCAGGCGCTGCTCGCCGCCCACGCGGTCGCCGTGGCCACCGGGTTCACCGGTTCCGCCGCCGCCGGGCTGCGCTGGCTCGTCGACAACGTCCCCGCCCAGGCGCCGGCCCCCGTGCCCAGGCCGGTCTTCCGTGAAGCCGTGCGCCTGGCCGACCCGGCCCACGACTGGGCTGCGCTACGCACGGCGCCCGGCGGGGCCGCGATCGTGGATGCCTGGTCCGTACGCCACCGGGCGCTCGACTCCTACCGCTGCTTCTTCCCCGGCTCGCACACCGAAGGCGTGCAGGCGGACGACGTGCTCGGCTCCCTGCTGCACTGCGGCTTCGTCCGCGCGCACCGCATCGACTTCGACGACGAGGCCCAGGTCCTCTACCTGGCCCGCGCCGCCGCCCTCGCCCGCCTGTCGCGGGACGGTGACCGGTGACCATCCCTCACCCCTCTCTGCGATTGTCCGACCGGATCGCCGAACTCCTCGCCGACCCCGAGGCCGTAGCGTCCGCCTGGTCGTCCCGCCCGCAGTGGCGCCAGTCCCTCGCCCACGGCGCCCCCGGTATCGCCCTGCTCCACATCGAACGCGCCGCCACCGGCCGGGGCCCGTGGGAACCGGTACGCGCCTGGCTCGCGGTCGCCGCCGACGCTCCGGTCACGAGCGGAGCTGACAGCTACCTGTACTACGGTGCTCCCGCACTCGCGCACACCCTCGCCTGCGCTGCCCAGGCCCGCCCCGACTCCTACCAGCGCGCCCTCGCCCACCTCGACCAGGCCGTGGCGGCCGATGCCACCAGGCGCTGCGACGAAGCCCTCACCCGGCTCGATCGCGGCGACTTGCCGGCGCTGGCCGAGTTCGACGCGATCCGCGGACTGGCCGGCATCGGCGCCGTCCTCCTACGCCGTACCCCCGACGGCGAGACCGTCCGGCGGGTCCTCAGCTGCCTGGTCCGCCTGACCGATGACGTCGAGCACGACGGCAGGTTGCTGCCCGGCTGGTGGGCCCCGCACGGCCCCTCCGGCAGGCCCGACGAGCGGTTCCCTGGAGGGCACGCCAACAACGGCCTCGCACACGGCATCGCGGGTCCCCTCGCCCTGCTCGCCCTGGCTCTACGCCGCGGTGTGCAGGTCGACGGCCAGCGCCAGGCGATCGGCACGATCACCGCCTGGCTGGAGCGCTGGCGCGACGGCCACGCCTGGCCGTACTGGATCACCCGCGGCCAGCTGGACGCCGTCGCCCGCGGCCCGTTTCCCCCGCAGCGCCCGAGCTGGTGCTACGGCACCGCCGGCCTCGCCCGCGTCCAGCAGCTCGCCGCCCTCGCCCTCGGCGACCAACGCCTGCGCCACCAGGCCGAAACCGACCTCGCCAGCGCGCTCGCGGACCCGAAGGCGCTCGCCGCGACCACCGACCTGTCCGTCTGCCACGGCTACGCCGGGCTCGCCCACATCGCGCACCGCGCTGCCGACGACGCCCTCCCACACAACGCAGTCCGGCTGCGCTCGGCCGCCGCCCTGCTCCTCGACACCGCCCACCCGCCCCGTACCGACCCCGACACGCAGGCACGCCGGCTCCTGGCGACGGCGGGCCCCGCCTTCCTCGAAGGCGCGGCCGGCACGGCCCTCGCCCTGCTCGCCCCCGCCACCGGCGCCGCGCCTGCGACCCGCTGGGACGCCTGTCTCCTGACCGCCTGACCAAGGACCGTTTCGATGACCACCGGCTGGATCCAGCACGACCTCACCTTCGCCGACCCCGCCACCGTCGAACAGATCACCGCCCACCGCCTGGCCCCCGTCCTCACCTACGGCCAGAACTCCGGTGCGCTGAACGGCTGGTGGTACATGCGCAAAATGGGGCTGCGACTGCGCTACCGCGCCGCCGACCCCGCCCTCGTCATCACCGCGCTCCTCGACGTACTCGCCGAGGAGGGACTCCTGACGGGCTGGGCCACCGTGATCTACGAACCGGAAACCGAGGCGTTCGGCGGCCCCGACGCCATGGAGATCGCCCACCGGCTCTTCCACACCGACAGCCGGCACCTGATGGCCCGTACCGCCGAGCCCGACCCGCCCGCACTCGGCCGGACCGAGACCCTCGTCATCCTCGTCTCCGCCATGCTCCGCGCCGCCGGCCTCGACTGGTACGAACAGGGCGTGCGACACGAAGTCGCATGCAGAGAGTGGAAATCACCATGGAGGTTCGACATTGTCGAAGGTGTAGGACCCGAGCCAGTGCGCAAGGC
>NZ_JBIAXP010000026.1:0-143880 GCF_042896795.1 Kitasatospora sp. NPDC001261
AGCCGGAGAAGGTGACGAGGATCTTTCCGCCGGGCCTGACCTGGTGCAGCCAGGGGTAGGGCAGGGTGCGCACCGCGCAGGTGGCGATGAGCCGGCCACCCGGGGTCTTCGGGTGGTACTGCTTCCTGCGGGTGGTGCGGTACTTCGGGTGGTGCTGTTCCGGGTGGGCGGCGAGCCCGGGGGGAGTCGCTCGCCGCCCACCCGGAGTCCTGGGGGGGTGCCTCCCGGCCTACTGCTCGTTCCCGGGCCGGGCGGACCTGCTCGGGCGGACGTCCGACGGGGGGACGGCGCCCGGTGGGGGCACGGTCACGCCGGGCTTGCCCGGTCTGGTCCCGCTGCCGCCGCCGTCCTCGCCGTTGCCGCCGCTGGTGGCGTTGCCACGGCCTCCGTTGGCATTGCCATTGGCGTTGCCGTCGGCATTGCCTCCGTTGCCACCGCTGTTGGCGTTGCCGTTGGCGTTGCCGTTGCCGCCGCTGTTGGCGCTGCCGTTCCCCTTGCCGGTGCCGCCGCGGCCGGGGTCGCCCGTCGGGGTGCCGGCGCCCTGGTGGTCGCCGTCCTCGTCGTCGAGCGCGGCCTCGCAGTAGTCCGCCACCCGGTCCGCGCCGCCGGCCGCCGTGACCAGCGGGCCGTACAGCGGATCGCCGACCAGCCGGGCCGGGCGGTCGCCCTTGGCCGTACGGTCGGTGAAGCCGGTGCAGAGGCCGAGCAGTGCGGGCGGGACGGCCGAACGGCCGCCGCGCCTCTCGGCGGAGGGGGTGCCGGGCGTCGCGGGGTCGGACGGGACGACCGCCTGCGGTCCGGCGGAGGCACTTCCGGACGGACGGGCGGAGCCGGACGCCACGGCACCGTACGGGGCCGCACCCGCGGACGGTCCGGCCGCGGGCGAGCCCGCCGCGGGACCGGTGGCCGCGTCCTGGCCGGCGAGCGTGTGCTCCGGCGCGGACGGGCCACCGCCCAGGGCGGACGGCAGGTTGCCGGTGCCGGCGGCGACGGCGACACCGCACAGCGCGGTGGCGCCGAGCACGACGGCGGTGGCCTTCGTGCTGAAGGCCCTGGCCAGCGCGGCGGTTGCCATCGATCGTCTCCGGACGGGGGTCACTGTCGGGTCGGGCGTGAGACTCGCCTCCCGGAACGCGGCCAGGGCGGCCTCCTCCCCGGCCAGTTCGCCGGCCGTCGCGGGGGCGGCGGCCGCGGCGAGCACCCGGGCGAGCTGCCCGGGACCGCCGTCCGGTCCGGTGAGCGAGGCGTCCTGCCCGGCCGACGGGCCGCCCACGGCACCACCGAGCAGCTGCTCGGCGGCATCACGGTCGATCCGACGGGATCGGTTGGTGCTCATCTCATGTCCTTCAGCGTCGCGGCCCGGCGTTCTGTCACACCCTGCGGAGAACTTTTTTTCGCGGCTTTCCCCGCGGGTCGCCCGGCGGCCTCGCCCGCGCCCACTCCGGCCGCCGCCGTGTCCGCCGTTCCGTCCACCGTTCCCTCGGCCGTTCCGGCTCCGGCGCCGCCCGTCACCCCGCCGCCCCGGGTCGCCGCCTCGCCGCTCCGGGCCGCCGGGATGCCGCCCCCGGACGCGAGCGGCTCGACCAGCTTGGCCAGCCGCCGCAGCCCCCGGTGGGCGGCCATCCGGACGCTGCCGGCCCGCTTGCCGAGCACCCGGGCGGCGCTCTCCGCGTCCAGCTCCATGACCACCCGCAGCAGCACGGCCTCGGCCTGGTCGCGCGGCAGCCGGGAGATCAGGGCCAGCGCGTCGGCGGTGCCGACCGTGGCCAGCGCCGCCCGCGCCGTGTCGTCCCCCGCCGCCAGCTCGACCAGCTGCTCGAAGGGCAGGTCGGCGACCGGACGGCGGCGCCGGGCGCGCAGGTGGTCGAGGGCGCGGTGGCGGGCGATGGTGGCGGCCCAGCCGCGGAAGCCGTCCCCGTCGCCGGAGAAGCCGCGCAGGTCGCGGGCGATCTGCAGCCAGGCCTCGGAGGCGATGTCCTCGGCGTCCTGGGCACCCTCCGGCCGACCGCCGACCAGCACCCGCAGGTAGCGCAGCAGGCCCGGCTGGACGGTCCGGAACAGCAGCCGGAACGCCTCCTCGTCCCCGCCCTGCGCGGCCCGCACCGCCTCCGTCAGATCGGGGGGAGCGGCGGCCGCCGGGCCCGGTGGCAGGCCGGCGGGTGGTACTGGTCCGGACCGGCCGACGGGGCCGTCGGTGCCCGCTCCGGGGCGCTCTGCACTCTGCACCCGCCACATGATGCGCCATTCGGGCGAACACTTCGGCTCCGGCCGAAGGACCGGTCCGGCCGGGGCCAAGGTCCCGAGGACTGCTGCCGTTCGCCCACGGCCCGAAGGGGCCCGCCCGGCCTACGTTGTCGGTAGGCGAAGCAGTCCGGGCCGCCGACGCCCCGGACGCCGGGTCCGCCGACGCACCCGGCCCGCCACCCGGCCCCGCCGTGCCCGAGGGCGCACGCACGACCCGTGCGGGCCCCGGTCGCACGCCCCTCCCCGGCGGTACGAGCCGTCGCGCCGGGGACCGCCACCGGCCGGCCCGGCAGGGGCGGGGAGCCGGCACCGCCGACGCCCTCCACCGGCAGCCCGACCAGCAGGGAAAGACCGCGATGACGACCGCCCACGAGCTCCGCGAGCTCCACGCGAAGGGCCTGCGCGAGCACCTCGCCCCCGCCCTGCGCGCCCTGGGCCTCACCGGGTGGCGCCGGACCTTCAGCCTGCCGGACGAGACCCACTGGCTGCTGCTCGGCCTGGTCGAGCGCCCCGCCGCCGACCGGGTGCCCTTCACCTTCGACCTCAGCGTGGTCCGCCGCACCGACTGGACCGTCGCGGACCTCCCCGGCCACCGGCCCGACCCGCGCACCCGGTACGGCTTCGAGACCTGGCGGGCCAGGATCGGCGAGGTACTGCCGGTCGGCGAGGACGTCTGGTGGGAGGTGCTGCCCGGGCCGCGCTGGCAGCTCCCGCTGGACGACGCCGTCGCCGCCGTCCGCCACTACGGCCTGCCCGAACTGCGGCGCCGGGCCGAGGCGGACCGCGCACCCACCGGCGAGACGTACCTCCTCCCCGCCGAGCTGGAGACGGTCAACACCGCGCTGGAGGCCGCCTCGGTGGCCCGGGTGCGGCGCGCCGAGCTGGCCGACAAGGCCCTGCTGCTGACCGGCGCCTGGACCCGGGGCGACGGCGTCGCCCGGACCGTCCTGGCGGGTGTCGCGCGGGGCTTCCTGTCCGCCGGGGACGAGCGCTTCCGCACCGTCCGCTGCCTGGACACCCTGGGCCGCGAGCTGTGGACCTTCCCCGCCGAAGACTAGGGTCGGAAATCCGCAGGTCGGAGGCGGTGTCACGGCGCTCACCATGACAACTGTCACGCGGATGACGCAACGGACGGCACTGCTCTGACGGAGGGTCGGACGGAAAGACTGGAGGCACGACGCGGGCAGTGGCCCGCGGCCACCAGCCGGGGAGGAACCCACCGTGAGCCAGACCGTCAGTGCCGCCGCCGTCACCAGCACCGTCGCCTCCCCGGTCGCCGCCCCGATCGCCGCCGTCACCGGCACCGTCGCCACCGGCGCCGCCCACGCCAAGGCCCCCAACCCGCTGGTCTCCGGGCTCCGCCCGCTCGCCCTCGACGTGCTCGCCCCGCTGGCCGGCTACTACCTGCTGCACTCGGCCCTCGGCCTGAGCGAGTTCGCCGCGCTGGCCTGGAGCACGGCCTTCCCGGCCGCCCGGACCGTCCTCGGCCTGCTGTCCGAGCGCAGGCTCAACCTGTGGGCCTCCCTGATGCTGGCCGTCAACCTGGCGGGCCTGGCGCTGACCTTCGTCACCGGCGACGCCCGGATGATGATCGCCAAGGACGGCGGGCTGAGCGGCACCGTGGCGGTGGCGATCCTGGTCTCCGCACTGATCGGCCGGCCGGTGATGACCCCGATGCTGATGCCCTTCGTCACCAAGGGCCGACGGGAGCGTACCGCCGCCTGGCAGCGCCTGGTCGAGGGCCGGGCGGCCGGGTCGCGGGCCTTCCACCGCCACGAGCGCCTGTTCTCGGCCATCTGGGGCACCGCGCTGCTGGCCGAGTGCGCGGCCCGGGTGGTCGGCGCCTTCACCCTGCCGGTGTCGACCATGGCCTGGCTGTCCACCGTCTTCCTGATCGGCGCGATCGTGGGCGGTTCGATGCTCGGTCAGATCGCGGTCGAGCCGATGGAGCGGCTGGTCGGCACCGAGGCCGAGGCCCCGACCGCCGCCTGAGCGGGCGGCCACTCCTCCCGCCTCCTTCTCTGAACAGCCGGTTCCGAGGACTCGAACAGCGAGGAACCATCCGGATCTCCCGGGAGTCGTTCATAACGAGGGGGTAACGGGACCCCCGACGAGGAAACGGGGAGCCCCATGAACCGGACGACGCACGCGCCGAGCAGTACCGAGGACCGCACGCTCGTCTGGGACGGCTGCCTGAACGTCCGCGACCTGGGCGGACTGCCCACCGCCTCCGGCCGGCTCACCGCCCGGGGCGCGATAGTCCGGGCGGACAACCTGGACCGCCTCACCGCCGAGGGCTGGGACGCCCTCCTCGACCACGGCGTCCGTACCGTGGTCGACCTGCGCGACGGCGAGGAGTACAAGCCGCTCCTCCCGCTCCCCGACGACGTCGAGCTGATCCGCGTCCCGCTGGACGAGCTGGCCGGCCCCGCCTGGTGGGAGGCCCACGGACAGCTGGACGGCACCCCGCTCGCGCTCCGCCCGTACCTGGACCACTGCCCGCACGCCGCCGCCGCGCTGGTCTCCGCGATCGCCGGCGCCCGCCCCGGCGGCGTGGTCGTGCACTGCGGCGCCGGCCGTGACCGCACCGGCCTGGCCGCCCTGCTGCTGCTCGCCCTGTCCGGGGTCGACCGGGACGCGATCGCCGGGGACTACCTGCTGAGCGGCCCCAACATCCGCCCGCTGTACGGGATGCTGGGCCTGCCGGACCCGTTCCGCCGGATCGACGCGGCGCTCGCCGAGGCCGGGACCACCGCCGAGGCCGCGCTGGCGGCGGCGCTCGACGGGTTCGACCCGGACGGCTACCTGCTCGCGGCGGGTGTCGCGCCCGAGCGGATCGCCGCCGTCCGACGGCGGCTTCTGCCGGACGCCTGAGGACGCCGGAACACCGCCCGCGAATAGCGTCAACCGATGGTTGACGATCCCCGGATCGACAACCTACGGTTGACGCATGGAGAATCCCGTTGTTCCCAACAGCACTCCGCTGCGCCTCGACGACCTGATCGCCGCGATCAAGAAGGTCCACCCCGACGCGCTCGACCAGCTCTCCGACGCGGTCATCGCCGCCGACCACCTCGGCGACCTCGCCGACCACCTCATCGGCCACTTCGTCGACCAGGCCCGCCGCTCCGGCGCGTCCTGGACCGACATCGGCCGCAGCATGGGCGTCAGCAAGCAGGCCGCCCAGAAGCGGTTCGTCCCCAAGGACCCGGGCACCCCCAACGACCTCGACCCCAGCCAGGGCTTCAGCCGGTTCACCCCCCGGGCCCGCAAGGTCGTGGTGGCCTCACAGGAGGAGGCCCGCAAGGCGGGCAACCCCGAGATCACCACGGAGCACCTGCTGCTCGGCCTGATCACCGAGCCCGAGGGCATCGGCGCGAAGGCGCTCGCCGCCCAGGGCGTCACCCCGGAGGCCCTGCGGGCGGTGGCCGGCGCCGCCCTGCCGGCCGCCGCCGACGAACTGCCCGCGCTGATCCCGTTCGACGCCGAGAGCAAGAAGGCGCTGGAACTGACCTTCCGCGAGGCGCTCAAGCTCGGGCACAACTACGTCGGCACCGAGCACATCCTGCTCGCGCTGCTGGAGCAGGAGAACGGCCAGGGCGTGCTGGCCGGGCTGAAGGTCGACAAGTCGGAGGCGGAGACCTTCGTCGCGGAGGCGATCGCCGCCGTCATCGCCGCCCGGAACACGGAGTCCGATCCTCAGCAGTGAGCCGCCGGAGCCCTGCGCCGGACGGAACTCCCGCCCGACGCAGGGCACTTCCGCCCAGCACCCGGCTCGGAACCCGGCGCAGAACCCGGCGCAGAACCCGGCGCGGAACCCGGGTCGGCAGTCGGATCAGAAGCCGGAGACGTGGGTGGTGACGATACGGACCCGACCGTCGGCCGCCGCCTCCAGCGCCGCCCGCAGCCGGGCCGAACGGGCCGGGCCGAGCAGGTCCAGCGCCTCCTCGACGGCGGCCCAGCGGTAGTCGTCCAGCTCACCGGCCGGGACGGTCACGGGGGTGCCGTCCGGGACGGTGCCGAAGTCGAACATGAAGTGCTGGGCGGGGTGGTCGAGTTCGGCCGAGGCGTGGGTCCAGGAGATGGCCAGCAGGTCGCCCGCCTCCTGGACGATCCCGGTCTCCTCCTCCAGTTCCCGCACGGCGCACTCGACCGGGCCCTCGCCGAGGTCGATCGTGCCGCCCGGGAACTGCCAGTGCTCGCGGTACCCGGCCTTCACGATCAGGATCCGGCCGGACTCGTCCCGCAGCAGGCAGCCCGCCGCCGCGTAGATCCGGGGCAGGGACGCCAGCCATTCCTCACGGGACTTCAAGGGCTCAGCCGTCACGGTGCTTCTCCTGGGGCAGGGCGGTTCGGTCGTCCCACTCTGCCACCGGACACCGGACCCGAGCGGCGGATTCGCCCCCGGACCGATGAGTCGGCGGCGCCGCGACGGTCCAACCCGCATGAGGACCACACCGTACGACGCCGTACTGACCTGTGACCTGGGCGCGCTGACCGCCCCCGACCTCGCCCTCGTCGACGCCCTCGCCCGGCTCCGGCTGGCCGCCGCCCGGCACCGGGTGGGCGTGGTGCTGCTGAACGCGAGCGGCCCGCTGCGGGAGCTGCTCGTGTTCAGCGGGCTCGCGGCGCTGTTCCCGGGGCCGGACGGTCCACTGGCCGCCGACCCGCTGACCGGCACCCCGATCGACGACGACCCGATGGCCGACGACCCGATCGACGACGATCCGCTGGACGACGCGGCCCTGGTGGAGCTACTCGGCCGCCAGCCGGGGCGGGAGGCCGAAGAGCGGGAAGAGCGCCTCGGTGTCCAGGAAGTTGGTGACCCCGGTGATCCGGCCCCCTGACACCTCCAGCGTGATCAGCGACCACGGTTCGTACCCGCCCGCCGGGCTCGGCCGGTACTGGCCGAAGGCCCGGGCACCGTTGGCCGTCACCGGGACCAGCCGGGAACCGCGGCAGCCGTGCCCGGGGCCCAGCATCCAGTCGCGGATCTCCTCCTGCCCGCGCAGCCACATCGAGAACGGCGGCATGTTGAGCGTGACGTCCTCGTGCAGCAGCGCGGCGAGGCCGTCCATGTCGTACGCCTCGAAGGCGCGGACGTAGCGGTCCAGCAGCGCGCGGTGGTCCTCGTCCAGCGCGGGGGCCGGCCGGACCGCCGGGGCGTCGGTGGCGAGCACCGCCCGGGCGCGCTGGAGCGCGCTGTTGACCGAGGCCACCGTGACACCGAGCAGTTCGGCCACCTCGGCGGCCTTCCAGCCGAGCACCTCGCGCAGGATCAGCACCGCCCGCTGCCGGGGCGCGAGCCGCTGGAGCACGGCGACGAAGGCCAGCTTCACCGACTCCCGCTGGGCGGCCACCTCGGCCGGATCCCCCGTCTCGGGCAGCACCCGGCCGTCCGGCGCCGGGCCGATCCACGTCACCTCGGGCAGCTGGGTGCCGTGCGCGGCGGCCACCGTGACCGGGCCGGCCAGGTCCATCGGCCGGGCCCGGCCGTTGCGGCCGTTCAGCGCGTCCAGGCAGACGTTGGTGGCTATTCGGTACAGCCAGGAGCGCAGCGCGGCCCGCCCCTCGAAGCCCCGGTGCCCGCGCCAGGCGCGGACCATGGTCTCCTGCACCGCGTCCTCGGCCTCGAAGACCGAGCCGAGCATGCGGTAGCAGTAGCCGGTCAGCTCGGTGCGGTACCGCTCCAGTTGGAGCTCGACCGGCTCCTCCGTGATCACGTCGGCCATCGTGCGCCCGCCCCCGTCGTCCTGCCGTGTGCCCTGGTGAACGCGACGAACGTAGCGCACCCCACTGACAGCGGCGCTCGCGACCGGGTTCGGCCGCTCCGGTCGCCCGGGAGCGGCGGGGCTCAGTGCTGCCCGTACGCCTGGCCGGAGCCGAAACCGGTGGTCACCAGCTTCCACAGGGTGGGGAACTCCTCGCCGGTGATGCCGGTCGGGTTGAGCCCGATGACCACGCTGCGGGAGAAGTCGCGGGTGGCGAAGACGCCGGTGGTGTAGCCGGGCCGGGACCCGTTCTTGCCCCAGACCTCGGTGCCGTTCGGCAGGACGGTGCGCAGCAGGCCGGCCGTGCTGTAGCAGGCGTGCCCGGCGGTCGGGCCGATCTCGCAGTTCTTGTTGTGGTCGTTCGGCAGCTCCGGGACGGCGAACACCTCGGCCTGCTGGGCGGGCCGCAGCAGCCGGCCGCGGTAGAGCGCCTCGAAGAACCGCTCCAGGTCGGCCGCGGAGGAGATCATGCCGCCCTCGGCCCACGGGTACGGGCTCTGCTCGGTGACGTCCACCCGGGCGGTGCTGCCGTCGGCGTTCCGGACGTCCACGTAGCCGGTGGCGTGCGGGCCGCGGATGGTCAGGTCGTCTGCGGCCGGGACGTAGGTGGCGTGCAGGCCGAGCGGGCCGGTGATGCGCCGCCGCACCTGGTCGGCGTAGTCGTCTCCGGTGACCTTCTCGATCACCAGCGCGGCGACGAAGTAGTTGTTGCCGTTGTACTGCTGGGCGGCGCCGGGCTCGAAGCTCCTCGGCTGGGTGAGCATGTCCGCCACCACCTGCTGCGGGCTGTAGGAGACCGCCTTGTGCGCGGCGAACCACGCCGTGCTGCCGTCCCCGGAGGTCATCCCGCCGCCCCCGGGCAGGCCGCTGGTGTGGTTGAGCAACTGTCGTACGGTGACCGGCGGGTAGCCGGCCGGCAGCAGTCCGGGCAGGTACTGCTGGACGGTGCCGTCCAGGTCGACCCTGCCCTCGCCGGCGAGCTGGAGCAGCACCGTCGCGGTGAACACCTTGGTGACGCTGCCGATCCGGAACCGGGCGTTCGCCGGCACGTCCTCCCCCGAGGTGCCGCGCCACCGGGCGTCCTGGCCGCCGACCCGGACCAGCGCACCGGTGACGCCGGCGGGCAGCGAGTGGAGGGTCTCGGCGAGCGACTCCCGGTCCAGCGGGCCGGGGCGGGCCGGGGCGGAGGCGGTGGTGTCGACGGCACTCGGGGACGTGGCCGGGGAGGCGGCCGCGGCCAGGGCCGGGGTCGCGGCGCCGATCGTGGCGACGCCGACGGTGGCGGCGGCGAGCAGCGCGCCGGTCGCCACGAGGACGGACCAACGACCGGTACGGGCAGGGCTGTTCATGGGGAGTCTCTCCAACGGCGGCTCGCCCGGCGGGTATCGGGCCGCCCTGGTCGGCGGCCCGCCCGGCCGACGGCGGCTCGGGCACTCGGACAGGAGAGAGTCTTCGGGACGGCCTCGGGCCGCGACATCCGGGAACGGCCCCGAACCTTCCCCGAGCGCATCCCTGACCACGCGTCAGGGATCAAGGGATCGCGGGTCGGGGTCGGGCGTCGGGGAATCACGCGGCGGGGGCGGGCGGCCGCGATCCGGCCACCCGCCCCCGCGCGCGTCGCGACTCAGTGGGCGGAGTGCTTCTCCGCGCCACGGTGCCGGTGTCCCTTGAGCTCGGCGTGCATCGCCGGGGCCGCGTGCGCCGTCGCGCCTGCCGCGTCCCGGCCGCCGTGCCGGAAGGCCTCACCGACGCCGTACCCGGCGGCGGCGTAGGACATCGAGCCGGCGCTCGGCTCCGGCGCGAGCCGGGTAGGCGGGCTCGCCATGCCCCGGCGCTCCAGCAGGTCCTGGGTGCCCTGGCGGAGCTTGGCGGTGCTGCCGGGCGTTCGCTTGGTCATCGTCGGCCTCCCTTCGTCGGCCTCCGGGCCGGACGGATGCCGGCCGGAGGGGCCGCACGGGCGTTATGTCCGGATTTTATCCGGCTTGCGGGCCCGTGCCACCGCGGAGAAGCCGATCTGCCGCTACGGGGGCAGGGGTGGGCGCCGTACGCGCGGGGGCAGGTGGAGGCGCCGTCCGGGGCCGGCCGCCTCAGCCCATGACCTCGTGGACGAAGCACCAGCGCCAGTCCTCCCCCGGCTCGTACGAGCGGATCACCGGGTGGGAGGAGTTGTGGAAGTGCGCGGTCGCGTGCCGCTGCGGCGAGAAGTCGCAGCAGCCGATGTGACCGCAGTCCAGGCAGATCCGCAGGTGCACCCAGTCCCGGCGGCCCTGCGCCAGGCAGTCGGCGCAACCGTCGGCGGGCGGCCGGGGCTCGATGTCCTGAGGAGCCAGAGCGAGGTCTTCGCAGGCGCTCATGACTGAAAGGCTATGCCGCCCCGGCGCGGATCGCCCGCTCAGGGCGCTTCCGCCCCCTCGGCTGCCGCCCCATCCGTCCCCGCACCCTCGGTCACCGCTCCCGCGCCCCCGGCCGCCGCTCCCGGAGCCGTCCAACTCGCCAGCAGGGCCAGCTTCTGGGCGGTGGGCGAGTCCGCCGGGGCGGTGTAGACGACCAGCAGCTGCTCCGGCGAGCCGTTGACGCCCAGGGTCTCGTAGCCGAAGTCGAGTCCGCCGACCAGCGGGTGGTTCACCTGCTTGACCCCGTGGGTCTTCTCCCGCACCAGGTGGTCCGCCCAGAGCCGGACGAACTCCGCGCTGCGCAGCGACAGTTCGCCCACCAGGGCGGCCAGCTCCGGGTCCTCCGGGTGCAGTCCGGCGTCCCGGCGCAGGAAGGCGACGGTCTCGGCGGCGACCGCGTCCCACTGCCCGTAGTACTCCCGGGCGGACGGGTCGAGGAAGGCGTGCCGGGCCTGGTTGGGCAGGCCGTCCGGGCCGGCGTCGGAACGCGTGGAGAAACCGTTCACCGCGTCGCCCAGCGCGTTCCAGGCCAGCACGTCCATCCGGCGGCCCAGCACGAAGGCCGGCACCCCGGTCATCAGGTCCAGCAGCAGCCGCGTCCCCGGCCGGACCCGCTGCCGCCCCCGCACCCGGGCGGCGGAGGCGGCCGGCGCCTTGGGCGGACGGACCAGCGAGCGCAGGTGCGCGGCCTCCACCCCGTCCAGCCGCAGCACCCGGGCCACCGCGTCCAGCACGGCGTCCGAGGCGCTGCCGCCCCGGCCCTGCTCCAGCCGGACGTAGTAGTCGACGCTGACGCCCGCGAGCTGCGCCACCTCCTCCCGGCGCAGGCCCCGCACCCGGCGGCGGCCGTGCGACGGCAGGCCCACCTCCTCCGGCAGGATCCGGGCCCGGCGCGAGCGGAGGAAGTCCCCCAGGGTGTTCTCCATGCCGGGCAGGGTAGCCGCGGAGGGGCGTCCCGAGGGTGGCACCGGTTTTCCCAGGCTCCCCGGTCCCGGGATGGCCCGTCCCGGGTAGGCCCGTCCCAGGACGGCGGTGCCCGGGAGGAACGCACCCCTGGGTAGCCGGTCGCGGCCCGCGCAGAGTGGTCGGCGTCAGCCCGGCCGAACCCTCTGGAGCCCCCGATGAGCCACCCGTCCCTCGCCGCCCGCACCGCCGTCGTCACCGGAGCCGCCAGCGGCATGGGCGCCGCCACCGCCCGGCTGCTCGCCGCCTCCGGCGCCCGGGTCGCCCTGCTCGCCCGCCGCACCGAGCGGCTGGACTCCCTCGCCGAGGAGATCGCCGCCGCGGGCGGGCAGGCCCTCGCCGTCACCGCCGACGTCACCGACCAGGCCTCGGTGGACGCCGCCGCGAAGGCCGTCCACGACGCCTACGGCCCGGTCGACCTGGTGGTCAACAACGCCGGGGTGATGCTGCCCAACCCGCTCGCCGACGGCCGGATCGACGAGTGGACCCGCATGGTGGACACCAACCTCACCGGCGCGCTGCGGATCGTCCGCGCCTTCGGCTCCGACCTCACCGCGGCCGCCGCCGAAGGCCGCACCGCCGACCTGGTCAACGTCTCCTCGATCGCCTCGCACGTGGTCTTCCCCGACTACGCGGTGTACGGGGCCACCAAGGCCGCGCTCACCCAGCTGTCCGCCGCCCTGCGCAGCGAGTTCGGCCCGCGCGACGTCCGGGTCAGCGCGATCGAGCCCGGACTGACCGACACCGAACTCGCCGGGCACATCGACAACCCGGTGCTGCGCGAACAGCTCGGCGGCATGTTCGACGCCATCCCGGCACTCGCGGCCGAGGACGTCGCCGACCTCATCGCGTACACCGTCAGCCGCCCCCGGCACGTCAACCTGCGCCACCTGGTCGTCCTGCCGACCCGCCAGGCCTAAGGCCCCGTCGTACCGGCACTGCGCAATCCCCACTCCTCGCCCACGGGTGGCATGGGAGCATGCCATCCGTGGCGATCGTGACGGGGAGAACGGACGGCGACACCGGCGGGGGCGACCCGGGCGGTGCGCCCGCGCGGCGGAAACGCGGCAGCGGTGACAGCGCCCGCGACGACGAACGGACCGGCGCACCGGCCGACGGCGGCGACGAACGGACCGGGGTACCGGCCGACGGCGGCACCGGAACGGCCACCGCCCGGATACCCGAGCAGACCGGCCCCGGACCCGGCCGGTTCCGGGCCCGCCCGCTGCCCGCCACCGACCGGGTCCGGCAGCCCGTCGCCCTGATCCGGCTGATCGGCGGCCTGTTCGCCATCGCCCTCACCCTGCTGCTCGCCGACTACGCCCGCGCCACCACCGGCGGCATCGCCGCCGACGTCGCCGAGGCGGCCGCGCTGGTGCCGCGCCCGCTGGCGAGCCTGGCCGGCGGGCTCACCACCGCCGCCGTCCTGCTGCTCCCGGTGGGCCTCGCCGTCCGCCGGCTGCTGGGCCCCGACCGGCGGCGCGCCGTCCAGCAGGTCTCCGACGGACTGCTCGCCGCCGTCCTCGCGTACGGCGCCACCCTCGGCCTGGACCTGTGGGCCGACGACCTCGCCCCGCTCTCGCTGCTCACGGCGCTCACCCACGCGCTGCCCGACGGCGGACTCGGGCACACCGAGCCCGTCTACGGCTACCTCGCGCCGGTCCTCGCCTTCATGACCGCCTCCGGCAGCCGGGAACGCCGCCTGCCCTGGACCGTCCTCGCCCTCTCCGGCCTCGCCGGACTGACCGGCGGGTACGCCACCCCCACCGCGCTCCTGCTCGGGCTGCTGATCGGCTGGACCGGCGCCCACGGCACCCTGTACGCGGTCGGCACCCCCGACCCCTGCCCCCGGCCCGGCGAGGTCCTGCGCGCCCTGCGCGACAGCGGCCTGCGCCCGGTCGAGGCCCAGCCGGCCGGCCCCGACCGCTACCTGGTCCGACAGGCCGACGACCGCCCCGACCTCGACGTCCAGCTCCTCGACCGGCAGGCCGTCACCGCCGCCGCCGTCCAGCGCGCCTGGCGCCGGCTGCGGCTGCGCACCGCCCCCGACCCGCGCGTCCTGCGCTCCCCCCGCACCGGGCTGGAACACGAGGCCCTGGTCGCGTACGCGGCCCTCGCGGCCGGCGTCCGCACCCGCCGCATCGCCGCCACCGCCGGCATCGGCCAGGACACCGCCCTCATCGCGTACGAGCGGCTGGCCGGGCGCACCCTGGACGAGCTCCCCGACGAGGAGATCACCGACGAGCTGCTCACCGACGCCTGGCGGCAGCTCGCCCTGCTCCAGCGCCGCGAGATCGCCCACCGCGCGCTCGTCCCCTCCTCCCTGCTGATCGACGACTCGGGCGCGGTGCACCTGGTCGACTTCGCCGACGGCGACATCGCCGCCACCGAACTCGTCCTCCACTGCGACCTCGCCCAGCTCCTCACCACCCTCGCCCTGCGCGCCGGCGCCGCCCGCTCCGTCCGTACGGCCACCGCCGTCCTCGGCCCCGACCCCGTCGGCGCCGCGCTCCCCCTGCTCCAGCCCATCGCCCTCACCCACACCACCCGCCGCGCCCTCAAACAGCACGCGAAGCGCACCGGCGCCCGGGCCGCCGAGCCGTCGGGCGGTGCTCCCGGTGCGGGCGGTGCCGACGTTGCCGGTGGTGCGGCCGGGGGCGGGGACGCGGTCGCGGCCGAGGCAGGCTCCCCCACCGGCGGCAACGGGCCCGTCGCCACCACCGTTTCCCCGGCGCCCCCGGAGGCCACCACCACCGAGCCGGCCCCCGAGCACCACACCCCCGCCCCCAGCGGCCTGCTCGACGAGATCCGCGCCGAGGTCCTGCGCACCCGCCCGCGGGTGGTGGGCCGGCCGGTGCGGCTGGAGCGGCTGCGGCCGCGGACCCTGCTGGTCGTCGTGGGCGGGGTGGTGGCCGGCTGGCTGCTGATCCCGCAGCTGTTCGCGGCGGAGGACAACCCGGTCTCCGCGCTGGCGGACGCCGATCCCTGGTGGCTGCTGCTGGCGCTGGCCGCGGCGGCGGCCAGCCACGTCGCGGCGGCGATGGGCTTCGTGGGCTTCGTCCCGGAGCGGCTGGACTTCCGCAACGCGGTACTGGCGCAGGTGGCCGGGTCGTTCGTGAAGCTGGTGTCGCCCGGCGGCGTCGGCGGGATCGCGCTGAACACCCGCCTGTTGCAGCGGGCCGGGATCCCGACCGCGCAGGCGCTGTCCAGCGTCGGCGTCGGGAACCTGATCGGGCTGGTGCTGCACCTGTTGCAGCTCGGCGCCTTCGTCTACCTCCTGGACTTCGTCCCGGGCAGCTCCGAGCTGGACGCGCTGCCCGCGGTGGTCGGCGGGCTGGCGGGGGCGGCGGCCCTGCTCGCGGTGGTGTCGGCGATCCCGGCGGCCCGGCGGTGGCTGGCGACGCGGCTGCGGCCGCTGACGGCCGAGGTGGTGCCGCGCCTGCTGGACCTGCTGCGCAGCCCGTCCAAACTGGCGGTGGGGGTGACCGGGCAACTGCTGGTGTCGATCTGCCTGATCACCTGCCTGTACTGCTGTGTCCGGGCGATCGGCCGGGAGCCGTCCTTCGCCGCGGTCGCGGTGGTGTTCCTGGTGGGCAACGCGGTGGGCAGCGCGGCGCCGACCCCGGGCGGGGCCGGTGCGGTGGACGGGATGCTGCTCACGCTGCTCCAGCAGACCACGTCGATGGAGCCGGGCGGCGAGCTGGCCGCGGTGGCGCTGTTCCGCCTGCTGACGCTGATCCTGCCGGTGCTGCCGGGCTGGGCGGCTCTGGCCTGGCTGCAACGGCGCCGGGCCCTGTAGCCGCTCCGGGGCCCCTCTGCTCCCGCTCCGCTCCCGGGGGCCCCGCTACTCCCGGTACTCCTCCTCGTCGTGCCGGACCGGCTGGGTCTGTTCCACGACGTCCGCGACGTTGGTCGCCGGGTCCGCGCCGACGGCCCGGCGTTCGGCCACCTCGTCGTACGTGTCGCCCTCGGGTGCCTGCTCGTCGGGCTCGACGGTCTCGGCGGTCTCGTCGATCAGGTATTCCTCGTGCTGTTCCTGCGGCATGGCATCCGTCCTCACTGTTCGGAGGCCTTCACGGGCGTTCGGAGGCCTTCACGGGCCCGGCTGGCGTACTCGCAGTATCCGCCGCCCGGCGCCGGGACGCGACGCGCCGACGACGCTCCGGCGTTGCCGGGACTCCAGCGGGCCGCCGGCCGACCGACCTGATTGACCCACGAAACAGCATCGTGAATGACCCAAGGGACGGGTGCATTCCGCTCCTAGGGTCGTAGCCATGACGACGAACGAGAGCACCCGGGCCACCGAAGCCACCCGGACCACCGGGGCCGCCCGGACCGCCGAGGCCCTCGCGGGCACCGCCCGCCTCGACTACGCCCGCACCGCCCCCAAGGTGTTCCGCGCGATGATCGCCCTGGACGCCGCCGCCCGCGAGGGCCTCGACCCGGCCCTGGTCGAGCTCGTCCAGATGCGCACCTCCCAGCTGAACGGCTGCGCGTACTGCCTGGACATGCACGCCAAGGACGCCCGCAAGGCCGGCGAGACCGACGAGCGGATCTACCTGCTGCCGGTCTGGCCGGACGCCCCCGCCGGGGTGTACACCGAGCGCGAGCGGGCCGCCCTGGCCCTGGCCGAGGAGGTCGCCCGGATCGACGGCGGCGTCTCGGACGCGGTGTACGCCCGGGCCGCCGCACACTTCGCGGAGGCCGAGCTGGCGCAGCTGATCTCGGTCTGCTTCACCATCAACGCCTGGAACCGCATCAACGTGGCCACCCGCAAGACCCCCGGCGCCGCCTGACCGCGCCCACCGTCCGCGCCGCACGGCCGTCCGCACCGCCGTCCGCACCGCCGTTCCCGAGCCGCGTCCCGGGCGACGGCGAGTGCACCGGCGGGAGCACCCGTCCCGGGCGGCGGCCGGAACGCCGTCCGGGCCACCGGGGGTACGATCGGTGCCGTACAAAGGGCTAACCCACACCCACCCGGTGGCCCCGAGGCCCATACGAACGACGGGGAAATCATGTCCGGCTCGCACTACTTCACCGGTGCACCCGAGGTCGCCAGCGACCGCCGGCCGATCACGGTCTCCCTGCCGGACCTCACCCTGGAACTGACCACCGACACCGGGGTGTTCTCCCGCACCCGGCTCGACCCGTGCACCCGGATCCTGCTGGAGCACGCCCCGCAGCCGCGGGTGCGCGGCCCGATCCTGGACATCGGCTGCGGCTACGGTCCGATCGCGCTGACCTGGGCGAGCCGCCGCAAGCGCCTCCCGGTCTGGGCGGTGGACGTCAACGAGCGCGCCCTGGAGCTGGTCCGGCTGAACGCCGAGGCGCTGGGGCTCGGCAACGTCCAGGCCTCCCTGCCCGACGACGTCCCCGAGGACGTCCGCTTCGCCACCATCTACTCCAACCCTCCGATCCGGATCGGCAAGGCCGCGCTGCGCCGCCTGCTCACGCACTGGCTCGACCGGCTGACCCCGGACGGCTCGGCGTTCCTGGTGGTGCAGAAGCACCTGGGCTCGGACTCGCTCCAGAAGTGGCTGAACGAGCAGGGCTACCCGACCAGTCGGGTCACGTCGGTCAACGGGTGCCGGATTCTGGAAGCGCGGCCCCGCCCCGAGGTGGGCGAGGGCTCCGAGAGTGGACGAGGTACGACGACGTGAAGCAGCTGCGCGGGACCGAACTGAAGCGTCTGCACCGCTCGTGGCGGCGCAGCAACGAGTTCCGGCTCGCGATGATCCTGGAGAACCTCCAGTCGCCGTTCAACGTCGGCTCGGTGGTCCGCACCGGCGCGGCGATGGGCGCCGAGAAGCTGTACCTGGTCGGGGACACCCCGTCGGTGCGCTCCTCCGGCGCGCAGAAGGCCGCGATGGGCACCGACAAGTACCTGAAGGTGGAGCACTTCCCGACCATCGCCGAGGCGGTCGCGGCGGCCAAGGCGGACGGCTTCAAGGTCGTCGGCCTGGAGCTGGCGGACGAGGCGGTGCCGATGTTCGCCGCCGAGCTGACCCCGGCGGTGGCCTTCATGCTCGGGCACGAGGACCGCGGGATCACCCCCGAGGCGCTGGCGCTCTGCGACCAGGTCGTGTTCGTGCCGCAGCTGGGCCGGGTCGGCTCGCTGAACGTCTCGGCGGCCGCGACGGTGGCCTGCTACGAGGCGCGCCGGCAGGGCTACGCGATCAGCGGCACCCCGGACGGCGACCTCTCGGGTGACCTCGCGGGCGACCTCGGCGACGACGAGTAGTAGACGGCGCGCAGGAGACGGCGAGAAGGAGACGACGGGCAGGCGGGCGACACCCCCTGGGTGTGCCCCGAAGCCCGAGGGCAGCCCGGACCGTCCGCCGACGGCCCGGGCGCCCGTCTCCGGTCAGCCCTTGACGTTCCGTCGGGCTGCGCCGACCAGGAACACCACCGCGAGCATGGCCGCGGACAGCGCCCCGACCAGCAGCGGCCCCGGACCGCCCGGGCTGCCGTTCACGCGCACGGCCCCCATGAAGTCGACGGCGGCGACGTTGTTGACGAGGACCCACCAGAGCGGCAGGTAGACCACCTGGAAGAGCCGGTGGCTCCGGCTCACCACCCCGAGCGCCATGGCCAGCGAGGGGACGAACAGCGCGCCTCCGAGCCAACTGGCCGTCCCCGCACCGTCGCCCGCCGCCAGCAGGCGTATCAGCGGGGCGGCACCCGTCACCGCGGTGAGCACCAGCCCGGACGCCCATTCGGCGAGCAGCCTGCGCCGGGCCGACGGGTAGGCGCCGAGCAGCACCTCCAGACCGTTCTCGACCTGCTGACTGCCGAGCCGGGACCAGATCAGGACCGGCCACAGCCACGCCAGGGGCAGGAGCAGGCCGGTGACGGCGTCCATCGGCAGCACGAACCCGGCCACCGTCAGCCCGGCGGCGACCAGCCACCACCAGCGGGAGACGCCCTGCACCAGGATCCGGGCCTCCCCCGCCAGCAGCCGCCCGAACGCCCCGGCCCGCCGCGCTTCGGCCTGCGGCAGGGCGGTCCGCTGCGGCTCGGTCCGTGGCCGGGCACCCGGTACGGTCGGCCAGCGCGCCCCCGCCGTCTCCGTCCCCTCGGCCCCGGACGACTCCCCGGCCATCACCTCCGCGACGGCCCCGGCCACGGCCCCGGCGGCAGCCGCACCCCCGGACGCACCGCCGGAGGCACGCGCCGGATCGAACCTGCCGAACCACAGGGCTGGCAGCAGCGCCAGGCCGATCGCCAGCAGCACCAGGGCCAGCCGCCCGAGGACGAACCCGGCGGACGGCTCGAACCCGTCCCAGAGGAAGGTGCCCAGCGGCTTGTCGACCTTGGTCAGCCCGAGGCTGAACCCGCCGTCGCCGACCGACTCGTGCCGGGCCTCCAGCGCCGCGCCCATCGACCGCGCGACCTGGTGCACGCCGAGGCCGTCCAGCGGCGCGGAAGCCGACTGCCCGCCGAGCGCGAGCACCATGGCCAGCACGAACCAGACGACGTTCCCGAAGCCGCCCCGCAGCAGCGGCACCGTCTCGAACAGCAGCGCCGCCGCCGCGGTGAGCGCCATCAGGGGCAGCGCGAGCAGCAGGAACGGCGCCACCAGGGCTATCGGGTCGACCGCGCGGTCCTCGCCGCGGGCGAGCTGCATCAGCAGCGCGGTGACGGCCAGCACGCCGACCATGGAGGCGAGCACCAGCAGGTTGCTCAGGAACTTGGCCAGGAGGTAGCGGGAGTTGCGCAGCGGGGTGGCGGCGAGGACCTGGCCGACCCCGCTCGCCTCGTCCCGCGCGATGCCGCTGCGCACCACGTAGAAGCCGCCGAAGGTGAGCCAGAGCGCACCGGCCAGGGCCGTGACCGCGCCGACGTAGGCGCTGTTGTAGATGCCCCGGTGGCCGCCCACGTCCATGACCGTCCAGTGGCCGCCGGCGTCCGGTACGGCCAGGTAGCCGAGCCCGACCGCGGCGAGCAGCGTCACCGCGTACACCGGTCGGCGCACCCGGTCCCGGAAGTCGCCGACCGCCAGCCTGGCCAACGCCGACCCGACCCCCGACCCCGACCCCGACCCCGAAGCCGAAGCCGACCCGACCGCCGGACCCGTCACCGTCGCCCTCATCGCCGCACCGCCCGCTGCTCGGTCCGGGCCGAGCCGCCCGGCCGGTGGATGACGCCCAGGTAGGCGTCCTCCAGATCCGGCACGACCCGGACCGCGTCGGGCCGCGGCGGCTCGGCGGCGAGCAGCCGCACCCGCACGCCGTTCCCCGTCCGCACCATCCGGCTGACCACGTGGCGGGCCTGGACCTCCAGGAGGTCCGCCGGTGCGACCACCGCCTCCCAGACCTGCCCGTCGATCTCCCGGAGCAGCTCGTCGGGCGCGCCCCGGCGCAGTAGCCGGCCGTGCGCGACCACGGCGATGTCGGAGGCCACCGACTCGACGTCGGAGACGATGTGGGTCGAGAGCATCACGACCCGCTCCGCCGCGAGTTCGCTGAGCAGGTTGCGGAAGCGCACCCGCTCCTCCGGGTCCAGGCCGGCGGTCGGCTCGTCGACCACGATCACCCTGGGGTCGGCCAGCAGGGCCTGCGCGATGCCGACCCGGCGGAGCATGCCGCCCGAGTAGGTGCCGAGCGGGCGCCTGACCGCCTCGGTCAGGTTGACCAGCTGGATCAGCTCGTCGATCCGGGCCCGGGCGGAACGGGCTCCGATCCCCTTGGCGGCCGCCAGGTAGGACAGGAACTCCCGCGAGGTCAGGTTCGGGTAGACCCCGAAGTCCTGTGGCAGGTATCCGAGTTCCCGGCGCAACCGGTCCGGCTCGGCCACCACGTCGGCGCCCTGGTACCGGACCTGCCCGCCCGTGGGCCGGGTGACCGTCGCCACGATGCGCATCAGCGACGACTTCCCGGCGCCGTTCGGCCCCAACAGCCCGACCATTCCCGGCCCGAGGCGCATCGTGACGCCGTCGACGGCCCGCTTGCCGCCCTTGTAGACCTTGGTGACATCAACCAGTTCGAGCATGTTCCCCGTCCCTCCGCCAGGAGTCATCGCCTTCACCCCTTGAGCTCCGTCTCGCGCCCGTCCCGCAGGACCGCCACGCCCTTGGGCACCTCGACCCGGTACTTCGTGTCGCAGTTGGCGATCCCCGAGCACCCCGCCCGGAGGTCGAGGACCCCGTCCTTCAGCTCCCAGGAGGCCTTGGCGCTGCCGACCTTGCCGCTGGTCTCGAACCAGCGGGTGACCTTGACGTCCTTCCGGTCGACCGCGACGAGGTCGGCGGGGGCACCGTGCGACACGACGTTCAGCCTCTGGGCGGCGAACTCGAAGGTCCTGTCCTCGGGCGCGGCGTCCATCGCGTCGGCGCAGCCGGCGAGCGACAGCAGCGCGGCCACCACGAGAACGACCGGCCCGTATCCGGTTCTCGTACGTCGGTCCACGTCGTCCTCCTTGCGGTCGGGGTCGGATGCGCCGCTCCGGGCGCGTTTCCTGGGGCACGTGAGCACGCTCGTAAGCCTGGCCGGTCCGCGGGCTTCTGCCATCTGCCGTTCGGCAGATATCCCGTATGACCAAAGGGGGAGTTTCTCCCACCGACAAGGCCTCCCCGCAGTCGTCAGAATGGCCTCACGGGCCGGCGCGACCGGGCCGCACAACGGCACCACCGGGAGGGGATCGCGTCCGTGAACAACACGATGCACAACGGGGAGGGCCCGGCGCCGAGCGAGGAGGGCACCACACCGAACAGGGCCACGGGCTTCTCGGTGTCCACCGGACTCACCGCCCTCCGGCGGTCCCTGACCCTCAGTCGGCTCTCCGCCCTCGCCCTCGTCCACTCCCTCGGCGTCACGTGCGCGATCTCCCTCGTCGGGCCGGGCCTCGGCCTGGTCCCCCGCGCCATGGCCGGGGTGCGCGACCTGGCCGACCGTCAGCGCGCCCTGGCCGCCGAGTGGTCCGACGTCCGGTTCCCCGGACCGCCCGGCCCGCTGCCGCCGGTGCCCGAGTGGGCCTCCGGCATCCTCGCCCGCTACCGCTGGATCACCCGCGACCCGCAGACCCGTCGGGAGTTCTGCTGGGTCTTCGCCGAGCCGTTCGTCGGCAGCCTGCTCGCCTTCCTGCCGGTCGCCGTCCTGCTCAACGGCCTCTGGGGCGTCTTCCTGGCCTTCTTCGGCGTCCAGCTGTCCACCGAGTGGGACGGCCTCTGGTACCAGTTCATCCCGATCGAGGGCACCGCCACCGCCGTCCTCGCCGGCGTCCTCGGCCTGCTCCAATTCCCGCTCGCGCTCTGGCTCGCGCCCCGCACGGTCCGCCGGCACGCCCGCCACATCCGCTCGATGCTCGCCCCGGGCGAGCAGGAGCTGCTGGCCGGCCGGATCGCCCACCTGACCGCCACCCGCAGCACCGCCGTCGACACCCGGATGGCCGAGATCCGCCGGATCGAGCGCGACCTGCACGACGGCGCCCAGGCCCGACTGGTCGCGATGGGCATGACCCTGGACGCCGCCGAACACCTCCTGGAGACCGACCCGCAGGCCGTCCGCGCCCTGCTGGTCGAGGCCCGCCAGTCCTCCGCGAAGGCCCTGGAGGAGCTCCGCGACCTGGTCCGCGGCATCCACCCGCCGGTCCTCGCCGACCGCGGACTCACCGACGCGGTACGGGCGTTGGCCATGGTCTGCCCGGTCCCCACCGAGGTCTCGGCGGACCTCCCCGGACGCCCCGAGATGCCCGTCGAGTCCGCCGCCTACTTCGCCGTCTCGGAGCTCCTCACCAACGTCGTCAAGCACTCCGACGCCGGCCGCGCCGGAATCGAACTCCGCTACGATCGCGGCGTACTGCGCATCACCGTCTCCGACAACGGGCGGGGCGGCGCGGACGCCCGCCGCGGCACCGGCCTGCGCGGCGTCGAACGGCGGCTCGCCACCTTCGACGGGGTCGTCGCCGTCAGCAGTCCCCCCGACGGTCCGACCACGGTGACCCTGGAGCTTCCGTGCGCATTGTCCTCGCCGAAGACCACTTCCTCCTCCGGGACGGCCTGATCCGCCTCCTCCAGGCCCACGGCCACGAGGTGGCGGCCGCCGTGGACAACGGCCCCGACCTCCTCCGGGCCCTCACCGAGCAGCGGCCGGACGTCTCGATCGTCGACGTCCGGCTGCCGCCGACCTTCACCGACGAGGGCCTGCGCGCCGCCCTCACCGCCCGCCGCACCACCCCCGACCTCCCCGTCCTGCTCCTCTCCCAGTACGTCGAACCCCTCTACGCCCGCGAACTCCTCGCCACCGGCGGCCACGCCGTCGGCTACCTGCTCAAGGACCGCGTCACCAACGGCACCCAGTTCCTCGACGCCATCCACCGCGTCGCCGCCGGCGGCACCGCCATGGACCCCCAGGTCGTCACCCAACTCCTGGTCCGCAAGGACCGCGACACCGCCCTCGCCACCCTCACCCCCCGCGAACGCGAAGTCCTCGAATCCCTCGCCCAGGGCCGCTCCAACACCGGCATCGCCCAATCCCTCTTCATCACCGAGAAGGCCGTCGCCAAGCACATCACCAACATCTTCACCAAGCTCGGCCTCCACCCCACCGACACCGCCAACCGCCGCATCCTGGCCGTCCTCACCTACCTCGACCAGTAACCCCCGCCCCCCGGCGCACGCAAAAAGGCCCAGGTCAGAAATTCCTGACCTGGGCCTTCACTGAGCCGCCTGCGGGATTCGAACCCGCGACCTACGCATTACGAGTGCGTTGCTCTGGCCAACTGAGCTAAGGCGGCACCGCTGCCGTGTGTGGCGGCAACGCGGGCCAGTCTACACAGGTTCGCGGGTGATCCGTACTCGGTATCCGGGGGCGGTGGTCAGGCGGAGGAGACGGCGAGTTTGGCGGCGAAGCCGGCGAAGAGGACGGCGACGCCGCTGGTGAGGGTGGCGGAGAGGCGCTTGCGGCGGCTGAAGGCGGTGGCGAGGGTGGTGCCCGCGAAGATGAGGAGGGAGAGGTAGAGGAAGCTGAAGGTCTGGAGGATGCCGCCGAGGAGGGCGAAGGAGAGGGCGGGCTGTCCGTAGCCGGGGTCGACGAACTGGGTGAAGAAGGAGAGCAGGAAGAGGATGGCCTTCGGGTTGAGGAGGCTGATCACCAGGGCCCGGCGGAAGGGGTTCTCGGTGGATTCGGGGGCGGGTTCGGCGGTGGGGTCGGCCGCGGCGCGGCGGTCGCGCCAGAGTTGGCGGGCGGCGCGGAGCATGCCGTAGCCGATCCAGAGCAGGTAGGCGGCGCCGCCGAACTTGACCACGGCGAAGACGGCCGGGTTGGCCTTGAGCAGGGAGGCCGCGCCCAGCGAGGTGAGGCTGATCAGGGTGAGGTCGCCGATGAAGACGCCGGCCGCGGCTCGGTAGCCGGTGCGGATGCCCTTGCGGGCCGCGACGGACAGCACGTACAGGGAGTTGGGGCCGGGCAGCAGGATGATGACGAGGGCGCCGAGGACGTACGTCGCCAGGTCGTTGACTCCGAGCACGATGAGCTCCGGTGCAGGGGAGGGTGGCAGGGGGCGCTCATCGTAACGTCGTACCGGTAATCGGTTGAAGTGAGAACCACCTGTCGGTCTCCCGGCTCCGGGCACGCCCTACCGGTCGCAGCGCTTGCCCTGTTCCGGGGCCTCCCCGGTCAGCAGGAAGCGGTTCACCGCTCCGTCCACGCAGGTGCTGTGCCGGCCGTACGCGGTGTGGCCGTCGCCGTCGAAGGTGAGCAGGCGGCCGGACTCCAGCTGGTCGGCCAGCGACCGGGCCCAGGCGTACGGGGTGGCCGGGTCGCGGGTGGTGCCGATGACGACGATCGGGGCGGCGCCGGCCGCGCGGATGGTGTGCGCCGTACCGGTGGGCCGGACCGGCCAGTACGTGCAGGTCAGGGCCATCCAGGCCATGTCGCGCCCGAAGTGCGGCGAGACCCGTTCGAACTCCGGCACGGCCCGCTGGACGTCCTCCGGCCCGCGGAACGGGGCGGGCAGGTCGAGGCAGTTCACCGCGGTGTTGGCGAACATCAGGTTGGGGTACGAGCCGTCCGCCTCGCGCCCGTAGTAGTCGTCGGAGAGCTTCAGCAGACCGGTGCCGTCGCCCGCCGTGGCGTCGGCGAGCGCGGCGCGCAGCTTGGGCCAGAGGAAGTCGGCGTACATGGCCTGGATGACGCCGGTGGTCGCCTGGGACCCGGTGAGCCGACGGCCGCTCTCGGTGGTGGACAACGCGGCGGCGCGGACGCCCTCCAGCAGGGCGGTGAGCTGCTCGCCGACCTGCTGCTCGGTGCGGCCGAGCGGGCAGTCCTCGCGCGTGGCGCAGTCCCGGGCGAAGGCGGCCCAGGCGGTCTCGAAGCCGCCCGCCTGGGTGCGGTTGCCGGTGGCGGAGTCGAGCGCCGGGTCCATCGCGCCGTCCAGCACCAGCCGTCCGGCCCGGCTCGGGAACAGCCCGGCGTAGGTGGCGCCGAGGAAGGTGCCGTAGGACTTGCCGACGTAGTTCAGCTTCTCGTCGCCGAGCAGGGCGCGCAGCACGTCCATGTCGCGGGCGCCCTCGACGGTGCCGAGGTGGCCCAGCGCCGCCCCGGCCTGCTTCCGGCAGCCCTCGGCGAACTCCTTGTCGGCCGCGATCAGCGCGTCGATCCCGTGCTGGTCGCCGGGGGTCAGGTCGACGGCGGTGTAGGCGTCCATCCGGTCACCGCTCAGGCAGCTGACGGGGCTGCTGCGGCCCACCCCGCGCGGGTCAAGGCCGACCAGGTCGTACCGGGCGCGCACCCCGTGGTCGTACGTCCGGGCGGCGGCCTCCAGGTACTCGATCGCCGAGCCGCCGGGCCCGCCCGGGTTGAGCAGCAGGGAGCCGAGCCGCGCGACCGGGAAAGCGGAAGGGGAGGCGGAGGGGGCGGCTTCCGCCGCCGCGCGGGCGGCCGCCAGGGTGAGATCGCCGTCCCCCGGGTGGTCGTAGTCCAGCGGCACCCGGAACGTCGTGCACTCGAACCCGCTGTCGCAGGGCTGCCAGGCCAGGTGTTGCGCGTAGTACGGCGCGAGCGCGGCCGGGACGGCGGCGGGCAGCGGCTCCAACGGGGTCGCCCCGGCGGCCCCGGCAGCCCCGGACGCCGCCGCGGCCGCCGGGGCGGAGGGCCTGCCGGAGCCGGCCGGGTCCGAGGGGGACGCCCCCGGCGCCTCGGACGGATCGGCGCCGCACCCGCCCGCCAGCAGCCCGGCGACGACCAGCGCCACGGCCAGTGCCCGCGTCCGTGCCTGCTCCCGCGTCCGCGTCCGTGCCCGCGTCCGTGCCTGCGCCCGTACCGGCGCCCGCCCGAAGGCCCTCATCCGCCACCACTCCGCAATCGACCAGCACGTGGAACAACCCGTGGAACAACCAGTGGAGCACCCCGGAGGAAACGCCGCTGCCCGGCACCCCTCCCCGGGGTACCGGGCAGCGTAGCGCCGCCGGACGGGCGCTCAGGACGGCTTGGCCAGCGCCTCGGCCAGGAACTGCGCCGCCTGCCGGACCAGCCGCAGCCGCTCCCGGTCGGGGGTGAAGTCCTGCACGTTGTCCGAGATCCGCACGTCGGCCTTGGCCGCCGCTCCGGGGCCGGCCTTCAGCGCGGACTGGAGCTTGCGGGCCGCGTCCAACCCGGCGGAGTCGGCCTTGGCGGCGGCCAGCAGCAGCTTGGCGGAGCTGCCGGCCGGGGCCTCGGCGCCGGTCTGGGTGAGCGCGATGGCGTCGTAGCGGCCAGAGACCGCCGCGGCCGCGCCGTACAGGTCGGGCCGGGACAGTCCGGCGGCGGCCGCGCAGGGCGCGCCGCCGTCGACGCCGAGGGCGCCCCAGGAGGCCGGGCCGGGCGGCAGGGTGCGGAAGGAGGCCGCGATGGTGCCGCGCAGCGTCGCGTCGTCGGCGACGGCGGCCGGGGCGGCGGCGACCAGCTCGCAGGGGTGCGCGGTGCCGTTCGGCGCCTCGGGGGCGACCAGGATGAACGGGCGGGTCCTGCCGGCCTGGAGGGCCGAACCGATGCCCTCGAAGACGTCCGGGACCTCGGCGTCGGCGGTCTTCTGGGGCGCGGCCGCATGCATCACGACGACCGGGAAGTGGGTGTTCGGCTCCTTGGCGTACTGCGGCGGGAGCCAGACCCGGACGTTGCGGGGGTGGCCGTCGGGGCCGAGCACGGCGGACTGGAGCAGCTCGCCGCCGCCGGGGTGGCCGACGCTGTCGAAGCGGCTGGCCACGGCGGGAGCCGCAGCGGGTCCGGCGGCTCCGACAGCTCCGGCCGCTCCGACGGCGGCAGGGGCGACCGGGGCGGCACCGGCGCCGGCACCGGCAGCAGCGGCCGACTCGGCGGCCACCGGCGGCGCCGCCTGCTGCGGCCGGGCCGCCGTCCCCGCACCGCTCCCGCCGCCCGCCCCCGCACCCGACCCCGCACCCGCGCTCCCCGCGTCCACGACCGGCTCCGCCCGGTCCGGCGCCTGGACGTCCCGGCCGAGGCCGCCGAAGGCGCCGAGCGTGGTGAGCACCGTCAGGGCGGTGACGCACACCCCGCAGACCATCGCCCCGGCCGCCCGCACCAGCATCGGCAGGCGGTCGCCGGCCAGCTCGTAGGTCTCGGCGGCGCGCAGGTCGCGCCAGCGCTGTTGGGCACCCCGGGCCAGCCAGATCCCGCCGAGGGCGGCGGCCAGCAGGGGAATGACGAGGAGCGAACGAACCACGGGACGCACCACCTCTGGAGGGGGCCGCGCCGAACCGGAACCGGCGCGTACGGGAGGCGACCGCCCCGGCAGCGGGCGCAGTCGGCCCCCAGCGTGCACAACGGGCGGACCGTCACACGACGGTGTGCCCGGCGAGTGTCGCTCGTTCACTCGAAAGTGGGACGGCGTATCGCCCCGGGAGGCGTACGGGTACCGCCCGCCGGAGCAATCCAGGAAGAACGGCCCCGCCCGGCCCTCAGCCCGCGCGCAGCGCCACCGTCATCGCCTCGACCGCGAGCAGCGGGTCCACGTTGCGGTCCAGCGCCTGGCGGCAGGCCAGCACCGCCTCGATCCGGCGCAGCGTGCCCTCCGCGGGCCCGGCCTGGGCCACCCGGTTCAGCGCCTGCCGCTGGTCCTCGTTGGCGAGCGCGCCGGTGGAGCCGAGCTGGATGGCGAGCACGTCCCGGTAGAAGCCGAGCAGGTCGAGCAGGGCGACGCCCAGGGTCTCCCGGCGGGTGCGGGTGGCCCGGCTCTTCTGCCGCTTCTCCAGCTCCTTGACCGCGCCGGCCATGCCGCGCGGCGCCTTGCTGCCCTCGGAGGCGCCGTAGGCGGCCTTGAGGTCGTCGGTCTCCTTGGTGTCCTGGGTCTCGGCGAGCGCCTCGGCATCGGCCTTGGCGGTGTCGACCAGGCGCTGGGCGGCGGTCAGGCAGCCGCCGATGTCGCCGACCTCCAGCGGGATGCGCAGCACCTCCGTCCGGCGCGTCCGGGCCTGCTCGTCGACGGCGAGGCGGCGCGAGCGCTCGATGTCGCCCTGACCGGCGAGCGCGGCGAGCCGGGCCGTCTCCGGGTCGACGCCGTCGCGGCGGACCAGGGTGTCGGCGACCGCCTCAGCCGCGGGGGTGCGCAGCACCAGCAGGCGGCAGCGCGAACGGATGGTCGGCAGCACGTCCTGGACGGAGGGGGCGCAGAGCAGCCAGACGGTGCGCGGGGAGGGCTCCTCCACGCCCTTGAGCAGCGCGTTCGCGGCGGCCTCGGTGAGGCGGTGGGCGGCGTCCACCAGGATCACCGACCAGCGGCCGCCGGTCGGGTAGCTGGAGGCGCGCATGACCAGGTCGCGCATGTCGCCGACGCCGATGGAGAGGCCGTCGGTCCGGACGTACTTGACGTCGGCGTGGCTGCCGGCCAGCACGGTGTGGCAGCCGTCGCAGAACCCGCAGCCGGGCGTGCCGCCGAGCGCGAGGTCCGGACTGGTGCACTGGAGGGCGGCGGCGAAGGCGCGCGCGGCGGTGACCTGCCCGGCGCCGGGCGGGCCGGTGAACAGCCAGGCGTGCGTCATCAGGGAGGCGTTCACGCCCTCGACCGGGGCGGCCCCGCGACCGGCCTCGATCGTCGCCCCGGCCGCCCGGGCTGCGGCGGTCAGCTGCTCGACCACCCGCTCCTGGCCCACCAGGTCGTCCCAGACGGCCACTGCTGCTCCCAAGCTCCGTACGGCAGCGCCAGTGGCGCCTCTTCCCCGCCGTCGAGCATACGTCTCCGCTCCGACACCCACTGCTCCGTCCGGGGGACGGCAGAGGGCACGGCGGACGGGAAGGCGGACTGGAAGGCCGGTCCCGCGGCGACGGACCGACACCCGACGGACCGCGGCCCCACCGGCGGCTGCCCGACGGAACGCGGCGGCGCCGCCGGGGACCCGCCCCGACGGCGCCGCGTACGCGTGTCCGGTCAGCCCCGGCGGCCCCAGCGACGGCCCTTGCCCTTGCCGTCACCCTCGCCCTGGGCGTTCCCACGGCCCTCGGGCCGCTCCGCACCGCCCTGGGCGCCGCTCTGCGGGCCGCCGTACGAACCGCCCTGGCCCGGGCCGCCGTGCTCCCAGCGCGCCCACTCGTCGTGCGAGCCGAGCAGGGTGTCGGTGAGGCTCGGCAGGTCGTCCATCGGCGTCTCCTCGGCCCACTCCGGCCGCGGCCGCTCGGCGGCCGGCTGCGGCTGCGACGGCGACTGCGGCCCGGAAGCCGGCTCCGCGCCGATCACCGGCAGCTCACGGGTGCTGTCGACCGGCTCCGCGCGCCTCGGCGCCTGCGCCGCCCGGCCCTCGGCCCGCCCTTCGCCGCGGCCGTCCGTACGGCCCTCAACGCGCCCGGGCTCGATCCGCGGCAGCACCGCGGTCCGGTCGGCCTCCGCCGGGACCTTCGGCAGCACGGCCGTCTCGTCCACCGCCGAGGCCGGTACCACCGGCAGCCTGGTGGTCTCGTCGACCGCACCGGCGGCCCGACGCGCCTCGGCAGCCTTGCGCGCCTCTGCGGCTTCGGCCGCCCGGACGGCGGCCTGCCGGTCCCGCGGCGACAGCTCGCGCGTCGCCTCGTCCCCGAGCCCGCCCGACGAGGCCTGAGCCGAAGACGCCGACGGAGCCGAAGCCGACACCTGCGACGAGGCCTGAGCCGCGTCCCGCGGAGCGTCCTTCGGGATGTCCCGGACCGCCCGCAGCTCCGTGGTCGCCTCCCCCGACGCCGAACCCGAGCCCGAACCCGCCGCCGAACCCGAACCCGAACCCGCCGAGCCCGAACCCGAGCCGGAACCCGACCCCGGCCGCCCCTCGGCCCGGCCCTCCGCCGACTCCGCCGCGGCGGCCGCAGCCGCGAGCGCGGCGGCCTGCGCCAGCCGCGCCTCCTCGGCCCGCTGGAGCGCCTCCTCCGCCCGGCGGCGCTGCTCCTCGCGGGCGAGCTCGCGCTGCCGCTGGAGCTCGGCCTGGGCGGCCGCCTCGTCGGCGATCCGCTTGCGCTCGACGGCCTCCGCGGCCAGCCGGGCCTCCTCGGCCGCGCGGAGCTTGGCCTCCTCCGCGGCGCGGCGCTCGGCCTCCTCCGCGGCCCGTCGGCGAGCCTCCTCCTCGGCCTTGCGCCGGGCCTCGGCGGCGGCCCGCTCCGCCTCCTCCTTGGCCAGCCGCTCCTTCTCCGCCTGCTCGGCCCGCAGCTGCGCCAGCACCTCCTGCCGCTTGCGCTCGGCGGCCTCCTCCTCGGCCTTCTTGCGGGCCTCCTCGGCGGCGCGGCGCTCGGCCTCCTCCTTGGCCAGCCGCTCCTGCTCGGCGCGGGCGGCCTTCTCCTGCTCGGAGAGCGGCAGCTCGCGGTCGAGCCGGTGCCGGATGGCGGTGGTGACGAAGTCGGGGGCCTGGCTGCCGTCCACGACCAGGTAGCGCGCCGGGTCGGCGGCGGCGAGGGAGAGGAAGCCGGCCCGGACCCGCTGGTGGAACTCGGTGGGCTCGGACTCCAGCCGGTCCAGCGCCTCGGTGAAGCGCTCGCGGGCCCTGGTCGGGTCGACGTCCAGGACGACGGTCAGGTCGGGCAGCAGCCCGCCGGTGGCCCAGCGGGAGATCCGGGAGACCTCGGTCGCGGCCAGGTCGCGCCCGGCGCCCTGGTAGGCGATGGAGGAGTCCATGTACCGGTCGGTGATGACCACGGCGCCGCGGGCGAGGGCCGGCCGGATGACGTTCTCGACGTGCTCGGCGCGGTCCGCGGCGTAGATCAGCGCCTCGGCGCGGTGCGACAGGCCGGTGTTGCCGACGTCCAGGACGAGGCCGCGCAGCCGCTGGCCGACCGGGCTGCCGCCGGGCTCACGGGTGAGCACGACCTCGTGCCCCTTGCCGCGGATCCACTCGGCGAGCGCCTGGGCCTGGGTGGACTTGCCGGCGCCGTCGCCGCCCTCCAGGGCGATGAAGAAGCCGGTGCCCGCACCCTGGTGCGGCACCGGGCCGCCCGCGCCGCGCACCGAGTCCACCAGGTCCCGGACGAACGGCGCGGTGCCGCGCCGGTCGTCGGTGCGCAGCAGCACGACCGCGGCGAGCACCAGGGTGAGCAGCCCGGAGGTGGCGACGGCCAGGGCCGCGCCGCCGTGGATGAAGGTGAAGGAGCCGGGCTCGACGGTGCCGTACTCGACGTCCCCGTAGGCGGCGGCGATCAGCGGGACGACGACCAGCGCGGCGGCGACCACGGCCCGGAGCACCGCGAACAGGTGCTCGGTGACCTTCGGCAGCCGGGCCTCCTCGACCTCCTGGGCGAGCAGGGTGCGCCCGGCCGAGACCACGATCCCGGCGGCCAGGCCGGCCAGCACGGTGAGCAGCAGGACCAGCACGAAGTCGAGCACCAGGCCGGCCAGGATCAGCGCGACGCCCTGGGTGAGCAGTGCCAGCGCGAGCAGTCGGCGGCGGGACAGCGAGGGCAGCGTGGCCCGGGTGAGCCGGGTGCCCAGGGCGGGCGTCCCGGCGGCGGCGAGCACCAGCAGGCCGTAGCCGATCGGCCCGGCGCGGTGCTCGGCGGCGGTCAGCAGCGCGAGCGCGGCGACGCCCGCCATCGAGGCGTAGCCGGCCGCGACGGCGAAGGTGAAGTACGGGGCGCTGCCGGTGCGGCCCTTGCCGAGTGCGGGGCCGGGGGTCGCGTCGGTCGGGGCGCGCAGGCCCTGGAACGGGGAGACCGGGGCGACGGTCACCGGGCCGCCGGGCAGCTGCTGGAGGTAGCCGCGGACCGCCGAGGCGGCGAACAGCCCGGCCGCGCCGAGCGCCGCGAAGGTGAGCTGGTGGGCGCGGAGCCAGTCGGAGCCGACGGCCGCGCCGATGTTGTTGAGCAGGGTGAAGGCGACCAGGCCGACGGCGCCGAGCGGCACGGTCACCCAGCCGGTGAAGCGGTCGATGCTCCGGACGCTGTCCAGGTTGGCCGCGGCCGGGCGCTGCTCGGCGGCCGGCAGGTGCGGGTTGGCCGGCGGCAGCAGGCCCGGGACGGCGGCGGACTTGGCGATCCCCCAGACCCGCTCGGCGGCACCGGTCACGAACACGGTGGCGAGCAGGACGTAGACGGCGGCCCCGGAGGGCTTGGCGGCAGAGCCCAGCCAGACGCTCCACCAGGGCGCGAGGCCGATCAGCAGGGCGCGCAGCACGTCGGCGCCGAACAGCGTCCAGCGCCGGTCCAGCCGGCCGGTGACCAGCCGGTGCACCGGGCCGAGCAGCGCGACGCCGACCAGCCCGGTGGCCAGCACCCGGACGGCGAGGACCGCGGCGAGGGCGAAGGCGAGGCTGCGCGGCAGGCTGCCGAACTGTCCGCCCTGGGCGGCGGCGATCACGGTGAGCGCGAGCAGCACCAGCAGACCGAGCCGGTCGGCGGTGCCGCCGATCAGCTGGGTGGTCCACAGGCGCCGGTAGGCGCGTGTCCGCAGCAGGGCCCTGGCCCGGTCCGCCGGGCTCCCGGCGGGCGCGACCTCGGGCAGGTCGAACGCCCGGGCTCTGGCGGCCGGGACGGCGCTGGGGGTGGGCTGCTCCTCGCTCGTCATACGGTCAGCGTAGCGGGCGGGGCCTGGCCGGAACGCTGCGAACGGGCTTCCGGATCACGCTCATCACCGGGTTGTGACGTAGCCCGCACGGACCCGACGGACCTCGGGCCCGCACCCCCGGGATCGGGGGCACGGGCCCGGTTGGCGTGACCTGGGATCAGCCCTCGTCGGTGGCGGTGGCCTGGCCGGCCGCCGTCTTGCTCGCGGTGGTCTTCTTGGCCGCCGTCTTCTTCGCCGCCGCCGTCTTGGTGGTGGTGGTCTTCTTCGCCGCGGTCTTCTTCGCGGCGGTCTTGGTCGCCGCGGTCTTGGCGGTGGTCGTCTTCTTGGCCGCGGCCTTCTTCGCCGGGGCCTTCTTCGCCGCCTTCTTCACCGGTCCGCGCGCCCGCTTCTCGGCGAGCAGCTCGTACCCGCGCTCCGGCGTGATGGTCTCGACCTCGTCGTCCTTGCGGAGCGTGGCGTTGGTCTCGCCGTCGGTCACGTACGGGCCGAAGCGGCCGTCCTTGACCACCACCGGGCGCTCGCTGACCGGGTCGTTGCCCAGCTCCTTGAGCGGCGGGGCGGCGGCGGCCCGGCCGCGCTGCTTGGGCTGGGCGTAGATCGCCAGCGCCTCGTCGAGGGTGATCGTGAAGAGCTGGTCCTCGTCGGTGAGCGAGCGGGAGTCGGTGCCGCGCTTGAGGTACGGGCCGTAGCGGCCGTTCTGCGCGGTGATCTCCGCGCCCTCGGCGTCGGTGCCGACCACCCGCGGCAGCGAGAGCAGCCGCAGCGCGTCCTCCAGCGTGACGGTGTCCAGCGACATCGTCTTGAACAGCGAGGCGGTGCGCGGCTTGACCGCGTTCTTGCCGGTCTTCGGCGTGCCCTCGGGCAGGATCTCGGTCACGTACGGGCCGTAGCGGCCGTCCTTGGCGACCAGCATGTTGCCGCTGACCGGGTCCGCGCCGAGCTCGAAGTCGCCGCTGGGCTTGGCCAGCAGCTCCTCGGCCAGCTCGACGGTGAGCTCGTCCGGCGGCAGCTCGTCCGGGATGTCGGCACGCTGGCCGGGCTCGCCCTCGACCGTCGAGGCGCGCTCGACGTACGGGCCGTAGCGGCCGACCCGCAGGGTGATGTCGTCGCTGACCCGGAACGAGCTGATCTCCCGGGCGTCGATCGCGCCGAGGTCGGTGACCAGTTCCTTCAGGCCGCCCAGGTGGTCGCCGTCGCCGTTGCCGGCCTCGGCGGCGCCGCCCGCGGCGCTGCCCTCGCCCTCGCCGAAGTAGAAGCGCTTCAGCCACGGCACGGACTTCGCCTCACCGGCGGCGATCCGGTCGAGGTCGTCCTCCATCTTGGCGGTGAAGTCGTAGTCGACCAGCCGGCCGAAGTGCTTCTCCAGCAGGTTGACCACGGCGAAGGAGAGGAACGACGGGACGAGCGCCGTCCCCTTCTTGAAGACGTAGCGGCGCTGGATGATCGTGTCGATGATCGAGGCGTAGGTGGAGGGGCGGCCGATCTCCCGGTCCTCCAGCTCCTTGACCAGCGAGGCCTCGGTGTAGCGGGCCGGCGGCTTGGTGGCGTGGCCCTCCGGGGTGATCCGGTCGGCGGCCAGCGGGTCGCCCTGGGCGACCTGCGGCAGCCGGCGCTCGCGGTCGTCGAGCTCGGCGTTCGGGTCGTCGGCGCCCTCGACGTAGGCCTTGAGGAAGCCGTGGAAGGTGATGATCTTGCCGGAGGCGGAGAACTCGACGTCCCGGCCGTCGGCGGAGGTGCCGCCGACCCGGACGGTGACGGACTGGCCGACCGCGTCCTTCATCTGGGAGGCGACGGTGCGCATCCAGATCAGCTCGTAGAGCCTGAAGTCGTCACCGGTCAGACCGGTCTCGGCGGGGGTGCGGAAGCGGTCGCCGGACGGGCGGACGGCCTCGTGCGCCTCCTGCGCGTTCTTGACCTTGCTGGCGTAGGTGCGCGGCGCGTCCGGCAGGTAGTCGGCCCCGTACAGCTGGGTGACCTGCGCCCGGGCGGCCGAGACCGCGGTGTCCGACAGCGTGGTGGAGTCGGTACGCATATAGGTGATGAAGCCGTTCTCGTACAGCTTCTGGGCCACCTGCATGGTCCGCTTCGCGCCGAAGCCCAGCTTGCGGCTGGCCTCCTGCTGGAGCGTGGTGGTGCGGAACGGCGCGTACGGCGAGCGGCGGTAGGGCTTGGACTCGACGCTGCGGACGGCGAACGCCGTCTGCTCCAGGGCGGCGGCCAGCTGACGGACCGCCTGCTCGTCCAGGTGCAGGGTGTTCGCGCTGGCGGCCTTCAGCCGGCCGTCCTGGCCGAAGTCGCGGCCGCTGGCGATCCGCTTGCCGTCGACGGCGGCCAGCCGGGCGCCGAAGGTCTCCGGGTTGGCGGCGTCGGCCGGGGTGCGGCCGGTGCCGAAGGTGCCGACCAGGTCCCAGTACGAGGCGGTGTGGAAGGCCATCCGCTCGCGCTCGCGCTCGACCACCAGGCGGGTCGCGACGGACTGCACGCGGCCCGCCGACAGCTTCGGCATGACCTTCTTCCACAGCACCGGCGAGACCTCGAAGCCGTACAGGCGGTCGAGGATGCGGCGGGTCTCCTGGGCGTCGACCAGGCGCTGGTTGAGCTCGCGCGGGTTGGCCACGGCCTCCTGGATCGCCGACTTGGTGATCTCGTGGAACACCATGCGGTGCACCGGCACCTTGGGCTTGAGCACCTGCTGGAGGTGCCACGCGATGGCCTCGCCCTCGCGGTCCTCATCGGTGGCGAGGAAGAGCTCGTCGGACTCCGCGAGCAGCGACTTCAACTTGCTGACCTGGGACTTCTTGTCCGCGTTGACCACGTAGATGGGCGCGAAGTCGTGATCGACGTCCACCCCGAGGCGGCGCACCTCGCCGGTGTACTTGTCCGGCACCTCGGCCGCGGTGCTGGGGAGGTCGCGGATGTGCCCGACGCTCGCCTCGACGATGTAGCCGGGGCCAAGGTAGCCCTTGATCGTCTTCGCCTTGGCCGGCGACTCGACAATGACGAGTCGCTGTCCGTGCGCGGTCTCGCTGCTCGGGGACACCTTCGCTCTTCTCTCCCGGTCCTTATGTGGCTGGTCGGCGCCGGCCGCACGGGCTGCGCTCCGCCCGACCCCTCCACCGTCCCGGGGCTGCCGCGGCACGACACCCCCACCAGCGGAGTGTGACCGTACCCCGGCCACCCTTGTCAAACGGACGGATCCCGCTTTTTCACTTGCCGGCCTCACCGACGCCACTCGAACGGTAACCCGATGACGGAGGTTCGCGCCCCGTGGAGGGGGGCCTTCGGCAGGTTCCGGAGGATGGAATGACGGATTTCAAGATCTGTCAACGGAAAATCGACAGGTGGGCGCGGGATGGCGTGAATCCGCCCTGGGCGCCCGCCCCCGGATCTGCTGCCGGCCTCTCCCGGATCCCTCGCGGAGTGCGGGGCTCAGCCGCCGACCGCGACCAGGAGCCCGGCGCCCGCCGCCAGGCACCCCACGCCCAGGACGCTCCACAGCAGGTCGACGACGGCCGCCCGGCCGACCTCCCCGGGCGCCAGCACCACCCGGCTCGGGCGCTGCGGGTCGTAACAGATCCGCACCGAGGCACCTGGCGCGAAACGGTCCGGACGGCGCAGCGGGGTGTGCCCGCGCGGGCGGGCGATCACGAGCCCCGCGATCCCGCACGCGCCGGAGCCGCCCACCGAGGGCGGCACCGAGAAGGACAGCAGCGGCGCGCTGTCCAGCTGGCCGTGCACGTCGTCCTCGGCCACCACGGTCGCCACCGCCGACGCCCCCCGGCGGCGCACCCGCAGGCGCAGGCCCACTTCGGCGGCGCACCAGAGCAGCAGCACGCCACCGAAGAGGGCGAGCACCGACCCGCCCACCATCGCCGTCGTCGTGTCCACTCTGGCCCCCGGCTCCCCAGCTCTGTCCACAGCCTGTGGACAGAGCTTCACAGCGGAGGACCAACGGGAGACAGCCGCCCGGCGGCGGTCGGACGAACCAGGGGGTACGGACCGGTGAACCGGCCGCGTCGCGGCGGGACCGGTCCCGCCGCGATCAGCGGCTCCGGTCCCGGCGGGGCGGGCCCGGGCGGGGCGGGCCTCGGCGGCTCCGGTCTCAGCGGACCGGGTCTCAGCGGACCGGGTCGATGAACCCCTGCTCGGTCAGCAGGCGCAGCGACTCCGGCACCCGGTCCCGCAGGACCACCCGGTCCTCGCCGAGCAGCCGCGCGATGGCGTCCACGATCTCGCCCGCCGACAGCGTCCCATCGCAGACCCCGACGAAGCCGGCGCCCACGGTGTCCACCTTGGTGGCCCGCCGCATGCCGCGGTTGTGACGCAGGATCACATGCTCCGGGTCCTCCGCACCGGGCGCGCCGACCTGCTCCTGGACCACCTCGTCGGCCAGCACGTAACGGGCCGCGAGCAGGCCCGCGTCGTCGTGCGAGCGGAGGAAGTCCTGCCGGTCGAACCAGGCCTCGATGTGCGGGCCGAGCGGCTGCTCCACCGGGTGCGGCCACTCCTCCACCCGGACGGTCGGACGCTCGGCGCCGCTCGCCCGCAGGGTGATCCAGCCCATGCCGATGCCCTCGACCCGGCCCGCCTCGAAGGCGTCCAGCCACTCGCCGTACCGGGCCTGGTAGTCGCCGCCGGGGCCGCGGTGGTCGCCGCCGTCGCGCAGCCACAACTCGGCGTACTGGGCCACGTCCTGGACCTCGCGCTGGACGACCCAGGCGTCCAGCCCGGTGCCCGCGACCCAGCCCGCCAGCCGCTCGTGCCAGTCCTCGCCCTTGACGTGCTGCCAGTTGGCGAGCAGCTGGCAGTAGCCGCCGGGCTCCAGGTGGTCGGCGGCCGAGCGGACCAGGCCGCGGCACAGGTCGTCGCCGGCCATGCCGCCGTCGCGGTAGGTGAACCGGCCGCCCGGCGAGATCACGAACGGCGGGTTGGAGACGATCAGGTCGAACTTCCGCTCCCCGACCGGCTCGAAGAGGCTTCCGGCGGACACCTCGGTGCTGTCGAAACCGGACAGCGCCAGGGTCAGCTCGGTGAAGCGCAGCGCGCGCGGGTTGAGGTCGGTGGCGGTCACGGTCCCGGCGTGCCGGGCCGCGTGCAGCGCCTGCACGCCGGAACCCGAACCGAGGTCCAGCGCGGCCCGGACGGGGCGGCGCACGGTGATGTTGGCCAGCGTGGTGGAGGCGCCTCCGACGCCCAGCACCAGGTCCTTGCGGGCCACCCCGTGCGCGGTCTCACCGGAGCCGATGCCGCCCGCACCGCCCACCGCGCAGCCCAGGTCGGAGACCACCCAGGCGTCCGAACTGGGCATCCCGGCCACCTCGTTGGCGTACGGCCGGACGTCGACGGTGGCGCGCACCAGATCGCCGTCGGGGCGCAGCCAGCCGTCCGCCAGGCAGTCCTCCACCGGCAGCGCGGCGGCGGCCGCCCGGTACGGGACCGGCTGCTGCAGCAGGAACAGCCGCACCAGCGTCTCCAGCGGGCTGCCACCGCGGGTCGCCCGCAGCGCCGGGACCGCCTCGCTGCGGGCCAACGCCGAATAGCCGGTGGGCCCGAGCAGGTCCAGGCAGCCGTCGGCGGTGAACGAGGCGGCGAGCAGCGCCTCGCGGAACTTGGCGAGGCGGGTCGGGTCGAGAACGGGGCTACTGATCACCCCGCCATTGTCCCCCGCCACCCACCCGGTGGCCGCCGCTGCGCCTCCCGGCCGGCGGACGGAAGCCCGCACCACCCCGCGCGCCCCCTGGAAGCCACCACGCGCCGCCCTGCCGGGGGCACCGAGTCGTTCAGCGGCGGGCCTGCGGCGGGAGCACCCGCTCACGGGACGGCGACTCCGGGGGCGGCGTCTCGCCGTCCCCGTCACCGGGCCCGTCCCCGGTACCGGGGACGGGCGCGTCGGACCCTCCGGTCCGCCCGGGCTCAGCTCGCGCTGGGGGCCGGGTTCGCCGGGGTGGTGGGCGGGGCGGCCGGAGCGGTGCTCGCACCGGCCGCGGCCGGGCTCGTGCCGTCGGTCGCGCCGGGCGCCGGGGTGGTGGCCGGGGCGCTCGGGGTGTCGGTGGCGCCCGGCGCCGGGGTCGTGCCGCCCGGGGCCGGGGTGCCGCTCGCGCCGGCCCCCGCACCGCCGGTGGCGCCGCCGCTCGGGGCGGTGGTCGGGGACGGCTTGCAGCCCTCCTGCTTGGCCATCGCCGCGCCGAGCTCACCGCGCTGGAGCTTGCTCTGCGCCTGGGTGGAGAGCGAGGCCAGCTGCTGCACCTGGTCGGCCACGCTGCGCAGCCCGTCGGCGAACTTGGCCTGGTCGTTGTTGGGCAGCGCGTCCACCTTCTTCTGGACCTCCACGTACCCGTCGGCCGCCTTCTTCAGCTCCTCGACGGTGTCCTTCTGGAGGGCCGCGCCGTCCTGCACCTTGGGTGCCCCGGCCGCGTCGATGGCGGCGGCTATGTCCTGGTTGGTCTTGGCCAGCCGCCCGATGTCCGTGGAGAGCCGCTTCTGGAGGTCGGCCGGGGCCTCGCCGGTCTTCACCTGGCCGGTGTCGGCCAGCGCGGTCTGCGCCTGGGCGATCGGGTCCTTGGCAGCGCCGCAGACGTTCGACGCCCAGGACTCCAGCTGCTTGCTGTTGTTGTCGTCGCCGCCGCAGCCGACGGCGCCGAACGCGAGCAGCACGCCGAGGGCGGGTACGGCCAGCAGTCGCTTGTTCACCGGGAGAAGCCTTTCGGTTCGGTCGTCATCGGTCGTCGAACCTACACGGCCGATGTCCGCCCCCCGATTCGTCCGTCCCCCGATTCCCGGCTCCCCCGCCCTCCAGGGGCCACCCTCTCGACGCCCCGGCCCGGGTCAGGCCCGCTCGTGCTCGTCCCGGCCCTGGCGTTTCGGCGGTGGGGTGCTTCGGCGGTGGGGTGGTCTGCGCGAGCGGCCAGGGCGGCCGCACGGCGCGGATCCGCGTGGACGTCCTCGTCCGCGACGCGGCGAACCGCCGGGATCAGCGGTGTGTCACCGCATGCCCGGGAACAGGACCCCGGCCGCTCTCGGGCGCGAGGAAGCGCCCGCGAGGCGGCGGGGACGCGAGGAGACGTCGAGGCAGCGCCTCAGACCGCGATGGAGGCGACCGAAACCGGCCAGCTCATCCGGATCAGGCCACCGGCCGCGCCGTTGGTGACCTCCAGGTCCTCGACCAGGCCGGTGATCACGGCGAGGCCCAGGGTGTCCTCGTCCGGCTCGCCGCCCTCGGCGTCGCCGGAGGCCGGGACGGCGGCGGGGCCGGCCTCGTCCTCGACCTCGATGAGGAAACGCTTCTCCTGATCGGTCAGCGCGACCCGGACCGCGCCGCCGATGCCGCCGCGCTGGTGCAGTCCGACCGCGCGGGAGCACGCCTCACCGACCGCGAGCCGTACCTCGTCGAGCACCGACTCGTCGACCCCGGCCCGTCTGGCGACGGCCGCGGCGACCAGCCTGGCCGTCCGCACGTGCTCGGGAAGCGCGCTGAATCGAAGTTCGACGGTTGCCATCTCTCCCCCTCGGGGTGCTCCGACCGGGGCCGGAGACCCGGCCCCTGCGGGCCGGCGGAACCGGCCCAGGGGCGCCCGGGGGACGCACCGGGCCACACGGACCCGGGCACCCGGACGCGAAGAACGAGCGGGGCCGGCCGCACGGGCCGGCCCGGCCGCGTCAGTCGGTCGCGTTGACCGCGTCGTCCACCGAGGTGTGGATCGGGAAGACCTTGGTCAGGCCGGTGATGCGGAAGATCTTCAGGATGCGCTCCTGGTTGCAGACGAGGCGCAGCGAGCCCTCGTGGGCACGCACTCGCTTCAGACCGCCCACCAGCACACCGAGGCCGGTCGAGTCGAGGAAGTCAACGCCTTCCATGTCGACGACGAGGTGGTACTTGCCGTCGTTGACGAGCTCGACCAGCTGCTCCCGCAGCTTCGGGGCGGTGTACACATCGATCTCGCCGCCAACCTCGACGACCGTACGATCGCCGACTGAACGGGTCGACAGGGACAGGTCCACGGAACCTCCAGCACCTTGCCTTGCTACGTCATGTGCGATCCTCGGCCGGACGGCCGCCACCGCATGGTCGCGAGCCCGGGCGCGCCCAGCCACGCGTGGCAAGCCTCGGCGCTGCGACCCACGGCCATACGGCCGTCACGGCCACATTCAACCACCTGCGACCATGCCCGCACGATGGCTTACGACGATTCTCCGTCACGCCGGTGACACACTGGGTCCTCATGCCGCCCCGACACAGCCCGCCCGAGGCACTGCTCACGACCCTGGCCGCCGGCCGGGGGCGGTCCGACCGACTCACCCATACGGAGCACCTTCCCGCCCGACCTGCGCGTTATTCACCATGGCCGGACTCGATCCGTCCGGAGGTCGTGGCCGCGGCTCGTGCCGTCGGGGTCGAACAGCCGTGGGCGCACCAGGCAGAAGCGATGAATCTGGCCAAAAGCGGCCAGACTGTGGTGATCGCCACAGGCACCGCCTCGGGCAAGTCGCTGGGCTACCTGGCCCCGGTGCTCAGCGACCTGCTGGACGGCACCGAGGCCCGCAACGGCCGCGGCGCCACCGCGCTCTACCTGGCCCCGACCAAGGCGCTCGCCGCCGACCAGCGGCGCCGGGCCGCCGAACTCGCCCCGCCGAGGGTGCGCGCCGCCCTCTACGACGGCGACACCCCGCCCGAGGAGCGCGAGTGGGTCCGCCAGTACGCCTCCTACGTGCTCACCAACCCGGACATGCTGCACCGGGGCATCCTGCCCGGCCATGCCCGCTGGTCCTCCTTCCTCAAGGCGCTGCGCTACGTGGTCGTGGACGAGTGCCACAGCTACCGGGGCGTGTTCGGCTCGCACGTCGCCCAGGTGCTGCGGCGACTGCGCCGCATCTGCGCCCGTTACGGTTCGTCACCCGCCTTCCTGCTGGCCTCCGCCACCACCGCCGACCCGGCCGCGACCGCCCGGCGGCTGACCGGCCTGCCCGCCGTGGCCGTCACCGAGGACGCCTCGCCGCGCGGGCCGATGGTCTTCGGCCTCTGGGAGCCGCCGCTGACCGAGAACGTCGGCGAGCACGGCGCGCCCGTGCGCCGCACCGCGACCGCCGAGGCCGCCCACCTGCTGACCGAGCTGGTCGAACGGGAGACCCGCACCGTCGTCTTCGTGCGCTCCCGGCGCGCCGCCGAGCTCGTCGCGCTCCAAGCCCAGGACCAGCTCGGCCGCCCGCTCGCCGGACGGGTGGCCGCCTACCGCGGCGGTTACCTCGCCGACGAACGCCGGGCCTTGGAACGCGACTTGCACTCCGGACGACTGCTCGGCCTCGCCTCCACCTCCGCTCTCGAACTCGGCGTCGACATCTCCGGCCTCGACGCCGTCCTGATGGCCGGCTACCCCGGCACCCGGGCCTCGCTCTGGCAGCAGGCGGGCCGCGCGGGGCGGGAGGCCCAGGGCGCGCTGGCCGTCCTGATCGCCCGGGACGACCCGCTGGACACCTACCTGGTGCACCACCCCGAGGCGCTGTTCGCGGCCCCCGTCGAGGCCACCGTGCTCGACCCCGACAACCCGCACGTGCTCGCCCCGCACCTGTGCGCGGCCGCCGCCGAACTCCCGCTCACCGATGCCGACCTGGAGCTGTTCGGGCCGTCCACCGCACCACTGCTGCCGGTCCTGGAGCGGCGCGGCCTGCTGCGCCGGCGCAGTGACGGCTCCTGGTACTGGACCCGTCGCGAGCGCGCGGCCGACGCGGTGGACCTGCGCGGCAGCGGCGGCAGCCCGGTGCAGATCGTCGAGGCCGACACCGGCCGGCTGCTCGGCACGGTGGACGCCGCGGCCGCGCACACCACCGTCCACACCGGCGCCGTCCACCTGCACCAGGGCCGCACCTACCTGGTCCGGGAGTTCGACCTGGAGAACTCCGTCGCCCTGGTCGAACCGGCCGACCCGCCGTACACCACGGCCGCCCGCGACATCACCTCCATCTCCGTCCTCGACACCGACACCACCGTGGACTGGGGCGAGGGCCGGCTCAGCTTCGGCTCGGTGGAGGTGGTCAACCAGGTGGTCGGCTACCTCCGCAAGCGGATCTCCACCGGGGAGATCATGGGCGAGACCAAGCTCGACCTGCCGCCCCGCACACTGCGCACCCGGGCGGTCTGGTGGACCGTCACCGAGGACCAGCTGCTCGACGCGGACATCCCGCCCGACCAGCTGCCCGGCGCCGCCCACGCCGCCGAGCACGCCTCGATCGGGCTGCTGCCGCTGTTCGCCACCTGCGACCGGTGGGACATCGGCGGCGTCTCCGTGCCGCTGCATCCGGACACCGGCCTGCCGACCGTGTTCGTCTACGACGGCCACCCCGGTGGGGCCGGCTTCGCCGAACGCGGCTTCCAGCGGGCGGTCCAGTGGCTGACGGCCACCCGGACGGCGATCGCCTCCTGCGAGTGCGAGCGCGGCTGCCCGTCCTGCGTCCAGTCGCCCAAGTGCGGCAACGGGAACGACCCGCTGGACAAGGCCGCCGCCGTCCGGCTCCTGGACGTCCTGCTGGCCGGGGCACCCGAAGCCACGGAGGCACCGGACGACGGGCCGGGGGCCCCGGACGGGCCGGACGGGCCGGAGGCAGACGGACCGGAAGCGGTCCCGGGACCGGACGGTGGCGCACCGGCCGGTTCATGAGGCCGCCCCCGCAGCCGCGCCCGGAGCCCCGCCCGGCCCGCCCTCCGGCGCGTCCTCCGGGCCGGTGACCGGGGCCCGTACCGGCCCGGCCCGAGCCCTCGCCCGCGCCGGGCCGACCGGCAGTCGGGCCGGGAGCCCGCGGACCTCCACCTCGGCCACCACCTCCACGGCGTCCGCCGACCGGTCGACCGCACAGGACACCAGCCCGGCGCCCTGGACGGCGGCGATCCCGGCGGCCCGGGCGCAACCGCCGTCCCGGTCCAGCAGCAGTCGGTCCGCCGCGGCGAGGGCCGCGAGGTCGGCCGCCGACTCGGCCCGGTGCCGAGCGGCCACCACCGAGCCGACCGCGATCGTCCCGGCGAACACCGCCATGCCCAGCATCGCCAGGGCGAGCAGCCAGACCGTCGCCGAGCCGGCGTCCGGCCCCCGGCCGCCCACCGCGACCGCTCGGGCCGCACGGGCGCGTGCCAGCCGCTCCGCCGCCTCCCGCAGCCCGGTCAGGACGGCCACGGGCCACCACCTGCCTCCGCGCCCGCCACCAGGACGTCCTCCCGGGCCGCCACGGCCGCCGCAGTGAGCCGGACGGCGAGCAGCCCGCCGAGCCTGCCCGGCCCCGCGCACGGCGCCTCCACCTCGACCCGGACCGTGTCGGCCGCCAGGGCGACCCGGACCTGTGCGCCCGGCGGGGCCGCCGCGCGGGCGAGCCCGGCGGCGTCCGCCTCCCCGCGAGCGGCCGCCCTGGCGCCGACCCGGGCGGCGTCCACACAGCGGATCTGCGCGGCCGCCGCGAGCACGCCCCAGATCAGCATCGCCGCGAGCAGGAGAAGCGCCGGCAGTGCCACCGCCGTCTCCGCCGTCACGAAGCCCGCGTCGCCGCGTCGCCCCGGGCGCATCGACCACGCCCGGCCCGGGCCCGTCCTCAGGCCCCTGCCGCCCGCCCGGAGCACGGGCGGAGCGACGCCGGGGCGCGTGCCTCGCGAGACGGGGACAGAACCTTCTCCCGACCGCCCGGCCGGGGGCCGCCGACGACCGGAGGCAGCCCCACGGGGCGCGCCCGCCCCCAGGGGTCCACCGGCCGAAGGCGGCCCACCGGCGGGAGTTCGGCAGCCGGCCTCAGGTCGCATGGAGCGCCCGTACCAGCATGTCGGTCAGCGCACCGGTGATGGCGTCGCTGGTCACCACCTTGTACAGCCCGGCCGCGAGGGCGCACGCGCCCAGCGTCCCGACGGCGTACTCGGCCGTGGTCATCCCGGCGTCCGAGCGGCCCCGGAGGCGCGCCACCCGGCGGACCCGGCGGGCTGCCCAGCGCACCCGACGGGCCGACCGGTGGCTCCTCCGCTGCCACTCCTCGGCCAACGGGCGGAGCGGACGCCCGGCACCGGGCCGAATCGCGATCACTGCGGTCATGAAAACTCTCCTGTCACTCGACATACGACGGCCGCTCGTGCGGCCGACGATCCTTCACATCGCTTGGGCGAAACGGCTAGTGAGGCCGACGACCACCGGCACTACGCCGATCAGGACGAAGGCCGGGAGGAAGCAGAGCCCCAGCGGCGCGGTGGCGAGCACCGCGGCCCGGCGGACCCGGGTGTGGGCCGCACGGGCGGCCGCCGTGCGCTGCCCCTGCGCCAGCCCGATCAGCGGGCCGGCGGCGGGGACGCCGCCGAGGCTGCTGCGCTCCAGACAGCGCGCCAGCGGCGCCAGCGACGGGTGCTGCTCGCCCAGGCGGTGCCAGCACAGCTCCGGTGGTGCGCCCAGGGCCAGTTCGGCCCCGATCGCCGCCAGCCGGGGCCCCAGCGGCGCCCCCACACTTCGACCTACCGCCGAAACGGCCTCCGAGGGGAGCGCCGCCGAGCCGAGGCAGGCCGCCAACAGCTCGGCGCCCAGTGGGAGTTGCCTGGTCAGCAGCTCCTCCTCGCGGGCCGCCCTGCGATCGGCCGGCGAGCGCACCCGGGCCGACCAGCGATGGACGCCCACCGCGAGCAGCACCCCGATGGCCAGCCCGGGGCCGCCACCGAGCAGCACCGCCGCCGTGATCCCGGCGACGCCCGCCACCAACAGCCGTCGGCGACGCTCAACCACCAAGGCAGCAGCCCTGGTTCGCCTTCCGATCCCCTCTCCACCCCAGGCCCGGACGAGCACCCGTCGGCGTCTCCCCCGGCCGCGCACCGACGCCCACCCCGCAGCAACCGCGCCTGCCGTGAGGGCGAAAGCCGCCCACTCGATGCCCCGCATCACCTCGCCCCCGCTTCCGCCCCGCGCGCCCGTGCGCGCACCCGCGACAGCCCGCGGTTCCGCTCGCCCGGTCGAAGAGCGGGCCCCGCACGACCTGAGGCCGCACACCGCCCACCCGGCCCAGCCGGCGCCTCCAGCGCGCCGTGGGCCGCCGCCCGGACGATGCGTGCCGTCCAGAGCACGCCCAGCCCCTCCAGAACCGCCCCCGCCACGAGGCAGCCCAGCCCGGCCGGGGTGTGCAGCAGGACCTCCAGCGGGTGCGCCCCGAGCGCCGCACCGAGGAGCAGCCCGACGCCCGGCAGCGCGGCCAGGGCGGCGATCGTCGCGCGCGGTCCTGCCAGTTCCCCGGCGATCTCCTCCGCGAGCGCCCGCTCGCCGCGCAGCGCCTCCGCGACCCGGTCCAGCGCATCGGCCGACCCCGATCCGCTGCCCTCGGCCACCCGCCAGCAGGCCGCGACGGCCGCGGCACCACTGCCGCCCGGAAGTTCGGCCAGCAGGTGCAGCGCGGCGGGTACGTCCCCGCCGTAACGACCCGCCGCCAGTCGGGCCACCGGCTCCTCACCGAGTCTGCGCAGCCCCTCCGGGTCGGCGGCGAGCCGCGCGGTGACCAGGTGCAGCGCCTGTTCAGGTGTCGCACCACCGCGCAACTCGCCTGCCAGGCCCGTGCAGAGCTCCACCACGGCCGCGGCCCGGTGCCGAGCCTCCACCGCCAGACGTCGCCGCAGCCGCCACCTGCGCAGCGGCAGGACGGCCAGCGCGGCCGCGAGCACCGGCACCGGTGAGGCGGTGGCCTGCCCGGCGGCCAACCCCAGTGGAAGGAGCAGCAGTTCGGGAACCAGGAAGCCCGGCAGCAGCCCCCTGGCCCAGAACCGCACCTCGATCTCCGGGCCGGGCCCCCGCACCGGAGGCCCGCTGCCCGCCAACACCAGCCTGGAGCGCTGCCCGCCCGGCAACTGCCCCTGCACCGCACGCCACGCGGCGACGGCCACCAGGAACAACGCCAGCACCCAGCAGAACGCGAGCTGACTCTGAATCACTTCACCCACCTCCGTTGACCTCGGTCTTTCCGGCCCGCGCCGCCGAGCAGCACCAGAGCTCCCACGGCGCACCCGCCCACCAACAGGGCGAAGGCGACTTCCACCACCCGCACGTCCGCGCCCACCGGCCCGGTCACCGTCACCGCGATCACGGGCGCCCCCGCCCGAGCGACACCCCGCGCGCCGCCAGCAGTCCGACCAGCCGCTCCCACCCCGCACCGGGGCTCAGGCCACCGGACGCCGGGAAGGCCACCGCGGGTGTGGTCACGGCCGACCCGTCACCGGCCCCGGCCAGCGTGTGGATCTCCGCCACCCGGCGCCGCCCCGAGCCCGGATCGCGGACCAGGTGCACCACCACGTCGAGCGCGGCCCGCAGTTGGCCGTGCAGCGCCGTCCGGTCGAGGCCCGCGAGCGCGCCCAGGGCCTCCAGCCGGACCGGCACGTCCGCCGCCGTGTTGGCGTGGACCGTGCCGCAGCCGCCTTCGTGCCCCGTGTTCAGCGCGGCCAGCAGGTCCGACACCTCGGGCCCGCGGACCTCGCCGATCACCAGCCGGTCCGGACGCATCCGCAGCGCCTGGCGGACGAGGTCCCGCAGGGTGAACTCGCCCAGCCCCTCCTGGTTGGGAGGCCGGCTCTGCAACCGGACCACGTGCGGGTGGGCCGGTTGCAGCTCGGCGGAGTCCTCGGCGAGCACGATCCGCTCGTCCGGCCCGACCAGACCGAGCAGGGCCGACAGGAGCGTCGTCTTCCCCGAGCCCGTCCCGCCGGAGACGAGCAGCGACAGCCGGGCCCGCACGATGCCCGCGAGCAGTTCCGCACCCTCTGGTGGCAGCGACCCGCCCGCCACCAGCTCGTCGAGCGTGAAGGGCCGGGGGCGGCAGACCCGCAGCGAGATGTGCGTGCAGCCGGCCGCGATCGGCGGCAGTACGGCGTGCAGCCGGGTGCCGTCCGGCAGCCGGGCGTCCACCCACGGGCGGGCGTCGTCCAGCCGCCGGCCGGCCGCCGTGGCCAGCCGGTGGGCCAGCCGCCGCACCGCCTCGGCGTCGGCGAAACGGACTCCGGTGGTTCGCTGCAGGCCGCCGCCACGGTCGACCCACACCTCGTCCGGACCGTTCACCAGGACGTCCGTGACGTCGGGCGCCGCCAGCAGCCGGTCCAGCGGGCCCGCACCCACCAGTTCGGCGCGCAGCGAGCGCACGGTGTCCAGGACCTCGTCCCCGCCGAGCGGCGGGCGGGTGGCCCGCAGCGCGGCCGCGACCGAGCCTGCCGTCGGAGCGGCCCCCGACTCGGCCAGCCGCAGCCGGACCGCGTCCACCAGGGCCGCCGCCCGCTGCTCGCGGGCCGTACGACCGTACGGACAGGGCCCGTGCCCGGGCTCCGGCGGCCCGCCGGGCGGCGGCACGCTCCGCAGCGGCCGGTGCTCCCGCGCACCGCCGCCCGGACCGGGCGATCCGCTCCGAAGGACCGTTCTGCGCAGACGGACCATCAGTACACACCTCCTCCGGCCACCGGCACCGGCGGCAGCACCTCGGTCAGGAAGCTCGCGCAGAAGCGCGCGAGCGGGCCGCCCTCCCGGCTTCCGGGCGGGACGCCCTTCACGACGTCCTGGGCCAGGCCCGGCTCCGGCTCCAGCTCCCCCGCCAGCGGCAACCGCAGCCCGCGGACGATCTGCCGGGCCGGGAGCCCGCCGGCCCGCACCGGCCGCACCACGGCCCGGACGTCCCCGAGCCGCATCCGGGCCGCCGCCGCGACCCGGTCGGCGGCGGCGACCGCGCGCAGCTCGGCCGACACCACCAGGAGCGCCAGGTCGGATTGCTCCAGCGCCTGCCCGGCGGCCGCGTCGAGGTGCCGGGGCACGTCGACCACCACCAGCCCGCCGCGCCGTCTGGAGGCGGCCAGCACGCTGCGCATGGCCTCCGGCGGCACCGTCAGGGTGTCGCCGCGGTCCCAGGACAGGCAGGACAGCGCGGAGAGCCGTTTGAGCGCGGGCAGCGCCCGGGCCAGCTCGGCCCCGCTGACCCGCCCGCGGGAGCCGGCCAGATCGGGCCAGCGCAGCCCGCTGACCCGCTCGCCGCCGAGCAGGATGTCGAGGCCCCCGCCCAGCGGATCGCCGTCCAGGAGCATCGTCCGTCGGCCCGCCCGCGCGGCCGTGACCGCCAGCGCGCAGGCCAGGGTCGAGGCCCCGGCGCCGCCGGACCCGCCGAGCACCGCGACGGTGACCGCCGGGCAGCCGACGCCCTCGGCCGCGTCGGCGATCCGGTCGAGCAGCCAGGCTTCGGCGTCGGGCAGGAACAGCACGTGCTCGGCCCCGAGTTGGACGGCTCTGACCCACACCCCGGGGTCGTCCAGGTCCAGCCCGAGCAGCAGCACTCCGCCGCGCCGCCCCAGCCCGGAGCAGCGGACGGCCTGGTCGTCCCCGACCAGGACCAGCGAGGCCCCTTCCCAGAGGTCCCGCGTCGGCGGCGCGCCCCGGACCAGCCTCGGCTCGGTGCCCGCCGCCGCGCAGATCCGCAGCAGGTGCTCGGCCAGGCCCTCGTCCTCGGTGACGACGAGCGGCCCGGCGACCGCGGGGCCCTCGGCGGTGATGTGGTCGGCGATCGGCGTCGACATGGTTGCTCCCCTCCGCGCCGCCGACCACCGGAGGTGGCCGACGGCGCACGTCGGACGGTTCCGGCGGACGGCCGCCCGACAGGCCTCTGAGGGAGGAAGGGGGTGAGGCCCTGCCCGGCGACCGCCGCCGGTCATCACGGTGGGGGGAGATCCGGATTTCGTCATCCGGGTTCCGATTGCCTGTGGATAACTCGTGTGCTGTGGAGGAAAACGTTCACCCGGGCGGGGGGCTATTCGGCGAAGAATTGACGAAAGGGGGTCACCGAGATGAACCGGCGACCCGCCCCGTCCCGTTCAGCCGTTCTCCCGACCTCCGCCCGCCGCCTTCCGGACACCGCTTCCGAACGGCTTCCGAACGGGCTCGCACCACCGATCGGAACCAGCCGTTCGATCCTCGACGGGCATGAGCAAATGGCGACACAGAGTGACGAAAGTCGATCGACGGGCCGGAGCGGCGACACCCCCTGTAAGCCGTCGACACGACGGCGGCGCACCCGCGGCGAGGGGCGTTCAAGCCCTGAAAATGGCCCCGGACGTGCGACGACCCCCGCCGGGGGGGAGAGCGGGGGTCGTCTATCCACAGCCCGGCTCGGGGGGGAGGAGCCGGACCGGGTTAGCACGGTCGCGAACGATCCGTGACTTCCATGGTGTACCCGAGCGGCCAGAAACACAAACCCGCACGCCCGCGAGTACGCCGAATGGCGGGGTCTTTTGCGGCTCCCTCTATCCTCGGTTCCCGTGGACACCACCGAGAACGCCGACGACTACGCCGACGAGTCCCAGGGCGACGCCACCGGGCCCGAAGAGCTCCGCCCGCCCGTTCGCCCCCGACCCGGCGGGCTGCGCACCGCGGCCTTCTTCGACCTCGACAAGACCATCATCGCCAAGTCGAGCGCACTGGCCTTCAGCCGCCCCTTCTACCAGGGCGGACTGATCAACCGTCGGGCCGTACTGCGCAGCGCGTACGCCCAGTTCGTCTTCCTGGTCGGCGGCGCGGACCACGACCAGATGGAGAAGATGCGCCAGTACCTCTCCGCGCTCACCCGGGGCTGGAACGTCCAGCAGGTCCGCGAGATCGTCGCCGAGACCCTGCACAACCTGATCGACCCGATCATCTACGACGAGGCGGCCTCGCTGATCGAGCAGCACCACGCGGCCGGCCGGGACGTGGTGATCGTCAGCAGCTCCGGCTCCGAGGTGGTCGAGCCGATCGGCCGGCTGCTCGGCGCGGACCACGTGATCGCCACCCGGCTCCAGGTCGAGGACGGCTGCTACACCGGCGAGATCGAGTACTACGCCTACGCCGAGAACAAGGCCGCCGCCATTCGGGAGTTGGCCGCGACCGAGGGCTACGACCTGGCCGCCTCCTACGCCTACAGCGACTCCTCCACCGACCTGCCGCTACTGGAGGCGGTCGGCCACCCGTCGGCGGTCAACCCGGACCGCGCGCTGCGGAAGGAGGCGCAGGCCCGGGAGTGGCCGGTGCTGGTCTTCGACAAGCCGGTGGAACTGCGGCGCCGACTGCCCGAGTTCTCGGCCCCGAGCGGCTCGGTGCTGACCGCGGTGGCGGTCGGGACGGCCGTGGTGACCGCCGGGGTGATCTGGTACCTGGCCCGCCGGAGGCGCCCCCTCGCCTGAGGCGGGCGGCCCGGCAGTCCTTGGACAAAACGGTCAATCGGGACAGACTTCTCTTTTCGGGTTCCCCTTTCCCCCGAAACGCGATACAAATGAAGCACGGCCCGCGAGACCCGGTCAGGACCTTAAGAGGTCAAACCGACAACGCAGTTCAGGCCCCACGGACCGCACGTACAGATATCCGGGCACCCACATGCAGCCGACCCGCTGTCGGGCCGCCGGACCAGACGAACGGGCAGGATCCCCGTCTGATCGGCACTTCCGGTGCATGCATGGTCACCCGGTATCTGCACCAGCGGCGGCACCCGGCAGGAGCAGGTGCCGCCGCATCCTCGTCTCCGCGCGCCCCCTCTCGGGGCGCGCGCGCCGTCCCGGTCGGGGCGCTCAGACCATCCCGCGCTGCATCGCCTCGCAGACCGCCGTGCTCTCCCGCACCCCGAGCCGCAGCGCCCGACCGCTGTACGCGATCCAGGCCGCCATCCCCTCAGGGGTTCCCGCCAGGTAGCCGGCCAGGGCTCGGCGGTGGGCGGCGGTGCCCAGCTCGGCCAGGCCGACCTCGGCCGGGCAGATCGACTTCGGGTCGAGCCCCTCGGCGATCAGCACGATCCGCTGGGCGGCCCGCGCGATCACGCCGTTGTGGGCGCCGAACGGCCGCAGCGCGAGCAGTTCGCCGTGCACCACCGAGGCCACGACGAGGGCCGGCGTGCCCACGCCCTGGCCCTCCGCACGCGCCACCAGCAGCCGGGAGAGCTGGTCGAGCCGGGCCGCGACCTCCTCCGCACCCGGAGCGGGCGGCAGCACGGGCGGCGGCCCGTCGACGGCCTCGACCTCGACGCTCTCCACCGGCTCCAGCTCCTGCGGGAACAGCACCTCCGCGCCCTCCCCGGCCCGCCGCGGGCGCCCGGCGGCCGGATCGCCGTCGCCGACCGCGAGCAGGTGCAGCCGGGCCAGCACCTGGAGCGGCGAGTGCCGCCAGATGCTGAGCAGCTGGCCGGCCTCGGCGGCGATCCGCAGGGCCGCGCCGACCGTCCGGGCCTCGGGGTCCGCGCCGAAGTCGCTGCGGCGGCGGACCTCCTCCAGCGGCCAGTCGGCCCCGGCCAGGGCCGCCGACGCGCGGGCGCCGCGCAGCGCGGACTCGGAGGTGACCTCGGCCGCGCGGCGGCGCATCACCCGGTGGCCGTAGAGCCGGTCGACGGCCTTGCGCACCTCGGCGACCGCGTCGGGCACCCCGGGGAGCTGGGCCAGCGGGGCGAGGGGATCAGTTCCAGTGCTCACCTACCCGAGAGTAATGAACGGGCCGCCCCTCCCGGAACAGCAACCCCGCATCACCCGTTAGAGGCAATCCTCACTTCCCGCCCCCGGCGACACCCAAACCCCGGCTAGCATGGCCGCTATCGGAGACGATAACGATTTCCAACTAGGGGCGGCGTCGCGCGACCCCTGGGCGGACGGCCCGCAGCGAGGGCCCTGAGCGAGAGCCGGAGTCCCCAGATGAAGATCGCCTTCGTCGGCAAGGGCGGCAGCGGGAAGACCACGCTGTCCGCGCTGTTCATCCGCCACCTGGCAGCCCTGGGCCGGCCGGTCGTCGCCGTGGACGCCGACATCAACCAGCACCTGGGCCCCGCACTGGGCCTGACGGACGATCAGGCCGCCGCCCTGCCCTCACTGGGCGGGCACCTGCCGGAGATCAAGGAGTACCTGCGCGGCAGCAACCCGCTCATCCGCTCCTCCGACGAGATGATCAAAACCACGCCGCCCGGCCGCGGTTCGCGGCTGCTGCGGATCGTCGAGGAGAACCCGGTCTACGCCGCCTGCGCCCGCCCGATCGCGCTGGACGAGGGCTCGGTCCGGCTGCTGGCGACCGGCGCGTTCACCGAGGAGGACCTCGGGGTGGCCTGCTACCACTCCAAGGTCGGCGCGGTGGAGCTGCTGCTCAACCACCTGCTGGACGGCCCGGGCGAGTACCTGGTGACCGACATGACCGCGGGCTCGGACTCCTTCGCCTCCGGCCTGTTCACCCGCTTCGACCTGACCTTCCTGGTCGCCGAACCGACCCGCAAGGGCGTCTCCGTCTACCGCCAGTACAAGGACTACGCCCGCGACTTCGGCGTGCGGCTGCGGGTGGTCGGCAACAAGGTGCAGGGGCCGGACGACCTGGCCTTCCTGCGCCGCGAGGTCGGCGACGACCTGCTCACCACCTTCCGGCAGTCGGACTGGGTGCGCCGCCTGGAGCAGGGCGCCGAACCGCCGCTGAAGTCCCTGGAGACGGCCGACCGGGCCGTGCTGGAGGAGCTGCGGATCGAGGCCGACGCGGCGTACGGGCGGCGGGACGCGCGCCGCTACACCGAGCAGGCGGTGCTCTTCCACCGCCGCAACGCGGAGAGTTGGGCCAACTCCAAGGTCGGCATCGACCTCGCGACCCAGGTGGACGAGGACTTCGTCCTGGGCGGGTTCGCGGACGGCGACACGCGCACCGCCCCGGCGGGCGCCCGCGCCTGACCCCCACCACCGCCGCCGAACGGGCCGCGACCTCCCCCGCTCCGGGAGGTCGCGGCCCGTTCGCCGCGCCCGGCCCCGGAGCCGACCCCGGCGGACGGGAGCCACGACCGCTGCGACCAGCAGATTCCCGACCGTTAGGCCACCACCCATTGGGGTGAATCAGGGGGTTTTCCGCTTCCCTCCCGGAACCACGCTGTGCAAAGCTTTCATTACCCTTGGTTTACCGAGTCTTGATGGTTCGCCCGGTGGCCCCCGGTGAGACGTCCCGCACCTCGCCCGAAGCCCTGGCGGGCCTGATGGTCAACGCCGGCCGGTGACACCCGCACTCCCCCGCCGCGCCCACGCCATCCCGCCACACCGTCGCGCCCACGACAGCCGATCCGCCCCGGAGCCCCACCCCGGATTCACCGCCGGACCTGACTGCGTTCGCTCCCCCGGACAGACGGGAAGACAATGACCCTCGACATCTCCAGTGCCCCCATCGCCTCCGACACCACCGACCACGCGCCGCCGGGCGCGGGCCCCCGCATCCGGTGGGCCCAGGACCTCTCCGCGTCCCTCGTGGTCTTCCTGATCGCCGTGCCGTTCTCCCTCGGCATCGCGCTCGCCACCGGCGCCCCGCTCACCGCCGGCCTGGCCGCCGCGGCCGTGGGCGGCATCGTGGTCGGGCTGTTCGGCGGCACACCGCTCCAGGTCAGCGGCCCCTCGGCGGCGCTGACGGTGATCACCGCCGGACTGATCGCCCAGTACGGCTGGCGGGCCACCTGCGCCATCACCGTCGCCGCCGGACTGCTCCAACTCCTGCTCGGCGCACGCCGGGTGGCCCGGACCGCGCTCGCCGTCTCGCCCGCGATCGTGCACGGCATGCTGGCGGGGGTCGGGATCACCATCGCCATCGCGCAGCTGCACGTCGTCCTCGGCGGCTCGCCGCAGAGCTCCGCGATCGCCGACATCCTGGCCCTTCCCGGCCAGTTGGCCGGCCCGCACCCACCCGCACTGCTGGCCGGCGCGGTGACCGTGGCCGTCCTGGTCGGCTGGCCCCGGCTCGGCCGACTGCCCGGCCGAGCGGGCGAGTTCGGCGCCCGGCTGGCCAGGGTCCCCGGCCCGCTGGCCGGGGTCGCACTGGCCACCGCCCTCGTGTTCGCCCTGGACCTGCGGCTCGCCCACATCGAGCCGCCCGCCTGGCGGCCGCAGGCGCTCCTGCCCGCGCTGCCGCACGGCCCGGTCCTCGGGCTGCTCGCCGCCGTCCTCACCGTCACCGCCGTGGCCAGCGTGGAGTCGCTGCTGTCCGCCGTCGCGACCGACCGGATGTCCCGCCGCACCGGCGACCTCGACCGCGAACTGCGTGGGCAGGGCCTCGCCAACCTGGTGAGCGGACTGGTCGGCGGGCTGCCGGTCGCCGGGGGCGCGGTGCGCAGCACCGCCAACGTGCGGGCCGGTGGCCAGACCAGGTGGGCCTCGGTGCTGCACGGCGTCTGGGTGCTGGCCGCCGCGCTGGCGCTGACCGGCGGACTGCGCCGGATCCCCCTGGCCGCGCTCGCCGCGCTGGTGCTGGTGGTCGGGCTGCAGATGGTGAGCTTCGCGCACATCCGCAAGGTGCACCGGCACCGCGAGTTCCCGGTCTACCTGATCACCGTGCTCGGCGTGGTGGCCGCCGGCGTGTTGTGGGGCGTCGCGATCGGCGCCGGCACCGCCGTCCTGCTCGCCCTCTACCGGCTGACCCGCGCCCACGTGGACGTGGAGACCGGCCCCGGGGGCGCGGTCACCGTCCGGACGCACGGCCCGCTCACCTTCACCACCGTGCCCCGGCTCGGTCGGGCACTGGCCGGCATCCCGGCCGGGGCCGAGGTCACCGTGGTCCACGACGGCTCCTTCCTGGACCACGCCGCGTACGAGACGCTGCACACCTGGCGGGCCGGGCACCAGGAGGCGGGCGGCCTGGTCTCGATGGTGACGCGCCGCCAGGACGACGAGGTGCTCGACCCGGACGGCACCGTGCGTGCGGGCAGTTCACCGGGCCCGCACCGCTGCCGGGCCTGGACGCCCTGGGTCGGCCACCACTGCATCGAGCAGCAGGAGGACCCGCACGGCCGACTGCTGGACGGCGTCCGGGTGTTCCAGCTGCACACCGCCCCGCTGGTCCGGCCGGAACTCGCCCGGCTGGCGCGCGAGGGGCAGACGCCCTCCCAACTCTTCCTGACCTGCGCGGACTCCCGGATGGTCACCAGCATGATCACCAACAGCGGTCCGGGGGACCTGTTCACCGTGCGGAACGTGGGCAACCTGGTGCCGGCCCCGCACGAACCCGGCGCGGCGGACGACTCGGTGGCCGCCGCGGTGCAGTACGCGGTCGAGGTGCTGGAGGTGCGCTCGATCACGGTCTGCGGCCACTCCGGCTGCGGCGCGATGCAGGCCCTGCTGGACGGCGTGCACGAGCGCCCCGGGCCGCCCACCCCGCTGACCCGCTGGCTGCGCAACGGCCGCGGCTCGCTGGACCGGCTCCGACGGGTCCCGGCGGAGTTCGCCGCCCGGCCCGCGGTGGACGTCGTGGAGCAGCTCTGCATCACCAACGTGGTCCAGCAGCTGGACCAGTTGCTGGCCAACCCGGCGGTGGAGCGCCGGGTCGAGGAGGGCACCCTGCGGCTGGTCGGGATGTACTTCGACCTCGCGACGGCCCAGGCCTACGTCCTCGACCGGGCAGCCGGGACGTTCAGCCCGGTCGAGGCCCGCACCGGGAAGGACGCGAACGGAATCGAACACCACACCGAGGCCCCCATCGGAACCGGCCCCGATGTCCGGCCGAACACAGCATCGGCCGAACGGGTGAGGGAGGATGATCGGGTTCCGGTCGAGGGCGGCGAGGAGGGCCCCCGGCTGGCCGCCTGAGAGCCGGGTCCGTGTCCCCGCCGGGCGGGCCGGGGCACGGGCCCACCCACCCCCGAACGGCCGTCCGGTCCTCCGCGGCGGACCGGACGCGAGGCCGGCCGGTCGCCGGTCGGCCGCCGCCCGGCCGTCGGTCAAAGGTCTACACCAATTCACAGGAGCCTCTTGTCAACTGCCCCGTTCGCCTGGTGAGCTGTGCGCTGGGACACACGGGACAATCCCCACGCACGGGATCGCCCCCGATCATGACTCGATGAGGAGTGCGCGTTGAGCAACGAGAGCCTGGCCAACCTGCTCAAGGAGGAGCGGCGCTTCGCCCCTCCGGCAGAGCTCGCCGCCGCCGCCAACGTCACCGTGGCCGCGTACGCGCAGGCCTCCGAGGACCGTCTGGGCTTCTGGGCCGAGCAGGCCCGTCGCCTCACCTGGGCCGTCGAGCCGACCGAGACCCTCGACTGGTCCAACCCTCCCTTCGCCAAGTGGTTCGCCGACGGCAAGCTCAATGTCGCGTACAACTGCGTCGACCGCCACGTGGAGAACGGCCTGGGCGACCGGGTCGCCATCCACTTCGAGGGCGAGCCCGGCGACGGCCGTTCGATCACGTACGCCCAGCTCAAGGACGAGGTCTCGCAGGCCGCGAACGCGCTGCTGGAGCTCGGCGTCCGCAAGGGCGACCGGGTCGCCGTCTACCTGCCGATGATCGCCGAGGCGGTCGTCGCGATGCTCGCCTGCGCCCGGATCGGCGCCACCCACTCGGTGGTCTTCGGCGGCTTCTCCTCCGACGCCGTCGCCTCCCGCATCCAGGACGCCGAGGCCAAGCTCGTCATCACCGCCGACGGCGGCTACCGGCGCGGCAAGCCCTCCGCCCTCAAGCCGGCCATCGACGAGGCGCTCACCAAGGCCGACGGCGTCGAGCACGTCCTGGTGGTCCGCCGCACCGGGCAGGACATCCCGTGGACCGAGGGCCGCGACGTCTGGTGGCACGAGATCACCGCGCGCCAGTCCACCGAGCACACCCCCGAGGCGCACGACGCCGAGCACCCGCTGTTCATCCTCTACACCTCGGGCACCACCGGTAAGCCCAAGGGCATCCTGCACACCTCGGGCGGCTACCTCACCCAGGCCAGCTACACCCACCACGCGGTCTTCGACCTCAAGCCGGAGACCGACGTCTACTGGTGCACCGCCGACATCGGCTGGGTCACCGGCCACTCGTACATCGTCTACGGGCCGCTCTCCAACGGCGCCACCCAGGTCATCTACGAGGGCACCCCGGACACCCCGCACCAGGGCCGGTTCTGGGAGATCGTCCAGAAGTACGGCGTGACCATCCTCTACACCGCGCCGACCGCGATCCGCACCTTCATGAAGTGGGGCGACGACATCCCCGCGAAGTTCGACCTGTCCTCGCTGCGGGTGCTGGGCAGCGTCGGCGAGCCGATCAACCCCGAGGCCTGGATCTGGTACCGGGAGCACATCGGCGGCGGCACGTGTCCGATCGTGGACACCTGGTGGCAGACCGAGACGGGCGCCATCATGATCAGCCCGCTGCCGGGCGTCACCGAGACCAAGCCGGGCTCGGCCCAGCGCGCCCTGCCGGGCATCGCGGCCACCGTGGTGGACGACAACGCCGCCGAGGTGCCGAACGGCTCCGGCGGCTACCTGGTGCTCACCGAGCCGTGGCCGTCCATGCTGCGCACCATCTGGGGCGACGACCAGCGCTACATCGACACCTACTGGTCGCGCTTCGAGGGCCGCTACTTCGCCGGTGACGGCGCCAAGAAGGACGAGGACGGGGACATCTGGCTGCTCGGCCGGGTGGACGACGTCATGCTCGTCTCGGGCCACAACATCTCGACCACCGAGGTCGAGTCGGCCCTGGTCGGCCACCCGTCCGTGGCCGAGTCCGCCGTGGTCGGCGCGACCGACGCCACCACCGGCCAGGCCATCGTCGCCTTCGTGATCCTGCGCGGCGGTGCCACCGAGAGCCCCGAGCTGGTCGAGGAGCTGCGGGCCCACGTCGGCCGCACGCTCGGCCCGATCGCCAAGCCGAAGCAGATCAAGGTGGTCGGCGAGCTGCCGAAGACCCGCTCCGGCAAGATCATGCGCCGCCTGCTGCGCGACATCGCCGAGGGCCGCGAGGTCGGTGACACCACCACCCTGGCGGACAGCACGGTGATGAGCCAGATCCAGGCCCAGCTGCCGTCCTCGGACAACGGCAACGGCTGAGCCCACCGGGCCGGCGGCCGCTGACCCTCCGGGTCCGCGACGGCTGACCCACTGAGACAACGGCTGTGCCCCGGACGGTGATCCCCGTCCGGGGCACAGCCGTTTCGCCATCCGTTTCGTCAGCCGTACGACAACCGTCTCGTCGGCCGTCTCGTCGGCCGTCTCGCCGGTCGTTCCGCCGGTCGTTCCGTCAACCGCCGCTTCCGCACCCGTTCGGATACAGAGCGGCCGTTCGGGTGCCGGGTCGCTGCTCCTCCGGAGTGCAGAACCGGCCCGTAGGGCTTAAGTCCTTGGATAGGACAATCCGGATGTCACCCAAACGTCCCGCTAGACTATTAAGGACGCATCAAGATCCCTGACGGGAGTCGCGGGCGTCACAGGGCGCGCCGGGAAGTCTGGTCGGCAACTGCACCACCCGTGCATCCGTTGCCGCTCCCAGCCCCAGGAGGTCCCCGTGACCGACCAGCCGCCCGTCCACGAGCCGACGAACCGCCGCCGGCAGTTCCTCGGCCGGCTGTCACTGCCCGAGCGCACCTTCATCACCGACGCCCTGCGCACCGAGACGGTCGGCGGCATGCTGCTGCTGGGCGCCGCCGTCATCGCGCTGATCTGGGCCAACGTCTGGCCGCAGGCCTACCAGAGCGTGCTCGACTACACCGTCGGCCCCTCCGCCCCGCTCCACCTCGACCTCTCCCTGGCCACCTGGGCCAAGGACGGCCTGCTGACGATCTTCTTCTTCGTCGCCGGGATCGAGCTCAAGCGCGAGTTCGTCGCGGGTGAGCTGCGCACACCCAGTGCCGCGCTGCTGCCCGTGGTCGCCGCCGTCTGCGGGGTGGCGCTGCCCGCGATCCTCTTCGCCCTGGTGAACTCCGGCCCCGGCGGGCACCCCGGCGGCTGGGCGATCCCGACCGCCACCGACATCGCCTTCGCGCTCGGCGTGCTGGCCGTGGTCGGCAGCCACCTGCCGTCCGCGCTGCGCGCCTTCCTGCTCACCCTGGCGGTCGTCGACGACCTGATCGCGATCCTGATCATCGCGATCTTCTACAGCCACGGCATCAAGTTCTGGGCGCTCGGCCTCGCCTTCGCCGGGCTGGTGCTGTTCTGGTTCCTGCACCGGCGCGGTGTCCACGGCTGGTACCTCTTCGTGCCGCTGGCCGTCGTGAACTGGGCGCTGATGCACGAGAGCGGCATCCACGCCACGGTGGCGGGCGTCGCGATGGGCCTGATGCTGCGCTGCCACCGGGAGGGCGACGAGCAGCACTCCCCCGGCGAGCACATCGAGCACCTGGTCCGCCCGTTCTCGGCCGGCCTGGCCGTCCCGGTGTTCGCCCTGTTCTCGGCCGGCGTGGCCGTCTCCGGTCCGAAGCTGCGCGAGGTGTTCACCCAGGCCGCACCGCTCGGCATCGTGATCGGTCTGCTGGTCGGCAAGTCGGTGGGCGTGCTGGGCGGCGCCTGGCTGACCGCCCGGTTCACCAGGGCCGAGCTGAACCCGCGGCTCAAGTGGGCCGACATGGTCGCGGTCTCGGTGCTCGCGGGCATAGGTTTCACCGTCTCGCTGCTGATCAGCGAGCTGGCCTTCCCGGACGACCCGGCGCTCGCCGCCCGGGCCAAGACGGCCGTGCTGGTCGGCTCGGTGCTCGCCGCGGCGGTCGCCACGGTCCTGCTGAAGCTGCGCAACCGGCACTACCGCGAGCTGTGCGAGGAGGAGGACCGGGACCTGGACGGGGACGGTGTCCCGGACGTCTACCAGGAGGACGACCCGGCCTGGCGGGCACGGGTCGGCGAGGCGGCCCACCCGACGACCGACGAGGGGCAGGACCCCTCCCCCGGCCCCCGGGACCGGCCTGGCCAGCCCGGCTGAGGCACCTGGGAGCCCCCTGGAGAACCCCTCCGGAAGAGCGCCCCGCAAACCCCTCCGGGAGGCCTCCGGAGCGCCCCGGCCGCCGGGACACGTCCCTCCGGCGGGGCCCCGGAGTGGTGTCCGACTGACCGGTAGGGGCATGATTCTGAGCTGTCGACAACCCACAGACGCCTCCGGACCCCCCACCGGCCCCCGGAACCGCACACCCGCGGCGGCGTCACGCCGTACAGCCGCAGAGGAGAACCGCTGATGCCCGCAGGAGCCGCAGACCCGTCCAGCAACGGCCGGGCGCCCTACGAGGGCGAGCGTTCGGTGGGGCAGCTGTTCGCGGCGGCCACCGCCGACCTGTCCGCGCTGGTCCACGACGAGATCGCGCTCGCCAAGTCCGAGATCCGGGCGGACGTCAAGCGCGGCGTCTCGGGCGGCGTCTCGCTGATCGTCGCCGGCGTGGTGGCGCTGTTCTCCATCCCGATGCTGAGCGCCGCGGCGGCCTTCGGCATCCACGCGCTGGGCCTGTCGCTGGGCTGGTCCTTCCTGATCGTGGCGGGCGCCTACCTGCTGCTCGCGGTGCTGCTCGGGATGCTGGCCTGGCGCTCGTTCAAGAAGATCGAGAAGCCGGTGCGCACCATCGAGGGCGCCCAGAAGACCGCCGACGTGCTGAAGAACGCCCGGCCGCGCCCGGCCACCCAGGAGGAGATCGACCGGGCCTTCGGCCGCATCCCGTAAACCGGCGCCCGGCAACCGGCGCCCGGCAACCGGCGCCCGGTAACCGGCGCCCCATAACCGGCGTCCCGTCACCGACCAGGCGCCGCCGGGGCTGCGGCAGGACGACGCCAGGGCAGCAGGGCAACAGCAAGGGGCGGACGGCGCCGCGTCGACGGGCGCCGGACCGGCCGACAACGAGTGCCGGGCACGTGTCCGACGCGCGGATGTGACACGCTCTCGGTATGCCGCTTGACCAGACGCCCGTGCCCGCGCAGCCGTCCGCCGACTCCGGCCCCGACTCCGGTCCTGACTCCGGCGCCGGGCTCACTCCCGAAGGCCCCGAAGGCCCCGGCGGCCCCGGCGCCGCCTCCGAGGACACCGGCCCCGAGGACAACAGTCCGCTCTCCGCCGGGACCTCGGCGGAGAGCGGCGAGGCCTGGAACGTCCGGCAGCCCGGCCCGTGGACGCACCGCGACCTCGCGGCCAACGGCGCCCGCTTCCACATCGCCGAGCTGGGCTCCGGCCCGCTGGTGCTGCTGGTGCACGGCTGGCCCGAGTACTGGTGGGCCTGGCGCCACCAGCTGACCGCGCTCGCCGAGGCCGGCTACCGGGCGGTGGCGCTCGACCTGCGCGGCATAGGCGGCAGCGACCGCACCCCGCGGGGGTACGACCCTGGCAACCTCGCCCTGGACATCACCGGGGTGATCCGCTCGCTCGGCGAGCGCCGGGCGCACCTGGTCGGGCACGCCTCCGGCGGCACCCTGGCCTGGGTGGCGGCGGTGATGCGGCCGTCCGTCATCCAGAGCCTCACCGTGGTCTCCGCCGCACACCCGCGGGACCTGCGCCGCGCGCTGCTGACCGACCGCCGGCAGTTCGCCGCCTTCGACCACGTGCTGGGCTTCCAGCGGCCGTGGATACCGGAACGCCGCCTGGTGGCCGACGACGCCGAGCTGGTCGGCCGCTACCTGACCTCCTGGACCGGTCCGAACGGCCTGGACGAGGCCGCGCTGCACGCGTACCGGCAGGCGATCCAGATCCCCAGCACCGCCCACTGCTCGATCGAGCCGTACCGCTGGCTGCTGCGCTCGATGGCCCGGCCGGACGGCATCCAGTTCGCCCGGCGGATGAAGAAGCCGATCACCGCGCCGACCCTGCACGTCCAGGGCGCCGCGGACCCGGTGCTGCTGTCGCACACCGCGCTCGGCGGCGGCGAGTACGTCGCGGCGCCGTACCGCTGGCGGCTGCTGCCGGGGGTCGGGCACTTCCCGCACGAGGAGGCGCCGGAGGAGTTCACCGCCGAGCTGCTGGACTGGATCGGCCGCCACAAGGAGTGACCCGGTACGGTCCCGCCCGGTGCGGCCGCACGAACCGGGGGCACGGCCGTACGGAATGGGGGGCACGGTCGCACCGAGCCGGGACGCGGCCGTACGTGCGGTCCACGGGGCGGGCTCTCGGCCCCAACTCCCCTATCTTTACGCTCATATGACAACCGCATAGGCCAATTTCGGCGAGGCCCGGGCGGTTACCTCCACCGGCCCAGGGGCATCCCTTCCGGTATGAGTTGGATGCCCGAAAGCGGCGGCGCCCCGCGCGGCCGACGTCACAACAGCCCCCAGCGCTCCGCCCACCGGCCCGACCGGGCGGACGACCTCGGTTTCGACGGCCCCGACGGCCGTCAGCGCACGGAGCGGCGGCAGCTCGGCATCCCCCGCATCCTCGGCCGGCGCGCCCGCTGGGTGGGCGCACGACTGCGGCGCGAGACCTGAGGCCTCGCGCCGCGTCCACCATCGGCCGGTGCGCCGGGCGCCGGAAGCGCCCGGCGGGCCCGGCGGGCCCGTTCAGTTCACCGTCGTCACAGACACCGTCGCCTCAGTTCACGATCGTCGGCGACAGCGCGGTGAACCAGAGCAGGACGAAGGTCGCCACCGACATGATCGGCACCAGCACCTTGGTCTCGACGCTGTTCCCGCTGCGCTTGATCAGCACGACCTCGTAGCGCTCCTTGTGCGGCCAGAGCAGCGGCGCGCCCTTCTTGGTCAGGCAGTCGCCGAGCAGGTGCGCCAGCGTGCCCAGGGCCACCGCGTACGGCAGCCAGCCGGGCGAGTTGGGCATCCAGGTGTTCATCCCGAAGGTGCCGAGCGCGGCCAGGCCGATGACGGTGATCCACGCCTCCGGGCCGTCGCCCGGCGGGCAGAGCCGCAGCGCCCGGATCGCGAGCGCCAGCAGGAAGAAGGTCAGCCCGAGGGTGAAGTAGCGGCCCAGGTAGGTGACCCCGGCCCAGGTGCCGGCGCCCATCAGCGCGACGAACAGCAGCGAGTGGGTGGCGTGCCGGTGGCCGCCGGAGATCCAGGCCACGAACCGGCAGAGCATCTTGGAGACCGGACCGAGGAAGTTGGCGATCGAGCCGTCGTGGTGGTCGAGGTCCGGCAGCAGGGCCGCGCCCGCGCACAGCACCGTGCCCATCAGTATGTCCGCGGGCTGCAGGGTGGTGTGCAGCAGCAGCGGGGGCAGGAAGGGGGCCGAGGCCGCGTACAGCATCGCCCCGCTCACCGCGTGCGAGTGACCCATCATCGGACTGCCACGACCTCCTGTCGGGCCCACCCGGGACGGCGCCCGGTTGAGCCGAACGGGTGAGCGCGGCCGAGGCTACCAGTGCCGTCTGACGGAGCGACGGATATCGGCCGCTCCGGCCCGGCGCGACTCCCCCGGGCTCCGGCCCCCGGTCAGAGCGCGCAGCCCTGGGTGTCCACCCGGGCGGTCGCGGCGCCGCCCTGCACGGCGTCCTCGCGCACCTCGGCCGCGGTCAGCACGTAGCCGGTGTCCGCGCTGTCCAGGGACTTGGCGAAGACCACGCCGTACACCTCGCCGTCCGGGGTGAGCAGCGGTCCGCCGCTGTTGCCCTGCCGGACCAGCGAACGCACCGAGTAGACGTCGCGGACCACCTGGCCGCGGTGGTAGATGTCCGGGCCGTTGGCCTGGATCCGGCCGCGGATGCGGGCCGGCTGGACGTTGAAGGCGCCGTTCTCCGGGAAGCCGGCCACGATCGCGCTGTCGTTGGTCCTGGCCTCGCCCGCGAAGGCCAGCGGGGGCGCGTTCAGCTTGGGCACGTCCAGGACGGCGATGTCGCGCTGCCAGTCGTAGCGGACCACCGTCGCGTCGTACAGCTGGCCGACGCCGCCGATCTGCACGGTCGGCTCGTTGACCCCGCCGACCACGTGGGCGTTGGTCATCACCCGGTGCGGGGCGAAGACGAAGCCGCTGCCCTCCAGGGTCTTGCCGCAGGAGGTCGCCGTGCCGACCACCTTGACCAGGCTCTGCCGGGCCCGCGCCACCGCCGGGCTGCCGGCCAGCGCGGGGTCGGGGCTGTCGACCTGGGTGATCGGCTCGTGCTCGAAGGGGTTGAAGACCTGCGGGAAGCCGTTGCGGGCGAGCACCTTGGAGAAGTCCGAGAACCAGTTCGGCGCGTCGTCGGGCAGCGCGTTCTGCACCCCGCCGAGGACCGCCGAGGACCGGACCTGCTTGGAGACCGTCGGGAGCGACGCCCCGGCCAGCGCCGAACCGATCAGCCAGGCCACCAGCAGCATCGAGACGACGTTCACCACCGCGCCGCCGCTCGCGTCCAGCACCCGGGCCGGACGGCGCCCGATGTGCCCGCGCAGCTTCCAGCCGAAGTGCGCGGTGACCGCCTGGCCGATCGCGGCGAGGACGATCACCACCACCACGGCCACCACCGAGGCCGTCGTGCCGGGGCCGATGTGGTCGAGCAGCAGCAGCGGCAGCAGCTCGACGGCGAGCAGGCCGCCACCGAGGAAGCCGACCAGTGAGAGCACGCCGACCACGAAGCCCTGCCGGTAGCCCGACACGGCGAATGCCACGGCCGCGGCGATCAGCAGCACATCCAGGACGTTCACTCGGACACCCTCCCACGGCCCGCGCGCCGGACGCGCCGGCGGCCCGTCACGAAGCGTCGGCGTCGCCGCCCGGCAGCACCCGGGAGTGTTCGAGGTCGCCCTGGACCAGGGCCAGCGCCTCGTCCGACAGGTCGACGACCTTGGACGGGTCCCAGGGCAGCTCCAGGCCGCTGTGGTGCAGCACCCGGTCGATCACCCCGGCGGTGAAGCCCCAGACCAGCCGCCCGGCGACCGCGAAGGCGGGCCCGACGTGCCCGGACGGATGGCGCAGCCGCACCCGGTTCTCCGGGTCCGCCAGCTCCGCGACGGTGACCCGGAACACCGCGCCGGTCTCCGCCGCGTCCACCGGGCGCACCGGCGACTCCTCGCGCCACCAGCCGAGCACCGGGGTCACCACGAAGCTGCTCACCGGGATGTACAGCCTGGGCAGCTCGGCGAACACCTGCACCCCGGCCGGGTCCAGGCCGGTCTCCTCCCAGGCCTCGCGCAGCGCCGCCGCGATCGGGCCCGGGCCGTTCGGGTCGCCGTCCTCCGGATCCAGCGCGCCGCCCGGGAAGGACGGCTGCCCGGCGTGCGAGCGCAGCGAGCGGGCCCGCTCGATCAGCAGCAGGTCCGGGCCCTGCGGCCCCTCGCCGAACAGCATCAGCACGGCCGCCGGACGGCCGCCCTCGGCCGGTGGCAGGAACCGGCTCAGCTGCTCCGGCATCACCCGCTCGGCCGCCTCCCGGACCGGCTCCAGCCAGGCCGGCAGCCCGTCCAGCTCGATGCCCCGCGCGACTCCCCCGGCCTCCGGCCCGGGGTGCCCGCACCGCCCGCTCACGCGTCCACCGCCAGGTCCGCGACCTGTCCGTGGTGGACGGCGGCGTCCGCGCGGGCGGCCGCCTCCCCGGGGAAGTCGGCCGGCGGCCGCAGCCGCTGCCCGGGCTGGCCGCCCATCTCGTACTTCAACAGCTTGCGTGCCTTCTCCGGGTCGGTCTCCCCCTCGCCGTACGAGGGGCAGAGCGGCGCGATCGGGCAGGCGCCGCAGGCGGGCTTCTGGGAGTGGCAGATCCGGCGGCCGTGGAAGACCACCCGGTGCGAGAGCATCGTCCACTCCGACTTCGGGAAGATCTCGGCGACGGCCGCCTCGACCTTCACCGGGTCGTCCTCGGTGGTCCAGGCGAACCGGCGGGCCAACCGCCCGAAGTGGGTGTCCACGGTGATGCCGGGGACCCCGAAGGCGTTGCCGAGGACGACGTTGGCGGTCTTCCGGCCGACGCCGGGCAGGGTCACCAGGTCGGCCAGCCGACCGGGGACCTCGCCGCCGAACTCGTCGCGCAGCGCTATCGACAGGCCGATGAGCGACTTCGCCTTGTTCCGGAAGAATCCGGTCGGGCGGATGACCTCCTCCAGCTCCTCCGGGTTCGCCGCCGCCATGTCCTCCGGCGTCGGGTACTTCGCGAACAGCGCCGGGGTGGTCTGGTTCACCCGGAGGTCGGTGGTCTGCGCCGACAGCACGGTGGCCACCAGCAGTTGGAAGGGGTTCTCGAAGTCCAGCTCCGGGTGCGCGTACGGGTACAGCTCCGCCAGCTCGCGGTTGATCCGCCGGGCCCGCCGCACCATCGCCAGGTGCGATTCCGGCTTCCTCGGCTTCACCGCCGCCGTCTTCACCGCCGCCGTCCCCGCCACCGGCTTCTTCGCCGCGGCCTTCCGGACCTTGCTCTCTGCCATGCACGAAGGCTACGCCGACCGGAGGACCGCTCGGGGCCGATCAAGCACGGAAACCGGTCCTGGCAAGGCCTGTTGTCTAATGAACTCCGCCCGTGGCCGTCACCTGACAGGGGGAGTGTGCGGATGATCAGGGTCCTGCTGGCAGAGGACATGAGCATGGTGCGCGGCGCGCTGATGGCCCTCCTCGCGTACGAGGAGGACCTGGAGGTCGTCGCCGACGTGGAGCGCGGGGACCAGGTGGTGCCGACCGCCCTGGAGGTGCGCCCGGACGTCGCGGTGCTCGACATCGACCTGCCCGGACTGGACGGGCTGCGGGCGGCCGCCGAACTGCACGAGAAGCTCCCCGGCTGCCGGACGCTGGTCCTCACCGGACTGGTGCGACCCGCCCACCTGCGCGCCGCGCTCTCCGCCCGTGCGCTCGGGTTCCTCGGGAAGGACGCCCCGGCCCGGGATCTGGCCGCGGCGATCCGCAAGGTGGCCGCCGGTGAGCGCGTCGTCGACCCGGAGCTGGCGCTGGCCGCCCTGGACACCCGGGAGAACCCGCTGACGCCCCGGGAGTCGGAGGTCCTGCGGCTCGCGGCGCGGGGGGACTCCGTCAGCGAGATCGCCGCCCGGCTGTTCGTCTCGACGGGCACCGCGCGCAACCACCTGGCCGCCGCGGTGGCCAAGACCGGGGGCCGCGGCCGGGTCGACGCGATCCGGATCGCCGAGGAGATGGGCTGGCTGCCGACGGTGGGTCCGGATCGTTCCCGGTGATCCGCCGACCCGGAGGCGTCGGGTCACCGGATCCACGGATCGACGGATCGACGGGGCGACGGACCATGCGTTTCCCATGGATCCGGCCGTGGACGGCCCACGGCGCGGCTCACCGAGGCCTTCCTTCGTCGACGAAGGGAATTCCGTCCGAAGCGCCCGGAGCTAGGCTCGCGATGTCATCGAGGGCGTACCGGCGGGGGGCTGAGCCACGTGTTGAAGCTGGCCTGGCGGACGGTACGGGCCCGGAAGGCGGGCTTCGCCGGAGCCTTCACCGCGCTCCTCTGCGCCCTGGTCCTGACCACCGCCTGCGGGGTCCTGCTGGAGTCCGGCCTGCGCGCGGGCACGCCGACCGAACGGTACGCCGCGGCCCCGCTCGTGATCGGCCACGGCCATCGCCTCCCGGACGCCGGACCGCTGACCGGCGCACTCGCCGAACTGCCCGGCGTCTCGGCCGCCCTCCCCGAGCTCTCCTTCCCGGCGGCCGTGGCCACCGCCGACGGGCGGGTCCTGTCCGGACCGCAGGGCGGCCCCTCGCTCGGGCACTCCTGGACGAGCGCCGCCCTCGCCCCGTTCCGGCTGGCCTCCGGCCGCGCCCCGGCCGGACCGGACGAGGTGGTCCTCGACACCGCGACGGCCGCCCGCGCCGGGGTCGCGCCCGGCGGCACCGTACGGCTGGCCACCACCGGGGTGCCGCGCGACTACACCGTGTCCGGACTGGCCGCGCCGCCAAGGGAGTTGTCCCGCCAGAGCGCGCTCTTCTTCAGCCCCGGGCAGGCCGCCCGGCTCGCCGGGACGACGACCGGCGCGGACGCGATCGGCATCACCGTCACGGAGGGGACCGACCTGCGGGCGCTGGCCGGGCAGGCCCGGCGGGCGCTCGCCGAGGCACGGGCCCGCGACGGCGAGGCGGACTGGTCCGGGCCCCGGGTGCACACCGGCGACGAGCGCGGCGAACTGGAGCTCACCGGCACGTCCGGGCCCGGGGACGGCCTCTCCTCGCTCGCCGGGACGATGGGCGTCCTGTCGCTGCTCGTCTCGACCTTCGTGGTGGCCGGGGCGCTCGCGCTCTCCGTCCAGCAGCGGCTGCGCGAGATGGCCCTGCTGCGGGCGGTCGGCGCCACCACCGGGCAGGTGCGGCGGATGATCGCGCTGGAGACGCTGCTGCTGACCCTCGCGGCCGCGGTCGTCGGCCTCCCGGCCGGGACCGGCCTCACCGCACTGCTGCGGGGCGTACTGGTCGACCGCGGGGTGGTCGGCCCGGACGTTCCGCTGCACATCGGGCCGACCGCCCCACTGGTCGTCCTCGGCGGCACCGTCGTCACCGCCCAGCTGGCCGTCCGGGCCGCCGCGCGCCGGGCCTCCCGGGTCGAACCCACCCGGGCGCTGCGCGACGCCTCCGCGCCGCCGCCGCGGATCGGCCGGCTCCGTGCCTGCCTCGGGCTGGCGACGCTCGCCGTCTGCGGCGTGGTGCTGGCCCACTCGACGGGCGGCCGCGACGGGGCCGGTACGGCCGAGGGCATGGTGGTGCCGCTGCTGCTCGGGGTGGCCCTGCTCGGGCCGCTGATCGGCCGGGTCGCCGGTGTGGTGATCGGCGGGCCGGTGGGCCTGCTCTTCCCGGTCGCGGGGTTCCTCGCCTCCGCCTCCCTGCGGGCCCAGCCCCGCCGCTTCGCGGCCGCCGTCACCCCGCTGGTACTGGCGGTGGCCTTCAACGGCAGCATGCTGCTCGTCCCGGTCGTCAAGGCGCAGGCCGGCGCCGCCGAGGAGGGCCGGCGGCTGCTGGCCGACCACGTGGCCCAGGCGAGGGGCATCGGACTGCCGACGGAGTTCACGGAAGCCGTCCGCGGGTTGCCCGGCGTCGCGGCGGCCGGCGGACTGGTCCCCGGCTTCGTCATGGTGTCCTCGGGCTCCGCGGCGGACGTCGGCGGCGCCGCCGGGGCGGACGCCCGGATCGTGGAGCCGCAGGGACTGGAACAGCTGCTCGACCCCGGGGTGACGGCCGGCTCGCTGGACCGGCTGCGCGGCGAGAGCATCGCCCTGGGGCGGCGGACGGCCTCCCGCCTCAAGGTCGGCGTCGGCGCCCCGGTCCGGATCCGCTGGGCTGACGGCAGCGACAGCACCGCCACGGTGGCGGCCGTCTACGAGCGCGAGGACCGCTTCGCCGACGCGTTGCTGCCCACCGGATTCGCCGCCGCCCACCTGCCGGACCTGCTCGCGGCGACCGTACTGGTCCGCACCGCCCCCGGCGCCGACCCCGGGCAGGTGACCCGGGAACTCCAGGGGCTCACCCCGGCCTACCCGATGGCCCGGATCAGCGACCGGGCCGACTACGACGCGGCACGCCGGCACCAGCAGGAGGCGGCCACCGCGGTGGCCCGGCTGCTGCTCGGCGTCATCAGCCTGTTCACCGCCATCTCCGTCGTCAACACCATGGTGATGGCCACGTCCGAACGGCTGCGCGAGTTCGCGCTGCTGCGGATGGTGGGGACCACGCGCCGCCAGGTGCTGCGGATGATGGCCTGGGAGGGCGGGATCACGGTCGCCGTGGCACTCCTCCTCGGCGCGGCGGTCACCGCCGCCGTCCTGGTCCCGGTCGGCCTGGCGCTCGGCGGCCCGGCCTGGCCCGCGCCGCCCGGGAGTTGGGTGGCCGCGGTGCTGGGCGGGGCGGCGCTGCTGGGGGCGGGCACCGTCCTGCTGACCACCTGGCTGGCGCTGCGGCGGGAGCCGACCGAGGCGATGGGGATGCGCGAATAACCGGGCCGCGTGGACCTGTCGGCCGTACCGGGCAGGCGGACCGCGGTCAGGCGGCGCGGGCGGCCGACCGGGCGGGCGCGGCCTCGACGACGGCCGCGAGGTGGAACCAGCCCGCTCCGTCCCGCTCGGCGGTCAGCCGGCCGTCGACCGACCGCAGCCGCTCGGTGAGGTTCCCGATGCCGCGCCCGTCGCCCGGTTCGCGCGCTACGCCGCCGGGTTCGCCCGGACCATCGCCCAACTCGCCTTGCACGTCGCCGGTTTCGTCCGGGACGCCGTCGTTGGAGACCACCAGGCGCACCGTGCCGAGGTCGTCCCGGCCGGCCCGGATCCCGCAGCGCCGGGCCGCGCTGTGCCGGAGCAGGTTGGTGACCGCCTCGCGCAGCACGGTGGCCAGCACCGCGTCGAGTTCGGGCCGCAGCCCCTCGCAGTCCAGGTCGGCCTCGACCTCGATCCCGGCCGCCCGCAGCGTCGCGACCGCCGAACGCGCCTCCCGCGCCAGGGACATCCGGACGTCGCCGCTGGAGAGCCGGCGGGTGTCCGCCATCGCCTGCCGCACCAGCGCCAGCACCTCGGCGAGCTCCGCGCGGGCCCGCTCCGGGTGCTCCGCGGCCAGCCGCTCGACGAGCTGGCACTTCAGCGCCGCCACCGAGAGGCTGGAGCCGAGCAGGTCGTGCAGGTCGCGCGCGAAGCGCAGCCGCTCCCGGTCCACCGCGAGCTCGGCCAGCTCGGTCCGGGCCGCCCGCAACTCGGCGATCAGGTCGGCGAGTCGGGCCATCCCGTACACCACGATGCCACCCACGGCGATGGACACCGACGCGTTGACGCGCTGGCCGGTGTTCCCGCCCAGCGCCGCGCAGAGCGGGTACTGGGCGACCACCAGCGCGGCGGCCAGCGCCCAGGAGCGCGGCGCCGCGACGGTCAGCAGCACCGATCCGGCGAACGAACCGGGGATGCCGACCCACGTCCCGTCGAGGAGCAGGAAGGGCAGGTAGGTGAGCACCCCGTGGGCGACCAGGCTCCACGGCCACCAGTGCCGCGCCAGGCGCCACGGGCCGGCGTGCCCGATCTGGAAGCCGAGCAGGACCAACAGGAGGGCGACGGCTGGCAGTTGGTAGGCCAGACCGTCGTGGTTGCGGACCGTGGCCACCGCCGAGGCGGCACAGAAGCCGACGGCGGTCATGACCACGATGCCCCGGGTGAGCCGCGTGAGGGGGTCGGCCGAGCCGCCCGGGCGCTTCGGCCGGAGACGATCGCCGCCGGTTCGGTCCGCGCTGTGGCCCAAGGGGAGCTCCCGGTAGACGACTCGACACGCCGCACGCGACGTACGGAGCCCGCTTCGTACCCGACGCGCCCCCGTACACCGCACCGCGAGCATACGTTCCCACCGGAGCAGCGCCGTTGACGCTTCGTCGGAGTCCGTCGAGCCGACAGCCGGGGCCCGTCGGCTCAGCCCGGGGTGCGGCCGATCGTCCCCTCCAGGCTGTTCAGCAGGCCGCTGAGGGCCTCGGCGAGCCGGTCCTGCTCGGCGGGGGTGAGGCCGGCCAGCAGGGCGCGGTCGTGGGCGACCAGCTCCTGGATCAGCCCGTCCACCAGGGTGCGGCCCTGCTCGGTGAGCGCGAGGTGGGCGACCCGGCGGTCCCGGTCGTCGGCGCGGCGGCTGACCAGGCCTCGCTCCTCCAGCAGCCGCAGCCGCTTGGTGACGGCCGCGCCGGAGGCGAAGCTCTCCCGGGCGAGCTGGGTGGGGGTCAGCTCGCGGTCGAGGCGGAGCAGGGCGCCGAGGATGTCGAACTCGGCGCGGGTGAGGCCGGCCCGGGTGAGCGGGTCGGGGGTCTGCTGGAGCAGGGCGGCGCAGCGGTTGATCCGGCCGAGGACGGCGATCGGACCGGTGTCCAGCCCCGGGTAGGCCCGCTCCCACTGGCGCAGCACACCTGCGACGACGTCCTCCACGCGTGCTGCTCCCGTTCTGCGGCCTGCCGGTCGGCTTCGACCCTGTCGATCCTAGGCCGTGTCCGGCTGGTCCCCTCGGCCGCGGCGTTCCAGCAGGGCGGCCAGCAGGTGGTGGGACCGCTGCTCGGTGGCGGCGGCGCGCTGGTGCGGGAGGGCGGGGCGGCGCCACTCGCCGGCGGCGGTGTCGGTGGCCTCGCGCAGTTCCAGCAGCGCGGCGGCGAGGCCGGTGCGGGCGGCGCGCGCTTCCGGGGCGCTCGCGGCGGAGACGGCGGAGACGGCGGCCAGGGCCCGGTGGCCGGCGGCCTCGGCTCCGGCCAGGGCGTGGGTCAGCCGGGTGGCGGTGCGGCGGTTGGTGACCAGCAGGCAGGCCGCGAGGCCGGTGAGCGCGCCGACGCAGGTGTCCAGCCAGCGGTCGGCGACCAGCGTCCCGGCCGGCTGCGGGCCCGCGAACTCCGTCATCAGCAGCGCCATCGGGGTCACGAAGACCGTCGCCAGCCAGTAGCTGCGGGCGATCGTCGCCTCCGCCCCGAACTGGCAGAGCAGCCCGAGCCCGATCAGCGCCACCGGGCCCGAGTGGGCGACGGGCAGCGCGGCGGTGAACAGCAGCAGGCCGAGCAGGTTGCCCAGCACCCGCTGCAGCGCGCGCTGCCAGGACAGTGTGCTGTTGGCCTGGAACACCGAGGCGGCGGTGACCACCGCCCAGTACGGCCGGCCGACTCCGAGCGCCAGCGAGAGCCACCCGGCGGCGGCGCAGCCGACCGCGACCCGCAGCGCGATCGGCAGCAGCGCCGAACCCGGTCGCAGCGCCAGCCGCAGCGGCGGCCGGGGGCCGGGCCGGCGGGCGGCCGCGGCCTCCGTCTCCGCCGCCTCCGCCTCGGTGAGGTCGGGCGACGGCAGCGGACCGCCGCGCCGGAGCTCGCGGGCCCGGTCGAGGTACCACCCGGCGTCCTCGGGCCGGGCCGGGCCGGCGAGCGCGGCCTCCGCGCGGACCAGCAGCCGCTCGGGCGCGTCGCCGAGGGCGCGCCGCCGGGCCGGGGCGGAGAGCGCGAGGCTCTGCCGGGCCGCCTCGACCGCGCCGACCAGGGCGGTACGGGCGGCGGCGTCCGGCCGGCCGGGATCGCTCCGCAGCAGCCGGGCCGCGGCCTCCAGGGCGCGGGCGGTGGCGATCCGCTCGGGCCCGTACGGGCGCACCAGGGCCGGGGCCATGCAGACCAGCCAGGCCAGTGCGGCGCCGAGCGCGGTGAGCGCCAGGTGCGGCGGGACCTCGCCGAGCCGCTGCGGGACGAAGGCGCAGCTGGAGGAGGTGAAGGTGATGATCAGACTGCCGGGCGGGCCGACCCGGGCAGCGTCGCAGAGCAGCTTGTGCAGGGCGGCGAGCACCGCCGCGACCGCGACCAGGACGGCGGCGTCGCGGGTCAGCGCGGCGGCGGTGAGGGCGGCACCGGTGCTGAGCACGGTCCCGAGCAACACGCCGACCAGCATCCGGGCCCGGGCCCGGTACGGCAGGCCGTGCCCGTACAGCGCGCCCAGGCCACCGGCCGAGGTGTAGAGGGCGAGGTCGAGCCGGCCGAGGCCGAGCAGGGTGAGGTTGAGCGCGCCGAGGGTGACCACGGCGCTGAGCGCGGGCTTGTGCCAGCCGTCCCCGGCCGGACCGACCCGAAGTGCCTGGCGGAACTGGGCGGTGGTGACCATGCAAAAAGATTAACAGGTAATTTATCCGTGAAACATATGTCCGCGGTGCCGCGCACCGGACACCCGCACGGTGAGGGCGATTCCTTGTTCGAGTCGGACGGACAAGAGTTCGACCGACAGCCGCCGGAGGCCTCCCGTTCCCGGGCCCGACCAGTGGTCCGCCGGTACGAATGGCCCCGCACGGCACACCCCGACACACCCCCTCCTCATATGATCGGAGCGACATGCGCCATGCTTGGTGATGCAGAACACTGAACGGAACTTGCGCCGGACGGCCCACCCGCCGTACGGCCGAGAAGGAGGAAGCACGTGGACGACGTTCTGCGGCGCGCCGCACTCTTCGCGGCACTCGACGACGAACAGGCCGGCGAGCTGCGCGCTTCCATGACCGAGGTCACCCTCGCCCGTGGGGAGTCGCTGTTCCACGAGGGCGACCCGGGCGACCGGCTGTACGTCGTGGCGGAGGGCAAGGTCAAGCTGCACCGCGCCTCCCCGGACGGCCGCGAGAACATGCTCGCCGTGCTCGGCCCCAGCGAGATGATCGGCGAGCTGTCGCTGTTCGACCCGGGCCCGCGCACCGCGACCGCCAGCGCGCTGACCGAGGTCAAGCTGCTGGGCCTCGGCCACGGCGACCTCCAGCCCTGGCTGCACGCCCGCCCCGAGGTCTCCATCGCGCTGCTGCGGGCCATCGCCCGCCGCCTGCGCCGCACCAACGACGTGATGTCCGACCTGGTCTTCTCCGACGTGCCCGGCCGCGTCGCCAAGGCCCTGCTGGACCTCTCCCGCCGGTTCGGCGTGCAGTCGGAGGAGGGCATCCACGTCGCCCACGACCTCACCCAGGAGGAGCTGGCCCAGCTGGTCGGCGCCTCCCGTGAGACGGTCAACAAGGCGCTCGCCGACTTCGCCGGCCGCGGCTGGCTGAAGCTGGAGGCCCGCGCGGTGGTCCTGCTGGACGTCGAGCGGCTGTCGCGCCGCTCGCGCTGACACCCGCGAACCCGCGAACGCGGAAGGGCCCGTCCGGATCGGACGGGCCCTTCCGCGTTCACCGGGCCCTACGCGTCCACCGGGTCAGTCGGCGCCCTGGATCAGCCCGTGCTCCTCCAGGTAGTCCAGCTGGGCCCGCACCGACAGCTCGGCGGCCGGCCAGAGCGCCCGGTCCACGTCGGCGTAGACCCGGGCGACCACCTCGGAGGCGCTCCGGCAGCCCGCCTCGACCGCGGTCTCCACCTGGGCGAGCCGCGACGCCCGGTGGGCCAGGTAGTAGTCGACGGCGCCGAGCGCGTCCGCGAGCACCGGGCCGTGGCCCGGCAGCACGGTCCGCACGCCGTGCTGGGAGGCCATGGTGTGCAGGTGGCGCAGCGAGTCCAGGTAGTCGCCGAGCCGGCCGTCGGGGTGCGCGACCATCGTGGTGCCGCGGCCGAGCACGGTGTCGCCGGTGAGCACCGCGCCGTCGTCCGGCAGGTGGAAGGTCAGCGAGTCCGAGGTGTGCCCCGGGGTGGCCACCACCCGCAGGTCCAGGCCGCCGACGTCCAGGCGCTGGCCGCCGACCAGGCCCTCCGAGCCCAGCCGGTGCGCCGGGTCCAGGGCCCGTACCTCGCTCCCGGTCAGCTCGGCGAAGCGGGCCGCGCCCTCGGAGTGGTCGGCGTGGCCGTGGGTGAGCAGGGTCAGCGCGATCCGCTTGCCCCGTTCCTCCGCGAGGTCGACCACCCGGCGCAGGTGCCCCTCGTGCAGCGGGCCCGGGTCGATCACCACCGCGAGGTCCGAACCCGGCTCGGAGAGCAGCCAGGTGTTGGTACCGTCCAGCGTCATCGGCGACGGGTTCGGCGCCAGCACGCACAGCGCCCGAGGGGTGGCCTCGCCGCCGACGGCGGCGGCGGGGTCGCCCGGCAGGAGTCCGCTCACCGACCGCCTCCGACGTGCCGGTGCAGGGCCCGCAGCGGCAGCGCCCGGACGAGGGCGCGCTGCGCCACCTCGACGAACGGGACCTGGCTGTCGCAGGCGAGGTCACGGGGGTTCAGGCGGCGGGCGGGCAGCTCGGGTGCCGTCCGGCGAGCCACGTCGTCGTGGGTCATCGGGCGTCGGTCCTTTCTCTGCGTCGGTACGGCAAGGTCGGGTCGTGCGGGTCGTGCGGGTGGTGCAGGTCGTGCCGGTCGTGCCGGTCGTGCGGAGCGCGTCGGCCGTACGGCTCGTACGACCGGTCCCCGTCGGTGGAACGCTCAGGACCCCTCGGGGAACTCCCCGTCGATGGTCAGTTCCTCGTAGCCGGGCCAGCGGACCGTCAGACGGTCGCCGCGGACCTCGGCCCGGCCCAGGACCGGCGCCAGCGGGCGGTCGGCGGCCGCGGCCAGGGCCTCGGCGGCGGTCCGTACCGACGACAGCTCGCGCAGCACCGTCACGGTCGGCGGCAGCATGCCGAAGCGGCCCTCCCGGTGGCCCCGCACCGCCTCGGCCGGGGTCAGCCAGGCGACCCGGTCGGCCTCTCCGACCTCCAGGGCCGCGCGCTGGCCGGCCGGCAGCGCGGCGACGAAGAACCAGGTGTCGTAGCGCCGTTCCTCGAACTCCGGGGTGATCCAGCGGGCCCAGCCGCCCAGCAGGTCGCTGCGCAGCACCAGCCCGTGGTCGCGGAGGAACTCGGCGAAGGACAGCTCGTGGGCCTCCAGCGCGGCCCGCTCGGCGGACCAGTCGCGCGGCGCGGCGACGCTGTCGGCGTCCGGGCCGGCCAGCAGCACGCCGGCCTCCTCGAAGGTCTCGCGGACGGCCGCGCAGACCACCGCCCGCGCCGTCCGGGCGTCCACCCCGAGCCGCCGGGCCCACTCCTCGGGCGACGGACCGGCCCAGCCCGGCTCGACCTCGGCGTCCCGCGGGTCCACTCCGCCGCCCGGGTAGGCGTACATCCCGGCCGCGAAGGCCATCGAAGTGCGCCTGCGCAGCAGGTAGGCCTCCGGCCCCTCGGCGGCGTCGCGCAGCAGCACGACGGTCGCGGCGGCCCTGGGCACCGGCGGGGTCACCGCGCCGGATTCGACCGCCCGGATCCGGGCGGGCCAGCCGGGCGGCATCGGCAGCGTCGTCGCTCGATGGTCCATGCCCGGATGCTAGGGCGTGCCCGACGATTCCCGCCAGGCTCACGAGTGGATCGGGCCCACCCGGGCACCACGGAGGCGGGGCCGGACGAGCCCGGCCCCGCCTCCGCGATCACGCTCAGGCGCTCTTGACCCGCACCAGGATCTCGACCTCGACCGGGGAGTCCAGCGGCAGCACCGCGACGCCGACGGCGCTGCGGGCGTGCACGCCCGCCTCGCCGAGCACCGCGCCGAGCAGCTCGCTGGCGCCGTTGACGACGGCCGGGACGCCGATGAAGTCGGGGGCGGCGGCGACGAAGCCGACGACCTTGACGACCTGCTCGACCCGGTCGAGGTCGCCGATCACCGACTTCACGGCGGCCAGGGCGTTCAGCGCGCAGATCCGCGCGAGGTCCTTGGCCTCCTCCGGGGACACCTCGGCACCGACCTTGCCGGTGCTCGGCAGCTTGCCGCCGACGACCGGGAGCTGGCCGGAGGTGAACACGAGGTCGCCGGTCCGCAGGGCCGGGACGTAGGCGGCGACCGGGGCGGCCACCTCCGGCAGGGTCAGGCCCAGCTCGGCAAGCTTCGACTCGACCTTGCTCATGCGTTCTTCTCCCGCTTGAAGTAGGCCACCAGCTGCTCCGGGTTCGGGCCGGGCACGACCTGGACGAGCTCCCAGCCGTCCTCGCCGAAGTTGTCCAGGATCTGCTTGGTCGCGTGCACCAGCAGGGGCGCCGTCATGTATTCCCACTTGGTCATGGCCAGACTCTAGACGAGCCGTCGCGGCGATCCGCGCCGCCCGCCGCGAGGCGTGTGAGGTGGGGCACAAACAGGGCATGATCCGGCCTGACGGCCCAGGTGCTCCGGGCATCCGGTGCGCTCCCTGGTTACCCTCGCGGGAGGGCACCCTGGCGAGGGGCACCCTCGTCAGGAGGGGACGCCCGTAGGACGGAGACGGACGGAGACGGAGCGTGGCACGCACCCCCGGCCAGGCGGCCCGGCGCGACCCCGACTGGGAGGGCGTCCGGCTGCACGTGGTCAGCGGCAAGGGCGGCACCGGGAAGACCACGCTGGCCGCGGCACTGGCCCTGGCCCTCGCCGCCGACGGCGGACGGGTGCTGCTGATCGAGGTCGAGGGCCGGCAGGGCGTCGCCGAGCTCTTCGGGATCGCCGCGCTCCCGTACGAGGAGCGCCGGATCGCCTCGGTCTCCCGCGCCCAGCTCGGGCTGCCGGCCGCGGAGGGCGGGCCCGGCGAGGTCTTCGCGCTGGCGATCGACACCGAGCTGGCGCTGCTGGAGTACCTGGAGATGTTCTACAAGCTCGGCCGGGCCGGGAAGGCCCTCCAGAAGGTCGGCTTCGTCGACTTCGCCACCACCATCGCGCCCGGCGTACGGGACGTCCTGCTCACCGGCAAGGCCTGCGAGGCAACCAGGCGCAAGGACCCGGACGGCCGGCGGCGCTACGACGCGGTGGTGATGGACGCCCCGCCGACCGGGCGGCTGACCCGGTTCCTGAACGTCAACGCCGAGGTCGCCGGGCTGGCCCGGATCGGCCCGATACACACCCAGGCGCAGGCCGTGATGCGGGTGCTGAAGTCACCGGAGACCGCGGTGCACCTGGTCACCCTGCTGGAGGAGATGCCGGTGCAGGAGACGGTCGACGGCATCGAGGAGCTGCGCGAGGCGAGGCTCCCGGTGGGCGGGGTGATGGTCAACATGGTCCGGCCGCCGGTGCTGGACGCGGCGGCGGTGGCCGCGGTGGACGGGGACCACCGCGAGGAGGTCGCCCTGGCGCTCGGCGAGGCCGGACTCGGCGGCCGCACCCGCACCGGGGAGAAGGTCCGGGCGGCGGTGGAGCCGCTGCTCGACCCGCTGCTGGAACAGGCCAGGGAGCACTCCGAGCGGGTCGAGCTGGAGCGCGCGCAGCGCGCCGACATCCAGCAGCTGCGGCTCCCGACGTACGAACTGCCGCTGCTGGGCGAGGGCGTGGACCTCGGCGGGCTGTACCGGCTGGCGGGCGAACTGAAGCGGCAGGGGGCGGCATGACCTCGAACGGGGTGCGGAGCACCGGACGGCGGCTCGCGGTGGACGAGCTGATCGACGACCCGAAGACCAGGATCATCGTCTGCTGCGGCTCCGGCGGCGTCGGCAAGACCACCACCGCCGCGGCCCTCGGCCTGCGGGCGGCCGAGCGCGGCCGCAAGGTCGTGGTGCTGACCATCGACCCGGCCCGCCGGCTCGCCCAGTCGATGGGCCTGACCGAGCTCGACAACACCCCCCGGGTGGTCAAGGGGGTGAACGGGACCGGCGAGCTCCAGGCCATGATGCTGGACATGAAGCGGACCTTCGACGAGGTCGTGCTGGCCCACGCCGAGCCCGAACGGGCCCGGGCGATCATGGAGAACCCCTTCTACCAGTCCCTGTCGGCCGGTTTCGCCGGCACCCAGGAGTACATGGCGATGGAGAAGCTCGGGCAGCTGCGCGCCGCCGAGGAGTGGGACCTGATCGTCGTGGACACCCCGCCGTCCCGCTCGGCGCTGGACTTCCTGGACGCGCCCAACCGGCTCGGGTCCTTCCTGGACGGCCGGGTGATCCGGATCCTCACCGCCCCGGCCAAGGTCGGCGGCCGCAGCGCGATGCGCTTCCTGAACGCCGGGATGGGCCTGCTCACCGGCACCCTGGGCAAGATCTTCGGCGCCCAGCTGCTCACCGACGTGCAGACCTTCGTCAGCGCGATGGACTCGATGTTCGGCGGCTTCCGGGAGCGCGCGGACCGCACGTACCAGCTGCTCAAGGCGCCGGGCACGGCGTTCCTGGTGGTGGCGGCGCCGGAGCGGGACGCGCTGCGCGAGGCGGCGTACTTCGTGGACCGGCTGGCCGCGGACCGGATGCCGCTGGCCGGGCTGGTACTCAACCGGGTGCACGGCACGGGCGCACCGCAGCTCACCGCGGAACGGGCGCTGGCGGCCGCCGAGGCCCTGGAGGAGAACGGATCGGAGCACGCCTCGCCCGAGGCGGAGCTGCTCGCGGCCGGGCTGCTGCGGCTGCACGCCGAGCGGATGCAGATCATGGGGCGCGAACGCCGTACCCGCGACCGCTTCGTCTCGGTGTACCCGGACGTGCCGATCGTGGAGGTGCCGGCGCTGCCGGGCGACGTGCACGACCTGGACGGGCTGCGGGCCATCGGGGACCGGCTCAACGGCGCGGTCTAGCCCGCGCGGTCACCGACCCCGGCGGTACAACCCGGCGCGGCACGGCCCCCCGTCCGCGGGGCCGACCGGCCCGGGCCGCGTGGTGCGGCCGGGCTCAGCCCGCCTGGGCGTAGTCCGTCAGTATCACCCCGGTCGCGAGGGACTCCTCGTACTCGGTGCGCGCCGTCTCCAGCAGCCTCCGCCACGAGATGACGGTCGGGCGGCGGCGCAGCAGCGCCCGGCGCTCGCGCTCCGTCATCCCGCCCCACACCCCGAACTCCACCCGGTTGTCCAGGGCGTCCGCGAGGCACTCGGTCCGGACGGGGCAGCCGCTGCACACCGCCTTCGCGCGGTTCTGTGCCGCCCCCTGGACGAACAGTTCGTCCGGATCACTCGTGCGGCAGGCGGCCTGCGCACTCCAGTCGTCAACCCAGCCCATGCCGGCGCCGTCCTCTCCCGTATCGAGGCTCCCCCACGGCGGCAACGGCATATTCACCGTTGCCAGTTGAGGACGTTACGGAAGAACGACAGCTTGCAACAGCCCCTTCGGGCTCAATCTCGAATGACCCAATTGGACTATGGGTGGCGATCAGCTCACTCGTTGGAGTGATCGCAGGTCGCACACCTTGCCAAGAGCGGAACCCCCACTCTCGCCACAGGAGTCGTCACTGAGTGCGACCGACCACACCGGCACAGCAGGCCACAGCTGCCTCAAAACCCGGACATCAGCGGGTAATTCGGGCAAGTCTTCTCGCCCACAAGAGTGAACGATGTTGACGCACCGAAGCTGTCGCAAGCTTGTGACAAGCCTAGGCGAACACCTGCCCCGGTGTGCGGGAATCCGCGACGTAGGGTTCTCCCCATGGCACCGAAGCGCCCCCAGGCAACCCAGCCCCCAGGCAACACCGGAGCTCCGCGCGGCCGGACCGGCGGATCCCCGATGGAGCACGCCGGCAACGGCGTGAAGTTCCTGGGCGTCAGCGTGCTCTCCGGAGTCCTGCTGGCAGGCCTCGCCCTGCCCGCCGTCGGCGCCATCGGGCTGACCGCCAAGGACACGGCGGAGAGCTTCGCCAACATCCCCGACGACTTCAAGACCCCGCCGCTCACCCAGGCGACGCAGATCTTCGACGCCAAGGGCGGCCTGATCGCCAAGGTCTACGAGCGCGACCGCACCGTCATCACCGCGGACCAGATGTCGCCGTTCATGCGGCACGCCCAGGTCGACATCGAGGACGCCCGCTTCTACGAGCACGGCGCCGTCGACCTCAAGGGCGTCCTCCGGGCGATCAGCAAGAACGCGGAGAGCGGCACCGCCTCCCAGGGCGCCTCCACCCTGACCCAGCAGTACGTGAAGAACGTCAACGTGGAGAAGGCCGGCGACGACCAGGCGGCCGTCCTGGAGGCCCAGCGCAAGACCCTGGGCCGCAAGATCCAGGAGCTCAAGGTCGCCATCAAGCTGGAGGAGGACCTGAGCAAGGATCAGATCCTCACCAACTACCTCAACATCACCTTCTACGGCCACCAGGCCTACGGGGTCGAGGCCGCCTCCCAGCGCTACTTCAGCAAGAGCAACAAGGACCTGACCGTCGCCGAGGCCGCCACCCTGGCCGGCGTGGTCCAGAACCCGTCGCAGTACGACCCGGTGCGCTACCCCGAGAACACGGTCAAGCGCCGCAACGTCGTGATCGACAAGATGCTGGAGAACAAGCACATCACCGCCGACCAGGCGAAGGAGGCGAAGGCCGCCCCGCTGGGTCTGAAGTACAAGGACCCGCAGAACGGCTGCATCACCGCCCAGGCCGGCATGGGCTTCTTCTGCGACTACGTGCGCCACGTGGTCAAGCAGGACCCGGCCTTCGGCAAGAGCGCCGACGAGCGCAAGAAGCTGTGGAACACCGGCGGCCTGAACATCTACACCACGCTGGACCCGGACAAGCAGGCCGCCGCCCAGAACGCCGTCACCAAGAAGGTCAACGTGACCGACCCGGTGTCGGCCGCCGCGACCATGATGGAGCCGGGCAGCGGCAAGATCCTGGCGATGGCCCAGACCCGCCCGTACGGCCTGGACCCGAACAAGAACCAGACCGTCGTCAACCTCAACGTGGACGCGGCCATGGGCGGCGGCAACGGCTTCCAGACCGGCTCGACCTTCAAGCCGATCCTGGCCGCGGCGGCGCTGGAGTCGGGCATGTCGAACACCCAGGCGTTCCCGTCCGAGAACAAGATCGAGTACCCCCAGATGTCCACCTGCTCGGGCACCTGGAAGAACACCGTCAAGCCCAAGGAGACGGTGAAGAACGAGCAGGACAGCGAGGTCGGGCCGTACCAGCTGAAGGAGGCGATGGCCCGCTCGGTCAACACCTACTTCGTGCAGATGGAGCAGCAGGTCGGCCTCTGCGCGATGAAGCAGATGGCGAACAAGCTGGGCATCACCCAGTCCGCCAAGGGCGACGCCTTCCAGGAGGTGCCCTCGATGGTCCTCGGCACCCTGGAGCTCTCCCCGCTGACCATGGCGAACGTCTACGCGACCTTCGCCGCGCGCGGCAAGTACTGCACCCCGATCGCGATCAACAAGATCACCACGGTCGACGGCAAGGACGTCCCCGTCCCGCAGTCCCAGTGCAGCCAGGCCTTCTCCGAGCAGACCGCCGACTCGCTCAACGCCGTCCTGCTCAACGTCACCGAGAAGGGCACCGCGGCCTCCCTCGGCCTCGACGACGGCCGCAAGATCGCGGGCAAGACCGGTACCACCGACGAGAAGAAGGCCGCCTGGTTCAGCGGCTACACCCCGTCGCTGGCCACCTCGGTCTGGCTCGGCGGCCCGGCCGGCGGCGTCAAGATGAAGAACATCACCATCGGCGGCAAGTACTTCCCCGAGGTCTTCGGCGCCGACGGCCCCGGCCCAATCTGGCAGCTGGCGATGAACCAGGCGCTCAAGGGCACGCCCGTGGAGCCGATCCAGACCGCCAACATCCCGGACCCGCAGCCGGCCACTCCCCCGCCGGGCACCACCCCGCCGGCCACCGACCCGAACGCCCAGCAGCCGCCGGCCGGCAACCCCCCGCCGCCGCAGCAGGGCGGCAACCCGGGCCAGCCCGGCGGGCTGCCCGGCAACCAGGCCGGCGGTCTGCCCGGCGGGCTGCCCGGCGGCTTCCCCGGCGGGTTCACCTTCCCGCCCGGCCCCGGGAACGGGAACGGCGGCCGCCACGGCGGCGGCAACGGGAACGGCTGACCCGCCCTCCCGGCGGGGTGACCCGCGCCGCGGAACATGCCGAAGGGGCGCCCTCCAGTGCGGAGGGCGCCCCTTCGGCGTGCTGCCGGGGCACCAGGGGGCGGGGCCGGGGCCGCCCGGGGTTCGACCCTGGACGGCCCGGGTCGGGCCCTGGTCTGAGCCGCGGCTCAGACCAGGGCGGCCTTCACGGCGGCGGCGACCCGGCTGCCCTCGGCAAGGCCGTCGACCTTGGGCTTCACCAGCTTCATGACGGCGCCCATCGCCTGGGGGCCGGTCGCGCCGCTCTCGGCCACGGCGGCCGCCACGATCGCGGCCAGCTCCTCGTCGGAGAGCTGCTTGGGCAGGTAGCCCGCCAGCACCTCGCCCTCGGCCAGCTCCCGGGCCGCCTGCTCCGTCCGGCCGGCGTTCCCGAAGGCCTCGGCCGCCTCCCGGCGCTTCTTCGCCTCGCGGCCGATCACCTTCAGCACGTCGGCGTCGGACAGCTCGCGCTTCTGCTTGCCCGCCACCTCCTCGCTGGTGACGGCGGACAGCGTGAGCCGGATGGTGGACGAGCGCAGTTCGTCCCGTTCCCTGATGGCAGCCGTGAGGTCCTCGTGCAGCTGCTCCTTGAGCGTTGTCATTTCCTCTTCTTATCCTTCGGCTGTGGGTGGGCTCAACCGGTTTCCCGTGGGCATCCACCGGGGTTTCCGCAGTTGAACGAGTATCCCCGACAAGTACGGCCGACCGTCGCCCGTCGGCGCGCCGCTGCCGCCCCGCTGACGGCTGTGGGCGCGGCGGGGCGGGCGGTAGCCGGCCGACCCGGGAAGCAGCCGGGGAAGCAGCCCGGGAAACGGTCAGGGAAACGGTCCGGCCCGGGAACGGGCGGCGGTCGAGTCCGTGAACAATCGATGCCCCCGGCCGGGAACGGACGACGGGATTCGGCCAAGGTGGCCGATAATGCCCGCACATTCTCGGCCGAAATGCCGAGAACTGCCTGTTCCGGAGCGAAGTTGCCGGTTCCGCAGGGGTACATCGAACACTGCGACCGCTTCGCCGAAAATAGTCCGCGTAGTACACTCGTTCGCGCGTCGCCCGAGCAGCCCGAAGGCGGCGGTCACCTCACCGTCGAATCATCCCCGAATCATCGCCGAAGGCCGCCACGATCAGCCGCGACAAACCGTCACCACGTCCCCGATTCATTATTCCACGGCACTGACACACTGCCGGCCAGGCGCCCTGCAACCCTGACACCTTGCGGCCCGGGCGCCCTGCGGTCCCGGTCCGCGCGGGCGCTCACGCCTGCGCTCCGCCGGACGGCCGACGGCGATCGTTTTTCGGAGTGATTGGCGCCGCAGCACGGCGCACTGATTTCTGACTTTTATTCTGCTCACGACAGCAGGAAGCGCGGGGGAATGGACAACAATCAGCTTCGCTCGATGTTGGTAACCCAACGGAAGATGGTCGGATGGAGCCAGGAGCAATTAGCCGAACACTCCACCGTCAGCGTCCGCACCATTCGTAATCTGGAAACCGGCGCCATCCGGAATCCGCGGCGCAGTTCCGTGGAACTCCTGGTGGGCGCGCTGTTCTCCGCGGCGACCAACCGGGACGACCCCCTGCTCTCCCACGCCGTCCAGGCGGGCGCCCCGGCCGGGCTGCTGCCCGCCCGGCCGGAGCCCGGACCGCCGGTCCGCGTCGCCGAACTCCCGGACAACGCGCGGTGGCAGGGGCTGCGGCCCAAGACGGACGTCACCGTCGGCCGCCAGGCCGACCTGCTGCACGTCGTGACCGCCCTGCGGCCGGGCCGCCCGCTGGTGCTCACCGGACCGGCCGGGGTCGGCAAGACCCGGCTGGCGCTGGACTCCGCCGCCCACCTGCTGGACCGCTTCCGGGACGGCGTCGCGGTCCTGGAGCTCGGCTCGGTCACCCCCGAGGCCGTCGACCCCGCCGCCGCCTCGGCCCAGGCCCAGCGCGCGCTCGACACCCTCCTGCGGGGCGTCGGCCGCGACCCGCGGACCGACCCCGAGCCGCAGCTGCTGCTGGTCGTCGACAACGCCGAGCACGTCATCGACACGGTGGCCCGGCAGGTCAGGGCACTGCTGGCGCGGCACCCGGCGCTCCACATCATGATCACCTCGCTGCGGGCGCCCGCCGGGGTCCCGGCCGACCTGTGGGAGGTGGCGCCGCTGTCGGTCGACCACCCGGACGGCCCCTACGGCTGCCCGCCCGCCGCCGAACTGTTCTGCCGCCGGGTGCACTCGGTCGTCCCGACGCTCGACCTCGGCGACCAGATGCCGCAGGTGGTCGAGCTCTGCCGACGCCTCGGCGGCCTGGCGCTCGCGATCGAGAACGCCGCCGTCCGGATGCGCTCGGTGCCCCTGCACGTCCTGGTGGACGAGTGCCGGGTGCTCCCGATCCTCGGCCAGGAGGAGGTCGGCGGGCTCTCCCACCACCGCTCGCTGCACCGCAGCCTCGCCTGGGCGTACGGGCTCCTCGACGAACGGCAGCGCCGGGCGCTCAGACGGTTCTCCCGGTTCCCCGAGGAGTTCTCCATCGACGACGTCCGGCAGCAGCCGGTCGACGGCGGCCGGGAGCCCTCCCGCAACCTCGACGTGCTGGCCGAGCTGGTCGACTTCTCCGTCGTCCAGGTGAAGCGCGGCCACCAGTACGCGTACCGGGTGCCCCGGATGATGCGCGAGTACGTCAACGCCATCCCGGCCTGAGGGCCGGCCCCGTGCCGCCCGTGCCTGGAGCAGTGCTCCAGGCACGGGCGGCACGGGCTTTCTGAGCGCGGGTCAGCTCGCCGCGGTCGGACCGAACCGAACCACCGCCGCCTGGTAGCCCGCCCTCCCGCCCCGTAACCCTTCATCCCGGTTACACCTATCCTGGGCCGCATGACCGACGCAGCCGACCGCAGCGCCGTCGACGGACCGCCCGCCACCCCGCCCGGGCTGCTCCTCACCACCCCCGGGGGCGGCCGCTTCCACTTCGACCCCGGCGCCCTCTGCCTGGAACTGCTCACCACCGGCGGCCCCGGCCCGTACGCCCGGTACGAGGTGCTGCACCGGCCCGCCGACCTCGCCGCCTGGCTCCCGCCGTCCCGGCTGCGACTGCCCGCCGACGCCGTACGGATCTCCCCCTCCCAGCTCGCCGCCGCCCGCACCCTGCGCGACGCCCTGTGGCGCCTGGCCGCCGCCCGCGCCCACGGCGGCCGGGGCACGCCCGCGGACCACGCCGTCCTCAACCGGGCCGCCGAGCACCCGCCGCTGGTCCCCCGGATCGCCCCCGACGGCACCGCGGCCGCCCCACTGCCCGCCGACGGGGCCCAGCTGGTCTCCACCCTCGCCCGGGACGCCATCGCCCTGCTCACCGGCCCGCACGCGGACCGGGTCCGGGAATGCGGCGCCGACAACTGCCAACTGATCTTCGTCGACACCTCGCGGCCGGGCCGGCGCCGCTGGTGCTCCATGGAGCGCTGCGGCAACCGCCACAAGGTCCGCGCGCTACGCGCCCGCCGGGACTCCGAGGAGGCCCCGCCGACCACCGCCCCCGCCCCCGACTCCGGGCGTACACAGGCTGATCGACCGTCTGAGAGCATGGGCTGATGCGACCGCTGTACTCCGTTCCCCTCGGCATCGCCGCCACCGGCGCCGCCTGTCTCGCCTACTCCGTCGGGTACGAGGTCCGGGCCTTCCGCCTCCGCCGGATCGAGGTCCCCGTCCTCCCGCGCGGCGCCCGCCCGATCCGGGTCCTCCAGGTGTCCGACATCCACATGGTGAGCGGGCAGGGCAAGAAGCAGCGCTGGCTGAAGAGCCTGGCCGGCCTGCGCCCCGACCTGGTGGTCAACACCGGCGACAACCTCTCCGACCCGCTCGGCGTCCCGGCCACCCTCGACGCGCTCGGACCGCTCATGGAGTTCCCCGGCGTCTACGTCTTCGGCTCCAACGACTACTACGGCCCGGCCCGCAAGAACCCGGCCCGCTACCTCCAGGCCATGCGCAGCGGCGCCCACGGCATGAACAACCCCGACGGCACCGCCCGCCGCGGCATCACCGGCGCCGTCCACAACCCCTGGGAGAAGCTCCGCGACGGCTTCGACGCGGCCGGCTGGCTCGACCTCACCAACACCCGCGGCCGGCTCACCGTGAACGGGCTCGACCTGGAGTTCACCGGCCTCGACGACCCGCACATCCGGCGCGACCGCTACAGCGAGGTCGCCGGCGGCCCGTCCCCCGACGCCGACCTCTCCCTCGCCGTCGTCCACGCGCCCTACCTGCGCGTCCTCGACGCCTTCACCGCCGACCGCTACCCGCTGATCCTGGCCGGCCACACCCACGGCGGCCAGCTCTGCATCCCCTTCTACGGCGCCCTGGTCACCAACTGCGACATCGACACCCGCCGGGTCAAGGGCCTCTCCACCCACACCGCCGGCGGCCACCGCTCCCACCTCCACGTCTCGGCCGGCTGCGGCACCAACCGCTACACCCCCGTCCGCTTCGCCTGCCCCCCCGAGGCCACCCTCCTCACCCTCGTCCCGGCAGCCCGCTGACCCCCACCGGACGCCCGCTCGAAACCGGATTTCGTGTCTCGGCGAGCGTCCGGTAGAGTTCTACTCGTCGCGAAGGAGACGGAGCGACAAACCGCAAGACCGGGGTGTGGCGCAGCTTGGTAGCGCGCTTCGTTCGGGACGAAGAGGCCGTGGGTTCAAATCCCGCCACCCCGACCCACTGCAGAGGGCCTGCCGGAGAAATCCGGCAGGCCCTCTGTCGTTGTGCGCGACCGGCCGGGTGACCACTCCTCAGCCGGGTCCGACGCCCGGGTGCCGTCCGCGGCCTCCACCGGCCGACCGCAGGTAACTCCACCGCGCGCACGACGCCCCGCCCCGGCCGCCGGGCGAGCCGCGCTGCGGGCAAGTCCAACTCCCCGTACGGACAGCGCCGGTGCGTCCGGGGCTCCTCGGCAGGGCCCCCGGGGTTTCGGGGGCGGGTCAGAGGGTGGTGGCGAGTTCGGTGCGGGAGGTGATGTTGAGCTTGGGGTAGGCCTTGTAGAGGTGGTGGGCGACGGTGCGGGGGCTGAGGAAGAGCTGGGCGGCGATGTCGCGGTTGGTGAGGCCCTGGGCGGCGAGGCGGGCGATCTGGAGTTCCTGGGGGGTGAGGGGGGACTGCGGGGTGCCGGTGGGGGTGGCCGGGGTGGGGGCCGGGGTGCCGGTGGCGGAGAGTTCGGTGCGGGCGCGGGCGGCCCAGGGGTGGGCGGCGAGGCGGTCGAAGGTCTCCAGGGCGGCGCGCAGGTGGGGGCGGGCGTCGGTGCGGCGGCGGGTGCGGCGGAGCCATTCGCCGTAGAGGAGGGCGGTGCGGGCCTGTTCGAAGGGGCGGTGGGCCGTTTCGTGCCGGGAGAGGGCGGCGCGGTAGGTGGTCTCGGCGAGTTCGTCGGGGCCGAGCACGGCCTGGCAGCGCAGCCGTAGGGCCTCGGCCCAGGGGCGGTCGGCGGCGGCCGTCCAGCGGGCGAAGCGTTCGTAGGCTTCGGCGGCGCGTTCGGGGGTGCCGAGGCGGACGGCGGCCTCGACGAGGTCGGGGACGGCCCGGGTGGCGCTGACGTGGTGGCGGTGCGGGCCGGTGGTGAGGGTGTGGAGCCGGTCGGCGGCGTCGCCGGCGCGGCCCTGGCCGAGGTCGCGCAGGGCGAGCGCCCACTGGGCCCAGGCCTGGCCGGCGGCGGGGGCGGCGGTCTGCGGGCCGGTGGTGGCGAGGGCGGTGGCCGCGAGTTCGGCGCAGTGGTCGGTGCGGCCGTCGAGCGCGGCCAGGTGGGCGAGCAGCGCGGTGAGTTGGCTGACCCACTGGTGCTGGCCGGTGTCCCGGGCGAGGCCGAGGCCTTCGGTGGCGGTGAGTTCGGCGTCGCGGTGGCGGCCGTGGAAGAGTTCGGCCTCGGCGAGGAAGAACTGCAGGGTGGGCATCACGCCGACGGTGCCCTTGGCGCGGGCCTCGGCGACGAGTTCGGCGGCGAGTTCGGCGGTCTCCTCGTCGCGTCCGAGGACCAGGGTGGCGCCGCACAGCTGGACGAGGTCGACCGGGCTCTCGGCCCCGGCCCGGCGGGCGGCCTCGGCGGCCTCCCGGACGGGCGGCAGCGGGCCGGCGGGCCGGCCGAGCGCGGGCAGGACGGCCGCGGGCAGGTGGCGGGCGAGCGGGGCGAGGGGGTCGTCGGCGGCGAGCGGCAGGACCGCCAGGCGGTCCAGGACGGCGGCCACCGGCTCCTCCCCCGCGTACCAGGCGGCATGGAAGGCCTGGAGCAGCATCCGGACGGCGTACGACGGGTCGATGTCGGTGCCGGCGGCGTCGAGCAGCAGCCGGTGGGCGGTCGGGTAGGAGCCGCGCCAGAAGTGGGCGGTGGCCCGGACCTGGTCGAGCAGGGCGTGCGCCAGGACGTTGTCGGTACGGCCGGAGGCCTCGTCGGCGAGCGCCTCGGCCCGTACCAACTCGCCTTCCTCGGTGGCGGATTCGGCGGCCAGGACGAGCCGGCGGGTGGCGCCGTCGCGGTCCGGGGTGAGGCGGGCGGCGCGCTCGTACGCGGCGGCGCCGCCGTGGCCGCCGCGGCGCCCGGCGCGGACGGCGGTGCGCTCCAGCGCGTCGGCGAGGCCGGTGTCGGGGGCGGTGGCGGCGAGGGCGAGGTGCCAGGTGCGGCGGTCGCCGTCCGGCAGCGCGCCGGCGACGGCCCGGTGGACCGCCGTCTTCTGGTGGTGCGGCGCCCGTTGGAGGATCGCGGAGCGCAGCAGCGGGTGCCGGAAGGCGATCCGGCGGTCGGCCGTGACCGTCACCAGGCCGGACGCCTCGGCGGGCGCGAGGTGTTCGGCCGTGACGCCGAGGGCGGCCGCGGCGGGCAGGACGACGTCCAGTGCCCCGCCCTCCTCGGTGGCGGCGACCAGCAGCAGCGTCTGGGTGGCCGCGGGCAGGCCGGTGACCTGGCCGTGGAAGGCGATCAGCAGCCGGCTGGTGAGCGGCAGGCCGCCCCGCGCCGGCGGCTGCGGCCCGGCGGCGACCGGGAGTTCGGTGAGCGCGAGCGGGTTGCCGGCCGCCTCGGCGAGCAGCCGGTCGCGGACGGTGGACGGCAGGTCGGGGCCGACCCGCCGGGCCAGCAGCCGGGTGGCGTCGGCCTCGGACAGGCCGGTCACCTGCCGTTCGGGCAGGCCCAGCGGGCGCTCCGCCGGGCTGCCGCCGGCCCCGGCCGGGCCGCCGGTGCGGGCGGCGAGCAGCAGGGCGACCCCCTCGGCCTGGAGCCTCCGGGCGGCCAGCAGCAGGGCGTCCAGGGAGGCCCGGTCCAGCCACTGCACGTCGTCGATGACGCACAACAGCGGCCGGTCGGCGGCGAGTTCGGCGAGCAGGCCGAGCGTGGCGAGCCCGACCAGCAGCCGGTCGGCGCCCGCCCCACCGCCGTCGCCTGCCCGGTCGCCCGCCCGGTCGTCGCCCGTCCGCTCGTCGTCGGAGAGCCCGAACGCCGCCTCCAGCGCCCGCCGTTGCGGGCCCGGCAGGACGTCCAGCCGGTCCAGGCCGGGCGCGAGCAGCAGGCTCAGCCCGGCGTACGGCAGCTCGGCCTCGCACTCGACGCCGGCCGCCCGGACGACCCGGAACGCCTCCCCCGCCCGCGCGACGGCGTCGTCCAGCAGCGCGGTCTTGCCGATGCCGGCCTCGCCCCGGAGCAGCAGCACTCCGCTGCGTCCGGCCCGCGCCCCGTCCAACAGCCCGTCCACGGCGGCCTGTTCGCCTTCCCTCCCGTACAGCATGCCCCGACCCTACCCAGCAGGGCCGCGCACCACTGCCGACCACGGCACCGGTACACCTCCGCGGAGGCTACGTACCCCCATACCCATACGTGACGGATTCGCCGTCGGCTGCCCGTCCCTACCGTGGTGAGCACCGGGAACGACCCGGCCAACCACCCACTGGAACACGGGAGATGACGATGACCGAGATCACCACCGCCGCCCTCCAGCAGCTCGCCGAGCGCTACCTCGCGGTGTGGAACGAGACCGACCCGGCGGCCCGCCGCAAGCTGGTCGACGAGGTGTGGGCCGAGGACGGCCGCTACACCGACCCGCTGGCCGCCGTCACCGGCCGGGACGCGATCGACGCGCTGATCGGCGCCGCCCAGGCCCAGTTCCCGGGGCTGGAGTTCACCCTCGGCCCGGTCGACTCGCACCACGACGTCGCCCGCTTCACCTGGAACCTGGGCCCGGCCGGCGCGGAGCCGGTGGTGATCGGCTTCGACGTGCTGGCGGCCACCCCGGACGGCCGGATCGGCGCGGTGTACGGCTTCCTCGACCGCGTGCCGGGCGCCTGACCCCGCGGACCGCCGCCCCGGCCGAGGGGCGGGACGCACCCCACCGCGCCCGCCCCTCGGCACCGGCCGCCGACCCGCTTGAGTCGCCAACCCCCTTGAGGAGAGCCCGAGATGAGCACCTCACTGAACACCCAGCAGCCCACCGAGGCCGAGACAGGGGCAACGGCGCCGACGGCCCCCAAGGGGCTGCTGCCGGTCGTCCTGACCGCCACCTTCATGACCGCCCTCGACATCTTCGTCGTCAACGTCGCCCTCCCCTCCCTCCAGGGCGACCTCGGCGCCGGCCCGGCCGCCGTCCAGTGGGTGATGGCCGGCTTCAGCCTGGCCCTCGCGGCCGGCCTGGTCACCGCCGGCCGCCTCGGCGACCGGTACGGCCGCCGCCGGGTGTTCGGGCTCGGCCTGGCCCTCTTCACCCTCGCCTCCGCCGCCTGCGGCCTCGCCCCCACGGCGGCCGCGCTGGTCGGCGCCCGGGTGGCGCAGGGCCTGTCGGCGGCGCTGATGGGTCCGCAGGTGCTGGCGATCCTGCGGACCGCGTTCAGCGGCGCCGCCCAGGCTCGGGCCTTCGCCCGGTACGGGCTGACCATGGGCGTCGGCGCGGTGTTCGGCCAGCTGATCGGGGGGCTGCTGATCCGCGCGGACCTCTTCGGCCTCGGCTGGCGCAGCTGCTTCCTGATCAACCTGCCGATCGGACTGGCCGCCCTCCCGCTGGTCCGCCGCAGCCTGCCGGAGTCCCGCGCCCCGCAGCGGCCCGGCCTGGACCCGGTGGGCGTGCTGCTGGTCACCACCGCGCTGACCGGCCTGGTGCTGCCGCTGATCCAGGGCCCGCAGCTGCACTGGCCGCTGTGGACCGGGCTCTGCCTGGGCGGCTCGCTCGCCCTGCTGGCCGTCTTCGCCGTGCACCAGCACCGCACCACCGCCGCCGCCACCGCCACCACCGCCGCCGCCGCCACGGCCACCACCGCGACCACCCCGCTGGTCGACACCCGGCTCTTCCGCGACCGCGCCTTCAGCGCCGGCCTGCTCGCCCAACTCGCCTTCTGGCTCGGCCAGGGCTCCTTCTTCCTGGTGCTCGCCCTGCACCTCCAGTTCGGCCGCGGCCTGGACGCGCTGGGCGCCGGACTGGTCTTCACCGCGATCGGCCTGGGCTACCTGATCACCTCCAACACCACCCACCGCGTCACCGCCCGCCTCGGCGAGCGCCGCACCATCGCCCTCGGCGGGCTGCTGATGGCCCTCGGGCTCGGCCTGCTGGCCCTCACCGCGTACGGCGCCGCGGACGGCGGCGTCCGGTGGCTGGCGCCCGGGCTGTTCGTGGACGGCCTCGGCATGGGCCTGGTGATCGCCCCGGTGACCTCGGTGGTCCTGGCCGGCGTCGAGCCCCGGCTGGCCGGCTCCGCGGCCGGGGTGGTGTCCACCGTGCAGCAGGTCGGCGGGGCGCTCGGGATCGCGCTGATCGGCCTGGTCTACTACGGCGCCGGCGACCCGGCCGCCGCCTTCGGCCGCAGCGTCCTGGCCCTGGCGGTGCTGGAGCTGGTGCTCGTGGGCCTGGTCCGGTTCCTGCCACGCGGAGCACACGGGGCCCCCGGAGCGGCCGAAGCGCACCGAGCGCACGAAGCGCCGCGCGAGGGCTGACCCCGGCATGGCCCCGGGCACCCGCCCCGGCCCCACGGAACCCGGGCCCCGGGCCGGGCGTTCGTGGACGCCCCGGCCGCCGCGCACGGCGACACCTGCGCCGGCACCCCGCCGCCACCCCGGCGGCACGGGGCGGGTGGGCCGAAGCCCACCCGCCCGTTCCCTTCCCTCCCCCCGATCGGGTTGGATGGTCGGATGAGCGAGGAGAAGAGCGCCGTACCGGCGTGGGAGCAGCGGTTCAGGGCGGCCCGGGTGTCGCTGCCCGACTGGGCCGAGGACGCCCCCGACCGGTCGCTGTACGTGTCCAACGCGACCGGCACCTACGAGGTCTACGCCTGGGACCGCGCCACCGGCGCCCACCGTCGGGTCACCGACCGTCCGAACGGCACCACCGACGCCGAGCTGTCCCCCGACGGCGACTGGGTCTGGTGGTTCGACGACCACGACGGCGACGAGTTCGGCGTCTGGCGCCGCCAGCCGTTCGCGGGCGGCCCCGACGAGGAGGCCGTGCCCGGCCTCGCCGCCTCCTACTCGGCCGGCCTGGCCCTGGGCCGCGACGGCACCGTGGTGGTCGGCCGCTCTACCGACGAGGACGGCACCACCCTGCACCTGCGCCGCCCCGGCGCCACCGTGCCGGTCGAGGTCTACCGGCACGAGGAGTACGGCGGCATCGGCGACCTCAGCCACGACAGCACCCTGCTCGCCATCGACCACACCGAGCACGGCGACGCGATGCACTCCGCGATCCGGGTCGTGCGCATCACCGCCGACGGCGGCGTCGAGACCGTCGCCGAGCTGGACGAGGTCACCGGCCGGGACGAGCCGCGCGGCGTCGCCTGCCTGGGCTTCGCCCCGGTCGAGGGCGACACCCGCCTGCTGGTCGCCCACCAGCGCACCGGCCGCTGGGAGCCGATGATCTGGGACGTCGCCACCGGCGCCGAGACCGCCCTCCCGCTGCGCGACGAGCAGGGCCGCGAGCTGCCCGGCGACGTCTCCGCGCAGTGGCGCCCCGGCGCCGAGGCGCTGCTGGTGGAGCACGAGTACGAGGCGCGCAGCGAGCTGTTCTCGTACGCGCTCGCCGACGGCCGGCTGACCCGCCTGGAGACCCCGCGCGGCACCGTCAGCGGCGCCACCGCCCGTCCGGACGGCACCGTCGAGTACCTGTGGTCCTCCGCCGCCGAGCCCTCCGCCGTCCGCTCCACCGCCGGGACGGTCGTGCTGCGGGCGCCCGGCGCGGTGCCGCCCGGTTCGGTGCCGGTCGAGGACGTCTGGGTGGACGGGCCGGGCGGGCGGGTGCACGCCCTGGTGCAGCGGCCGGCGACGCCCGCGCAGGGCCCGTACCCGACCGTGTTCGAGATCCACGGCGGCCCGACGCACCACGACAGCGACTCCTTCGCCGCCGGTCCGGCCGCCTGGCTGGACCACGGCTTCGCGGTGGTCCGGGTCAACTACCGCGGCTCGACCGGCTACGGACAGGCCTGGACGGACGCGCTGCACGAGCGGGTCGGCCTGATCGAGCTGGAGGACATCGCGGTGGTCCGCGCCTGGGCCGTCGACAGCGGCCTCGCCGACCCGGCCCGGCTGGTCCTCACCGGCGGCAGCTGGGGCGGCTACCTGACCCTGCTCGGCCTCGGCGTCCAGCCCGACGACTGGGCCCTCGGCCTCGCCGCCGTCCCGGTCGCGGACTACCACACCGCGTACGCCGACGAGATGGAGGCGCTCAAGTCGCTGGACCGCACGCTCTTCGGCGGCACCCCGGAGGAGGTCCCGGAGCGCTTCACCGCCTCCTCGCCGCTGACCTACGTCGAGCGGGTGCGGGTGCCGGTCTACATCAGCGCCGGGGTCAACGACCCGCGCTGCCCGATCCGGCAGATCGACAACTACGTCGAGCGGCTGGAGCGGCTCGACAAGCCGCACGAGGTGTACCGCTTCGACGCCGGGCACGGCTCGCTGGTGGTGGAGGAGCGGATCAAGCAGCTGCGACTGGAGATCGACTTCGTACGGCGGCACCTGGGCACGGCCGGGCGTGACGGAGACGGAGGGGCTGCGTGAGACGCCTGCTGATGCTCGCGGGGGTAGCGGTCGCCGGGGCCCTGGTGCTCACCGGCTGCTCGGGCTCACAGCGGAACACCGCGGCCTGCCCGCCCCCGACCGGCCCGCCGGTACCGAGCTCCTCGGCCGTCGCGCCCGCGCCGGCCGTGCCCGCGTCACCGACCGCCGCCGCGACACCGCCCGTCGCGCCGCCCGTCGCGCCGCCCGTCACTCCGCACGCCGGCACCGCGACCAAGGCGGGCGCGGCGGGTCCGGGGGCGGCCGTCGCACGGGCGGTGTACACACCGGCCGCGGACGGGGGCGACCCGGTCCAGCTCGCCAAGGGGGGCGGCAAGAGCGGCTCGTCCGGTTCGAAGGGGTCGGGGTCCAAGGGCTCCAAGACCGGTCGCAGCGTGCACCACCACATCGACCACTACGACTCCGACGACCACAACGGCAGCGGCGGCAACGGCAACGGCCACTGCCACAGCGACCCGACGCGGCTGCCCACCGGCTCGTCGTCCCCGACCCAGCCGCTGCTCCCCCCGCAGACGCCGACGCCGACGACGCCCCCGCCGGCGGTCAAGCCGACACCGGCACCGGCCCTGCCGACCAAGCGCTGAGCCGGGGCGGCCGAACGCCGAGTCGGGGTGACCAAGCGCCGAGCCGGGGCGGCCGAGCGCCGAACCGGCGTCGGCGTCAAGGCGCCGCCGGTCAGTCCAGGACCGGGTCCAGCCCGAGGGCCCGGTCCTGCTCCGCCTCCGCCTCCCGGCGCACCAGGCGGTACCACATGAAGACCACGAACCCGCCGAAGACGAACCACTCCAGGGTGTAGCCCAGGTTCTGGAACGCGCGCAGGGTGAGCCCGTCGCCGCCCTGCGGCTGCACGGTCGGTACGGAGGCCAGCCCGGCGGGCGCGTCGTCGGCGGCCACCCAGCCGTCGTACCAGCCGTCGTACTCCAGCACGTTCAGCAGCGAGGCCCGGTTGATCATGCCGAGCTGCCCGGCGGGCAGACCGCCCGCCACCGCGCCGTTGCTGCCCACCGACTCGTTGGCCTGGAGGCGCCCGGTCACCGTCACCTCTCCGCCCGGCGGCGGCCCGGCGGCGGCCGGGTCCCCGGCCGACCAGCCGCGCACCACGGCGACGGCGTGTCCGTCGGCGGTGCGCAGCGGGGTGAGCACGTAGTAGCCCTGCTTGCCGTCCACCACGCGGTTGGGGACGAGCAGTTGGTGCTCGCCGTCGTAGCTGCCGGTCACCGTGACGGTCCTGCCGACGGTTTCCGTGCTCACCTGCGGGGTCGCCGGGTTGAGCAGCGCGTCGATCGGCCGGGCGTCACCCGAAGCGGTGACCGCCTGCTTGGCCTCCTGGTGCGTGGACACCCGGTCCTCGAAGCGGCCGAGCTGCCAGGAACCCAGCCACAGGCAGACCGCCACGGCCGCCACGGCCACGACGGTGCCGCCGAGCCAGCGCGGAGTCAGGAGGAACCGGTACACACCCCCACGGTATCCACTCCTCACACCCGCCCCGTCCCCCGGGCCCCGAACACGGCCGCCTCCGGGCGGTCGCCCCGGCCTCTCCGCGACACCGGCGGCCCCGGCGGGCATCACCCCGCCGTCGTCACTCCGCCGTCGTCACCGAGCCGTCGGTGAGCCCGACGGCTGCGGCGCCGGGCCGCCCAGCCCCTGGACGCCGCCGCGGTAGACGGTGCCGCTGCACGCCACCGGCAGGGTCGCCGTGGCGGCCGCCGGGCTGCCGGGGGCGGGGGTGTGGGCGATGGTCACGGCGGGCGGCGCGGTGGTCGGGTTGCCGGTCGGCGTCGCGGTCGGGCTGGGGGCCGTGGTGGGGCCCGCCGACGGGGACGAGGAGGCCGGCGGGTTGGCGCTGACCTCGCTGGTGGGGACGGAGGCCGGGGCGCCGGACTCGGCGGCGGGGACGTCCGAGCGCAGGGCCACCTGGTTGACGCTGTTCGACGGGGTGCTCAGGGTGCCCGAGCCGGTACAGGTCTGGTCGGGGACCCAGGCGAACGGCACCCGGTACCCGGCCCGCGGCGCGAGCACCGGCGGCTCCCCGTCCATCGCGGGCAGGCCGGCGGCCGGGTCGCCCGGGGCGTGGTCGGCGGTGCGGACGCGGCCGCGGTCGCCGCCGCTGACGGCGGTGACCGCCACCGAGCCCGGCCCGCCGAGCCGACAGCTGCGCCCGGACACGTTGTAGACGGTGAACGAGCCGTAGATCCGCCCGTCGCCGTCGGCCGTGCCGACCTGGGCGAGGCCCTCACCGAGGTCCGTCCGGGTGCAGAGCGGGACGATGCCGCCGTCACCGGCGCCGGAGGTCCCGCTGGGCGCGACGCCGCCGTCGGTGCTCGCCTGCCCGCCGCCGGGGCTGTGCGGGGCCGAGGCCGTACCGGGCGGCGGGGTGGTGTCGCCGGGGCCGCTCGGGTTCGCGTGCGAGGCCGCCCCGGTGCCGCCGGTCGTCCCGGCGGTGCCGCTGGGCGAGGTGGCGGCCGGGCTCTTGGCGTCGGCCGAGCCGGGGCCGCCGGAGAGCCCGAGGTGCTCCCCCTCGTGCAGGACGGGCAGGCCGATCGCGACGACGAAGGCGAGCGCGGCCGCCCCGGTCCAGGCACCGCGCCGGGCGGCCCGGCGGCGGGGCACCGCCCGCCGGATCCGCGGCAGCCCGCCGGCCGCGGGCTGGATGCCGGAGACGGCGCCGTGCAGCAGCTCGCGCACCGCCCGTTCCTCGGTGGACAGGGACAGCAGCTCCTCCGGGGCCTCGGCCCCGGGCCCGCTCGCTCTGGAAGCCCCGGGCCCGGTCGCCCCGGGCCCGGTCGCCCCGAGCCCGGTCGCCCCGGGCGTCCCGGGTCCGTTCACCTCAGGCCCGCCCGCCTCCGGAGTGCCGTCCGCCGGCCGCCGTCGGTCGCCGTCCGCCTCAGCCATGTCCGGCCGCCATCTGGACGCGCAGGGCGGCGAGCCCGCGCGAGCCGTAGGCCTTCACCGAGCCGAGCGAGATGCCCAGGGTCTCGGCGACCTGCGCCTCCGTCATGTCCACGAAGTAACGCAGCACCAGAACCTCCCGCTGACGGCGTTGCAGACCACGCAGCGCGGCCTTCAACTGGTCGCGCTCCAGGGCATCGTAAGCACCTTCTTCTGCACTGGCCATGTCAGGCATGGGCTTCGGCAGCAGTCGCAGCCCGAGGATGCGGCGGCGCAGCGTGGAGCGGGACAGGTTGACGACCGTCTGCCGCAGGTACGCCAGGGTCTTCTCGGGCTCGCGCACCCGGCGCCGGGCGGCGTGCACCCGGATGAACGCCTCCTGGACGACGTCCTCGCAGGTCGAGAGGTCGTCGAGGAGCAGCGCGGCGAGCCGCAGCAGCGAGCGGTAGTGCGCCTGGTAGGTCGCGGTGAGCAGGTCCTCGCTGGTACCCGCGTCGGTACCGGCACCGGAGTCCGCCGCACCGGGTGCGGCCGCCGTCATCTGGTCTTCTTCCGGCCTACTCGCAGGCCTCGGGGCGCGCGAGGGGAAGGACACCGCGGCTCTTGCCGGGATGCCCGCCCTTGCCCCCACCATCACGTTCGCCACGCACGTTGGACACTCGATCCCCTGTCATGGTTGCCCAGCCCGGGGCCCATTCTTCCGCATCGGCTGAAGAGGCCTCCAGGGGATTCCCACGGGATTCCGGACAGATTGTGTCGAGGAGCGAACACAGGTATGGACACAGGTGTGGACACAAGCGGGCACATCGGAACCCGTGAGAGCCCGTCAGGACCTAATCCGTCGGCGTTCCCGCCGTCAGCTCCGCCGCCACCAGCTCGGCCAGCTGCACCAGGTTGAGCGCCGCGCCCTTGCGCAGGTTGTCCCCGCAGAGGAAGAGGTCCAGCGCCTCCGGCTCGTCCAGCGCCCGCCGGACCCGCCCGACCCAGACCGGGTCCGTCCCGACCACGTCGTTCGGCGTCGGGAACTCGCCCGCCGCCGGGTCGTCGTAGAGGACCACGCCGGGCGCGTCCCGCAGGATCTCCTGCGCGTGCTCCTGGGTGACCTCGCGTTCGAACCGCGCGTGCACGGCCAGCGCGTGGGTGCGGACGACGGGGATGTGGACGCAGGTCGCCGAGACCTTCAGGGCGGGCAGGCCGAGGACCTTGCGGGACTCGTCGCGGATGCCCATCTCCTCGGCGGACCAGCCGCCCTCGCGCAGCCCGCCGGTCCAGGGCACGGCGTTGAGCGCGAGCGGGGCGGCGAACGGCCCCTGATCGGCGATCAGCGCGCGCAGGTCGCCGGTCTGCCGGCCCACCGCGGTGCCCGCCACCAGCCCGGTCTGCGCGCGCAGCGCCGCCTCGCCGTCGCGGCCCTCGCCGCCGGCGGCCTGGTAGGAGGCGACCACGAGCTGCGCCAGCCCGTACTCGGCGTGCAGCGCGCCGACCGCGGCGATCATCGCGAGCGTGGTGCCGGCCGGACTGGCGACGATGCCGCGCGGGCGGATCCGCAGCGCGGCCGCGTTGACCTCCGGGACGACCAGCGGCACGTCCTCGGCGGTGCGGAAGGCGGCCGAGTCGTCGACCACCACGACGCCCTTGGCCGCCGCGATCGGCGCCCACTGGGCGGAGACCTGGTCGGGGACGGCGAAGACCGCGACGTCGATCCCCGCGAAGGCCTCCTCGTTCAGCGGGACGACCCCGACGGTCTCCCCGCGCACCACCGCCGTACGGCCGGCCGAGCGCGGGGAGGCGACGAGTCGGACCTCGCCCCAGACGTCCTGGCGGAGGGAGAGCAGCCCGAGCAGCACCTCGCCGACCGCGCCGGTGGCGCCGACGACGGCGAGGTTGGGACGCCGGGTCATCGCCCGGCGTCCCGGCCCGGTGCCCGGGTCATCGCCCGGTGCTCCCGCTCCGTTCCCGGGTCATCGCCCGGTGCCGCCGTAGACGACGGCCTCGTCGCTCTCGCTGTCCAGGCCGAAGGCGCTGTGCACGGCACGGACGGCCTCCGGCACGTCGTCGGCGCGGGTGACCACCGAGATGCGGATCTCCGAGGTGGAGATCAGCTCGATGTTGACGCCCGCGGCGGACAGCGCCTCGAAGAAGGTCGCCGTGACGCCCGGGTTGGAGCGCATGCCGGCGCCGACCAGCGAGATCTTGCCGATCGCGTCGTCGTAGCGGAGCGACTCGTAGCCGATGCCCTGCTTGACCCGGCCCAGCGCGTCGATGGCCTTCTGGCCCTCGGTCTTGGGCAGGGTGAAGGAGATGTCGGTCAGGCCGGTCGACGCGGCGGAGACGTTCTGCACCACCATGTCGATGTTGACCTCGGCGTCGGCGATGGCGCGGAAGATGCGCGCCGCCTCGCCCGGCTTGTCGGGCACGCCGACGACGGTGACCTTGGCCTCGGAGGTGTCGTGGGCGACTCCGGAGATGATGGCCTGCTCCATCTCGCCCCCTTCGGGCTTGTTCGGGTTGTCGTTGCTGACGATCGTCCCGGGAAGACCCGAGAAGGACGAGCGTACGTGAATCGGGATGTTGTAGCGACGGGCGTACTCGACACACCGATCGAGCAGCACCTTGGAACCCGACGAGGCCAGCTCCAGCATGTCCTCGTAGGCGATCCAGTCGATCTTGCGGGCCTTCTTCACCACGCGCGGGTCGGCGGTGAACACGCCGTCCACGTCGGTGTAGATCTCGCAGACCTCGGCCTTCAGCGCGGCGGCGAGCGCCACGGCGGTGGTGTCCGAGCCGCCCCGGCCCAGCGTGGTGATGTCCTTGCTGGTCTGGGAGACGCCCTGGAAGCCGGCCACGATCGCGATGTTGCCCTGGTCCAGGGCGGTGCGGATGCGACCGGGCGTCACGTCGATGATGCGCGCCTTGTTGTGCACGGAGTCGGTGATGACACCGGCCTGGCTGCCCGTGAAGGACTGCGCCTCGTGCCCCAGGGATTTGATCGCCATGGCCAGCAGCGCCATGGAGATGCGCTCTCCAGCGGTCAGCAGCATGTCGAACTCACGGCCGGCAGGCAGCGGTGACACCTGCTCCGCGAGTTCGATGAGCTCGTCCGTCGTGTCGCCCATCGCGGACACCACGACGACGACCTCATGGCCGGCCTTCTTGGCGTCAACGATTCGGCGGGCCACGCGCTTGATGCCTTCGGCATCCGCAACGGATGAGCCGCCGTACTTCTGCACGACAAGGCCCACGTGCGCTCCTCGACTCGAAGTCTTTTCCGGGGGCTACGGGCCCCCGTACCCCCCGGGGGAGAGGGGGGTGCGGTCGTCGTCAGTCTACCGAGCAGGGGTGCTCCGACCGGCGCTTTCCATATCGTGAGACGGTAGTTTCAGCACGTGAGCGGCCGTACGGGCGGCTCCGCCGTCAGGTCTGCGGGCGATTCGGTACCGCTCCGAAGAATCGCCCGACCGGGGGACGGCGATCCGGCCGGATTTCTTTTCCGGCCGGGGCGCTGAGGCATTCGTCACAATCCGAGGGCGCATTCGATCAGCCCGCGATCCGTGCCGGGATCCGCCGGATTTCCGCCCGGGAAACTACCGCCCGAGGCCGAGTTCGGCCGCCATCAGGTCGCCCGCCTGCTGCTCCAGCTGCTCGTCGGTGAGCCCGTCGTCGTCGGTGTCCGCGCCGTCCGGCGCCGCGCCGATCGGGCTGTCCAGCCGGACGTGGGCGATCAGCGACTGCAGGGCCCGCAGCACCGCCGTGCAGGTCGTGCCCCAGTTGGAGAGGTACGAGAACTGCCACCACCACAGCGCCTCGCTGACCCGGCCCTCGCGGTAGTGGGTCAGGCCGTGCTGGAGCTCGCTGACCACGCCGGCCAGGTCGTCCGAGATCCGGAAGGCGTTGGGCTTCTCCGGCGGACCGTACGGGTCGAAGACCTCGTGGTAGACGTCGATCGGCGCGAGCAGCTCGGCGAGGCGCTCGCGCAGCTGCTCGCCGTCCGGCTCGGGGCCGGTGTCCGGCTCGAACCGGTCCTCCGGGACGACGTCCTCGATCGCGCCCAGCCGGCCGCCGGCCAGCAGCAGCTGCGAGACCTCCAGGAGCAGCAGCGAGACCGCGCTGCCGGGCTCGTCGCCCTTGGCGACCTCGGTGACGGCGAGCACGAAGCTCTCCACCGAGTCGGCGATCTGCACGGCGAAGTCGTCCGGCTCCGAGCCGTGGCCGTGGACGTGCGGGGCGTGCGCCCCCGGTTCCCCGTGGGACTGCTGGTGGGGGGTGTGGGGCTGCTGGTTGATCGTCCGGTCAGACATCGAGCAGTCGTCTCCCTTCGAAGGCGCGGCCGAGGGTGACCTCGTCCGCGTACTCCAGATCCCCGCCGACGGGCAGGCCGCTCGCCAGACGGGTCACCTTCAGGCCCATCGGCTTGCAGAGCCGGGCCAGGTAGGTGGCGGTCGCCTCCCCCTCCAGGTTGGGGTCGGTGGCCAGGATCAGCTCGGTGACCGTGCCGTCCGCGAGGCGCGACAGCAGCTCGCGGATCCGCAGGTCGTCCGGGCCGACGCCCTCGATGGGGCTGATCGCGCCGCCCAGCACGTGGTAGCGGCCGCGGAACTCACGGGTGCGCTCGATGGCGACGACGTCCTTCGGCTCCTCGACCACGCAGATGACGGCGAGGTCGCGGCGCGGGTCCAGGCAGACCCGGCACCGCTCGGCCTCCGCGACGTTGCCGCAGACCGCGCAGAAGCGGACCTTGTCCTTGACCTCCAGCAGCGCGTGCGCCAGCCGGCGCACGTCCGTCGGGTCGGACTGCAGCACGTGGAAGGCGATCCGCTGCGCGCTCTTGGGCCCGACGCCGGGCAGCCTGCCCAGTTCGTCGATCAGGTCCTGAACCACGCCCTCGTACAACGTCGCGCCTTCCCTCGGATGGTCGGTGTGCCGGACGGCCGGTGGAGCCGGGTGGCTGGTGGGGCTTTGTGGCCCGTGGAGCCGGAGCTGGTGAAGCCGGAAAGCTGGTGGAGCCGGACGGCCGGGGCCGGTGATGCCGGACGGCCGGTGGTGCTCCGGTGCCATCATCCAACGAATCGGGCGTCGGACACAGCGCCCGACGCCCGACTCCCACATAAATCACATGGGTCTGTCGTCTGAACTTCAGACCTTCTGGCCTTGGAAGCCGCCGTTGGACGACGTCAGAACGGCAGGCCGGGGATGCCGCCGCCGCCCAGGCCCTGGGTCAGCGGGCCCATGCGCTCGGCCTGCAGCTTCTGCGCGGTCTGGTTGGCGTCCCGGACAGCCGCCAGGACCAGGTCGGCCAGGGTCTCGGTGTCGTCCGGGTCCACGGCGGCCGGGGAGATGCTCAGCGCCACCAGCTCACCGGCACCGGTCACCGTCGCCTCGACCAGGCCGCCGCCCGCCGAACCGCTCACCTTCGCCTCGGCCAGCTCCTGCTGGGCGTTCGCGAGATCCTGCTGCATCTTCTGCGCCTGCTTCAGCAGCTGCTGCATGTTGGGCTGGCCACCACCGGGGAACACGGCTGTCTCCTTGCTGTCACGGCTGTCGTACGGCGCTTCGTCCGTCACCGCCGAGCCTACGTGCTGCCCGCCGGTCCGGGCCCCGGATCGGGCCCGGATCAGGGTCCGCTCAGGGGCCCGTAGGCCCGGAGACCTGGGCCGGAGGACCCGGGGGCCGGATCAGGAGCCCTGGTGGTGGATCTCCTCCAGCACCGTCGCCCCCAACTCGCGGATGATCAGCTCCTGGCCGGAGAACACGTCCTCCTTGAGGTCCGGGTCGTCCGCCTCCGGGACGTCGTCCTCCGGAGCCACCGACCGCACCGGACGGGCCTGCGCCGCCACCGGCGGCGGGGCCTGCACCGGCGCGGGCTGCACGGGCGGGGCCTGGACGGGCGCCGGCGCGGCCTGGACCGGCGGAGCCTGCACGGGCGCCGGGGCGGGCGCGGGCATCGGCGGCGCGGCGGCCGCCGGACGCGCCGCCGGGGCTCCCCAGCCGCCACCGGCCTGGGCACCGCCCCCCGGTGCGCCGCCGCCCTGGCCACCACCGGACAGGCCACCGCCGGACGGGCCGCCGACGCCGCCGGACGGGTCGATGATGCACTCGATCCGCCAGTCCACGCCCAGCGCGTCGGCCAGCGCGGAGCGCAGCACGTCGTCGCTGTTGCTGCCGACGAAGCTGTCCCGGGCGCCGGCGTTGATGAAGGACACCTGGAGCACACTGCCGTCGAACCCGGCCACCTGGCCGTTCTGGCTGAGCAGGATCCAGGTGAAGCGTCGGCGGTTCTTCACCGCCTCCAGGATCTGCGGCCACAGCTGCCGCACCTGCGCGGCACCCTGCTGCGCGGACGCCGACGGCTGCCCACCGGGAGCCGCCACCGGTGCGGGGGCCGGGGCGGGCACGGGAGCGGCGGCCGGCACCGGGGCCGGAGCCGGGGCGGCCTGCGGCGGCGCCACGGGGGGCGCCGCGGGAGCCGCGGCGGGGGCCCCGCCGGCGGGCGGGAAACTGCGCGGGATCGGCCAGGCACCCGGCGCCGGCCCGGCGGGCGCGGCGGCGGGCGGCGCGGCCTGTACGGGCTGTACGGGCTGGGGGGCCTGCGCTGCCGGTGCGACGGCGGACTGGACCGGCGCGGGCGCCACCGGCACCTCGGCCACCGGCGCCACCGGCGCCACCGCCATCGGAGGCGTCGCCGTCGGAGCCGCCATCGGCATGCCCCCGGGCACCGCCATCGGCGCGGCGAACCCGCCCGCGGACGCCCGTCGCTCCAGCTTGTCCATCCGCGCCTGCAACGACAGCTCGTCGCTGTACGCGCCCGGCAGCATCACCCGGGCGCAGATCAGCTCCAGCTGCAACCGGGGCGCCGCGTTGCCGCGCATCTCGGTCAGCCCGGTGTTGACCAGGTCGGCGGCCCGGCTCAGCTCGGCCGCGCCGAACGCGTCCGCCTGCGCCTGCATCACCGCGACCCGGTCGGCCGGGGCGTCGATCAGCCCCTTCTCCCCCGCGTCCGGCACGGTGGCCAGGATCACCAGGTCGCGCAGCCGCTCCAGCAGGTCGGTGACGAAGCGGCGCGGGTCGTGCCCGCCCTCGACCACCCGGTCGATCACCTGGAACACCGTCGCCCCGTCGTGCGCGGCGAAGGCGTCCACCACCTCGTCCAGCAGCGCGGAGTCGGTGTACCCGAGCAGCGCCGTGGCCATCTGGTACGTCACGCCGCCCTCGCCGGCCCCGGCCAGCAGCTGGTCCATGACCGACATCGAGTCACGCACCGACCCGGCCCCCGCCCGCACCACCAGCGGGAACACGGTGTCCTCGACCTGGATCCCCTCCCGGCCGCACACCTCCGCCAGGTAGTCGCGCAGCGTGCCGGGCGGGACCAGCCGGAACGGGTAGTGGTGCGTCCGGGACCGGATCGTCCCGATCACCTTCTCCGGCTCGGTGGTCGCGAAGATGAACTTGAGGTGCTCCGGCGGCTCCTCGACCACCTTCAGCAGCGCGTTGAAGCCGGCCGAGGTCACCATGTGGGCCTCGTCCAGGATGAAGATCTTGTACCGGCTGTGCACCGGCGCGAAGAACGCCCGCTCGCGCAGCTCGCGCGCGTCGTCCACACCACCGTGCGAGGCGGCGTCGATCTCGATCACGTCGATCGACCCGGGCCCGCCGGTCGCGAGGTCCCGACAGGACTGGCACTCCCCGCAGGGCGTCGGCGTCGGCCCCTGTTCGCAGTTGAGGCAACGGGCCAGGATGCGCGCGCTGGTCGTCTTGCCACAGCCGCGCGGCCCGCTGAACAGGTACGCGTGGTTGACCCTGTTGTTGCGCAGGGCCTGCTGGAGCGGAGCGGTCACGTGCTCCTGCCCGATGACCTCCGCGAAGGTCTCGGGGCGGTAGCGGCGGTACAGGGCTAGGGACACACCCCCGACGATATCGGGACGGACCGACAAACGCGTCGCCCCTCACCCCGCCGACCGTCCCAGACCGGCCCCGACCGGGCCCCGGGAACGCAAAGACCCCTCGCGCACCCGCCAGAGCCCTCTTACCCTTGCTGCCTTCCGGCCCTGGGGGGGTTCAGAGAGATGACGCCACACGAGGGGCTGACCCCCACAGTACCGGATCCCCGCCCCAACGATCCACAGGCCACCCCCACCCTCCCGCCTGCGGGACAGGTGGTCGCGAGCACCCCGAAACATGTACTAAGCTCTCCCACGGAGGATTCGCCTAGAGGCCTAGGGCGCACGCTTGGAAAGCGTGTTGGGGGCAACCCCTCACGAGTTCGAATCTCGTATCCTCCGCCGGCAGAAGGCCCGGACCGCTCAGCGGCCCGGGCCTTCGTCGTTTCCGCGTCCTTGGGCTTCTGTCCCGTCAGGGCGGTTTGATCCGCCCCGGTGTGCGGGGCGACCGCACGCGTGGTGTCGGGCCCGTCGCGGTTGCGGGGCCGGGCCCGGGGTGCCTCAATGGCCCCGGCGGCGACCGCCGTCTGTCGGTGAGGAGGGCGGACATGCCACGGGTCGCGGTGAACGGCGTCGAGCTCTTCTACGAGGTGGGCGGGGACGGCGAGCCGCTGGTCCTGGTGCACGGCTCGTGGGGCGACCACGGCAGCTGGGGGCCGGTCCTGCCCGCCCTCGCGCAGAAGTTCCGGGTCCTCGCCTACGACCGGCGGGGGCACAGCCGCAGCGAGCGCCCGCCGGGGCGGGGGTCCCGGTTCGAGGACGAGGAGGACCTGGCCGCGCTGATCGAGACCCTCGGGTTCGCGCCGGCGTACGTCGCGGGCAACTCCTTCGGCGCCTCGACCGCGCTCGGCCTGGCGGCCCGGCGGCCCGAGCTCTTCCGGGGCCTCGTCGCCCACGAGCCCCCGCTCCTGGACACCGTCGCCGACGACCCCCGGCTGCTGCCGCTGATAGCGGCCACCGGGGAGAGGATCGAATCCGTCCTCGCCCTCCTGACGGCCGGCCGGACCCTCGCGGGGGCCCGCCGGTTCGTGGAGGAGGTCGCCCTGGGGCCCGGCGCCTGGGACCGGCTGCCGGAACAGCTCCGCGAGACCTTCGTCGCCAACGCCCCCACCTTCGCGGACGAGCAGGCGGACCCGCAGTGGGCCGACCTCGACCTCGGCCGCCTCTCCCACTACACCGGGCCCGCCCTGCTGACGAAGGGGACGCAGAGCCCGCCCTGGTTCGCCGCGATCGTCGCCCGGCTCTCCGCGGCCCTGCCGCAGGCCGAGACCCACACCTTCGAGGGAGCCGGGCACGTCCCCCACCTCAGCCATCCGGACGCCTACGCGCAGCGCCTGACCGGCTTCATCGAAGGAGCCGGCCGGACCCCCTAGCCCGCCTCCAGGACACGGCAGTTCGGGGTCAGGCCGCCCGGCCGGGGGCCGGGTGGGACGCGCCGGCCGGGCGGAGCCGGCGGCGGACGGCCCAGGCGGCTGCCGCGAGGGCGAAGCCGTAGACGGAGACCAGCCCGTGGCCGTTCTCCTGGGCGATCCACATGGCGAGGCCGAGGGCGGGGACGCCGGCCGCCAGGGCGAGCTCCTTGGGGAGGCGGGTGCGGGTGAGGAAGGCCAGGGCGAGGGTGGCGCCGAGGAAGTAGGTGGCGCCGGAGCTGCCGGCGAAGTTGCGGGGGTCGGTGCTGGGGCCGCCGCCGAGGCCGAGCAGGCTGTCGACGCGGCCGGGCAGCAGGATGCCGGCGAGGAAGAAGCCGAGGGTGAGCGGGCCGCCCCAGTACCACTGGGCGAGGGCGGCGACGGCGGCGAGGGTGACGAGGTTCCACAGGCCGCCGAAGAGGCCGCCGTTCTGCATGAACACCGAGGTGAGCTCGCGCCACCAGCCGGACTTGGCAGGGTCCGCGTCGAGCGCGTCCATGGCGCCGGACCAGAGCAGCTGGAGCAGGACGCCGCCGACGGCGAGCGCGGTCAGGGCGACCGCCGTCCACGGGAGCGGCCGTCCGCGCAGGGTGTCGCGGCCGACGACGCCGAGCCCGCAGTTGACCATCATGACCATCAGCGCGGCCGTGGTCACGTTGAAGACGATCGCTCCCATGTCTGGCCCTCCCCCCGGTTCCGACGTTTTCCAACGCCGTTCGAAAACCTGATGGCGTCAAGCTAGCACATTTTTCGAACAGTGTTGGAAAACGTTGTACGGTGGACCGCATGAAGCTCACCAAGGAGCGCATCGTCGATGCGGGCATGGCCGTCTTCGCGGAGGTCGGCTACCAGAACCTGTCCATGCGCCAGGTCGCCGACCGCCTGGACGCCCACGCGGGCAGCCTCTACTACCACGTACGAGGCAAGGACGAGTTGCTCGCCCTGATGGCCGACCGGGTCTGCCGCAGCGCGTACGACGCCGGCACCGAGGCCCTCGCCGCCCTCCCGCCCACCGCCGCCTGGCAGCACCGCGTCGAGGCCCAGGCCGCCGCCCTGCGCCTGAGCCTCAAACAGCACCCCGGCGGCGCCCAGCTCCTCGCCGAGAGCCCCGGCGTGCTCAGCCCCGGCGCCCTCTCCCTGATGGAACGCCTGCTGCGCACCCTCCTCGACGCCGGCCTCCCCGCCGAGCACTGCGGCATCGCCGCCGACACCCTGCTCAGCCACGTCACCGGCTTCGTGCTCCAGGAGCAGAACCAGCCGGCGGCGCCACCGCCCGTCACCGCGGAGCAGTACGCCGAGCTGTGCGAGCGGTTCCCCCTGCTCATGGGCCCGTTGATCCCGCGCGTGGGCCAGGACGAGAAGTTCACCCGGAGCGTCCGCCTGCTCTGCACCGGCTTCGCGGCGCTCTCCTAGCGGCGCCCTCCCGGGCGAGGCGGGCCCGGACCCCTGGCGTCCCCGCGGGACCCCGCTGGGTGAACTCCGCGCGCCAGGCGATTCGACCGCGACATAACTTCGCGTTATGAGACTTCACTCTTCGCGCATGAGGTTCTGGGGGCAGGCCGGCGTGGTCGCCGCCGCCGTGGTGGTGCTCGGCGCCACGGCGGCGGGGGGCGCCGTCGGCCGAGCACCGTTCCTCGGGCCGCTGAACACCGTGTCCCCGGTCGCCTCGACCGTGCCCACGAACGGGGACGTGAACCCGTACGGCACGTTCGTGATCCGGCACAGCACGGGCAGGCTGCACCGCGGCAACGTCCTGATCAGCAACTTCAACAACGCGCAGAACCAGCAGGGCACCGGGACCACCCTGGTCCAGGTGAGTCCGGACGGCGCCGTCAGCACGTTCGCCCAGATCGACCCGGCGCACCTGCCCGGGCCGTGCCCCGGCGGGGTCGGGCTCTCGACGGCGCTGACCGTCCTGCCGGGCGGCTGGGTCGTGGTCGGCAGCACGCCCACCACGGACGGCACCTCCGCCACCGTCCAGGCCGGCTGCCTGCTGGTGCTGGACAGCAACGGAACGGTCCGCGAGACCATCGCGGGCGACGGCATCAACGGCCCGTGGGACATGACGGCCGTCAGCTCCGGCGATCGCGACGAGCTGTTCGTGACCAACCTGCTGAACGGCACGGTCGCGGGCGGCGGGGCCGAGGTCGACCAGGGCACCGTCCTGCGGATCACCCTGTGCCGGCCGGGCGGCGCACCGCCGCAGCGGATCGCGACCACCCGGATCGGTTCAGGCTTCGGCCAGCGCACCGACCCGGCCGCCCTGGTGATCGGCCCGACCGGCGTCGGCCTGGGCCACGACGACACGCTCTACGTGGCGGACACCCTCGCCAACCGGATCGCCGCGATCCCCGACGCCGTCCACCGCGTCTCCGACGCCGGCACCGGCACCACCGTCAGCACCGGCGGCAACCTCAACGGGCCGCTCGGCCTGGCCGTCGCCCCCGGAGGCGACGTCCTCACGGTGAACTCCGGCGACGGCAACCTGGTCGAGACCACCCCCGCCGGCGACCAGGTCGCCGTCCGCACGCTCGACGACAGCGGCACCCCGCCCGGCGCCGGCGCCCTGTTCGGGCTCGCGGTCGACCTCGACCGCGACGCCGTGTACTTCGTCGACGACGCCACCAACTCCCTGAACGTCCTGCACTGACCGCCCTGCCGCGGGTGCTGCTCCCGTACGCTCCCGCCCCCGAGGGCCCGGACCGCGACCACCGACCGCGGCCCGGGCCCTCGCTGTCTCCCGAACCGCCCGCCGGTCGCTTCGCCGTGCGGCCCGAACCGCCCGCCGGCACACCGTGTTTGCCATGCTTGAGCCCCGGCCGGTTCCGACCTGGGACGGCATCCGTCCTCTGTGGTGAGGTGTTCCCCATCGGCAAGACAAGTGGATCGACCCTGGTCGCGTGGCTGCGCGGCGCCGACGCGGCACAGGTCGTACGGGTCCTGGCCTCGCGCCCGGACGCCGCGGTGGAGCCGGAGCCGCGATCGGTCGGCGAACTGGCGGACCGGCTCCAGCGCCCGGCCTCGGTCGCGCTGGCGATCCCCCGACTCACGCTGCCCGAGCTCCAGGTGGCGGAGGGCGCCGCCGCGCTGGCGCCTGCCACCCGGGACGTACTGGCGAACCTCCTCGACGCGACGGACGGGGAGCGCGCTCACCAACTGGAATCGGTACTGCGGGAGTTGGCCGATCGCGCGCTGGTGTGGCCGGGCGGCGACGGGCGGCTGCACGCGGCGGCGCCGCTGCGGCAGGTGTGGGCCGCACCCCTCGGGTTGGACGCGCCACTGGCACGGCTGCTCGCGGACACGACCTCCACCGATCTGGGCCGCATGCTCGCCGCCGTCGGCATCACGTCGACGGGCACCAAACAGAAGCGGCTGGCCGCGCTGATCGACCACCACGGCGATCCGGACCGGGTCACCTCGCTGGTCGCCAAGGCCCCCGCGGCTACTCGGAAACTCCTGGAGCAACGTGCGCGGCAGGCACCGGAGCGGTCGGCCCGCATCCTGTACGGCCTCCCGCGGCCGGATCCCGGGCCGGGCGAACGGTGGGCGCTGGAACGGGGGTTGCTGATCCGGGACGGGCGCTGGTACGGGCCCGCCCGGATGCCCTCGGAGGTGGCCCTCGCGCTGCGCGGCACCGGCTGGCACGCCCCGTTCACGCCCGTCCCGCCCGCGGTCCGGACGCGGCCCGTCACCGGATCGGCGGTCGACCGGGAGGCCACCGCCGCGGCGATGGCGTTCGCCGCCCACGCCTCCTCCGTCCTCGCGGCGTGCGCCGCCGCTCCCCCGGCCCGGCTGAAGTCCGGCGGGATCGGAGCCCGCGAGCTGTCCCGGCTCGGCAAGGCCGCGAAGTGCGACGACACCGTGGTGCGCATCGCGCTGGAGTCGGCCGCCGCGGCCGGGCTGCTGGCCCGGGACGGCGACCGGGTCGCGGCGACCGAGGCCTACGACGGCTGGGCGGAGGGGGAACCCGCCGACCGGCTCGCCGCGCTCCTCCGCGCCTGGTGGACACTGCCGCTGACCCCCGGCGGGAGCCGCGACGAGGAGGGGAAGGCGCTGCCCGCCCTCGCCGGAGCCCCGCCCCGCGGGGGCTGCGTCCAAGCCCGGCACGGACTGCTCGCCTCCGCGGCGCGGCTCCCGGCGGGTGAGGGGGCGACCGACCCGGCGGACCTGGGGACGCTGATCGCGTGGCAGCGTCCGCTCGTCGACCAACTCGCCCAGGACGCCAGCCCGTTCGCCACCCTGGTCCGCGAATCGGAGCTGCTCGGCGTCCTCGCCCTCGGCGCCCTGTCCCCGCTCGGGGCGGCCCTGGACGCCGACGGCCCGGACGCGGTGGCCGCCGCCTGTCGACGGCTGCTGCCCGCCTCCACCGAGTCCGCCCGCTTCGGCAGCGATCTCACAGCCGTGGTCGCCGGCACTCCCTCGACGCCCCTCGTCACGCTGCTGGACTCCGTCGCCGACCGGGAGGCCACCGGTACGGCGTCGGTGTGGCGGTTCAGCCCGGACAGCGTCCGCCGCGCCCTCGACGCCGGCCACACCGCCGACACGCTGACGGCCGACCTCGCCGCCATCGCCGTCGCCGCCACCACCACGGAACCGCTGCCACAACCGCTCGCGTACCTGATCCGCGACACCGCGCGCGGCCACGGCCGGGTGCGCGTCGTCTCCGCGGCCTGCGTGATCCACGGCGCGGAACCCGCCCTCCTCGCCGAACTGGCCGCCCACCGCAGGCTCGCCCCGCTCGGCCTGCGGCAGTTGGCACCGACCGTGCTGATCAGCCGGACCCCGCCGGACGAGACGCTCGCGGCCCTGCGGTCGGCGGGCTACGCCCCCGTCGCCGAGGAGCAGGACGGATCCGTCCGCATCGAGCGGACCCGGCGACACCGGGCAACGAACCCACTCCCGACCCCGCGCCGACCCGCCGGCCCACGGCGGAAGGCCGTCCGCGTCGCGGGCGCCCGGACCGCCACCGACCTGGCAGCCGTCGCCGCCCGGCTACTGGCGGCCCCGCAGGAGGCTCCGGAGCCCGACCCCGACGACGGCCGCCCCTACGCCAGCGACACCGAGGAGATCATCGCCGGGTACGCGCGCAACCTGTCCTTCACCGACGTCCGCCAACTGGCCCACGCCGTCAACGAGAAGCAGCCGATCACCGTCGAGTACACCGCCACCTCGGGCAACACGACCGTCCGCACCCTGAGCCGCCTCGAACTCGACGCGCCCTACCTCCACGCCTGGTGCCACCTGCGCGACGCCGAACGGGTCTTCACCCTCTCCCGCATCCACGGGGTGATGCCCTCGTAGCCGGGCCGTCGGCCGGCCGGTGTCCGATTCGTTCAAGACCGGGTGGGGCGGGGGTGCCTAGCGTGGGGGCATGAACAGCACAGGTGTACCGCGGTTCGCGTTCGTCGGGCTGGCCGTTGCGGATGTGGCCGCCTCGGTCGGCTTCTACCGGCGGCTGGGGGTGGGGTTTCCCGAGGGGGCGGAGGGGGAGCCGCACGTCGAGGGCGAGGTGCCGGGCGGGCCGCTTCTGGTGCTCGATTCCGAGGCCACCATCCGGTCGTTCCATCCCGCCTGGCGGCCGCCGAGCGGCGGTGGCCGGTCCGCGCTGGCGTTCCGCTGCGCGAGTCCCGCGCAGGTGGACGCGGTGTACGGGAAGTTGACCGGCGCCGGGTACCACGGGGAGTTGGAGCCGTGGGACGCCTTCTGGGGGCAGCGGTACGCCGTGGTGCACGATCCGGACGGCAACGGGGTGGACCTGCTGGCACCGCTCGAGGACAGGCCCTAGGAGGAGAGCAGCGCGGTCAGCGGCAGGCCCGCCAACTCCCTTACGTCGCGGGCCAGGTGGGCCTGGTCCGCGTAGCCGGTCCGGGCCGCCGTCTCGGCCTGCGGGACGCCGGAGCGGGCGAGGGCCAGGGCGCGCTGGAGGCGCAGGATCCGGGCGAGGGTCTTGGGCCCGTAGCCGAAGGCGGCCAGGGAGCGGCGGTGCAGTTGGCGGGCGCCGAGGCCGACCGTCTCGGCCGTCGCGGCGACGGAGCGGCCGGCGGCGAGCGAGGCGGCCACGGCGCGGACCAGGGGGTCCTCGGGCTGGGCGTCGGCGGCCAGCCGCAGGGCCAGGGCCTCCAGGGCGGCGGCCGGGTCGGGGGCCGCGTCGATGTGTCCGGTCAGCCGCCGGACCTCGGCGGCGGGCCGCAGGTCGGCCAACTCGACGCGGCGGTCCCGCAGTTCGTGTGCGGGGACGCCGAGCAGGGCGGGGGCGGCGCCGGGGCGGAAGCGTACGCCCACCCACGGGCCGCGCAGTCCGGGGCCGGGGTGGAAGGCGCGGGTGTCCGGTCCGGCGACCAGCAGCCGGCCCTCCGTCCACAGCAGGTCCATGCAGCCGTCGGGCAGGACGAGCCCGGCCCGCGCGGCGCCCGTACGCCCGGCACTCGCACGACCGCCCGTACGCCCGAGGGCCGGCTTCGTCCACAGGACCGCGCCGGGCAGCCGGCACGCGCGTTCCTGGTACGAGGCGGACGGTTCCATGATCCGAGGCTACGCGCCCCGCAGGGACCCGGCGGGCGGACGGCAGCAGGACAGCGGCAGGAGGGCGACAGGGCGGCGGGCGGACGCCGACGGCCCCGGCCGCACGAGGCGGCCGGGGCGATCTGCCCGGGGAGAGGGGCCGGTCAGGCGACCGGCTCGGCCTCCGGCACCGCCGGGGGCTCGGCCCCCGTACCGGCGGTCTTCCGGCCGTCGCGCATCAGCACCAGGGTGAGCGCCGCCGCCGCGACGACCGCGATGCCGCCCGCCGTGAAGGTGGTGGAGGTGGCGGTGTTGAACGCCTCCCGGGCGGCCGCGACCAGGCCGCCGTCCCCGGTGGAGCCGGCCACCGCGAGCGCGCCGGTGATGTCGTGGCGGGCGGCGGCGGGGGCGGCCGCGGGCATCGCGCCGGTGTAGGTGCTGGAGAGCACGGTGCCGAGGATGGCCACGCCGAGCGCCGCACCGGACTGCTGGATGGTGTCGTTGAGCGCGGAGCCGACGCCGGCGTGCTCACTGGGGATGGCGCTCATCAGCGCGTTGGAGGCGGCCGGCATGGCGAGGCCGGAGCCGATGCCGAGCACCAGCATGGCCAGGGAGACCTTGGTGAAGCCGTCGCCGACCGAGAGGGTGGCGAGCAGTCCGAAGCCGCCCGCGATGATCAGCATGCCGATCGAGGTGAACACCCGCGCCGGGACCTTCTTGCCGAGCACCGCGCCCAGCGCGTTGAACACCAGCGAGGCGATGGCCAGCGGGATGAAGGCGAGGCCGGTGTCGGTGGGCGAGAACTCCAGCACGAACTGGAGGTACTGGGTGAGGACCAGCATCAGCCCGCCGGTGGCGAAGGTCAGCAGGATGAGCGAGAAGCTGGCGCCGGTGAAGACCCGGTTGCGGAACAGCTTGATCGGGACCATCGGCGAGTCGGTGCGGACCTGCCGGACGGCGAAGCCGACCAGCGAGGCCACCGCGAGGGCGAGTGCGCCGAGGGTGCTCGCGCTGGTGAAGCCGTCCTGGGGCAGCACGATGATCGACCACACCAGCGCCGTCATGCCGACCATCGACAGCACCATGCCGATCAGGTCGGGGCGGCGCCACGGTCCCTTGGACTCCGGCATCAGCAGCACCGCGGCGACGATGGCGACGGCCGCGATCGGCACGTTGAGCAGGAAGACCGCGCCCCACCAGAAGTGCGCGATCAGCGCGCCGCCCAGCACCGGACCGCCGACCAGGCCGACCATGGCCACCGCGGTCCACGCGGCGATCGCCTTCGGGCGCTCCTCGTCGTCGAAGACGGTGATCAGGATGGAGAGCGTGCTCGGCATGACCAGCGCGCCGCCGACGCCCATCAGGACGCGCCCGGCTATCAGCTCACCGGGGCTGCCGGCGTACGCCGCGACCAGTGAGGCGGCGCCGAACAGCGCCAGCCCGACGATCATCACCTTCCGTCGTCCGAAGCGGTCGGAGAGGCTGCCGGAGGTGAGCAGCAGGCCGGCGAAGACCAGGATGTACGAGTCGATGATCCACTGGATGTCCTGCGCCCCGGCCTTGAGGTCCTCCGCGATCGGCGGGATGGACACCGTGAGCACCATGTTGTCGATCACCAGCACCAGGCTGCTGAGACAGAGCACGACCAGGATGAGCCAGCGCTGCGGATGACGTTCCACGGCGTTTCCCCCTTCGAACTTCGGGCTTCGAGCGTCGGACTCCGAGCTCGGGCGTCGAGCGTCGGAACGGGCGCGCGGGCCGGGCTGTGACGCCGGAGCCGCGCGGAAGTCGTCGCGGGCACACCGTCCTCCGTCCCCAGGGGAACGGTGTGCGCCGCTCCGAACACTGTACGGACACCGCACACTGTTCGCAACGCCGCACACCGTTCGATCTCCGCACGCTGTTCGTCTCCCCGTACACTGTTCGCATCAACCCGTGGCGAGCGGCGCCGAACCGGACCGGATCCGGACGATTGGTGAGGAGGGCCCGATGGCGGCCAGGACAGAGGACGGCGCGACCCCGGGCATCCCCATGCCGTGGAACCGCCCCGAGCGACGGCGGGAACAGCCCGCCCTCAGCCGCGAGCAGATCGTCGCCGAGGCCTTCGCGCTGCTGGACTCCGGCGGCATCGAGGCGCTGAGCATGCGCAAGCTCGCCGCCCGGCTGAACGCCGGCGCCACCTCGCTCTACACCCACGTCGCCAACAAGGACGAGCTGCTCGCCCTGGTCGTCGACCAGGTCTTCGGCACCCTCCCGCACCCCTCGGCCGAGGGGTCCGAGGAGCCGAAGGTCTGGCGCGCGAAGATCGCGGAGTGCGCCGAGAGCATGCGCACGGCCATCATCCGCCACCCGTGGATGGTCGGGGTGATCGGAGACGTCGGGATGATCTACCTCGGCCCCAACTGGATGCGGCTCTCCGAAGCCCTGTTGGACGTCCTGGAGGCGGCCGGCTTCGAGATCGTCGAGGCGAACGACGCGATGAACGCGGTCATGGGCTACACCATCGGGACCGCCTGCGTGGAGGCCGCCTGGCTGGCCGCGCTGGCCCGCAGCGGCCAGGACGAGCAGGAGTGGATGAACCGGCTGCTGCCCGTCGTCACGGAGGCCACCAAGGACTTCCCGCGGCTGCACCGGCTGTACACCACCTCGGTTCCGGACGAGGTCGCCGGAGGCCGGGACAGCACCTTCGCCCGGGGCGTCAACGTCATCCTGGACGGGATCGAAGCGGCCAGGACGGCCCGCGGACAGCACTGAGCCCTCCGGGGGCCGCCCCCCGCCCGACGTGCCGCCCCCGCCCGGCCGCGCGGTACAGCGCCGCCCCGACCACGCGGCCCAGCGCCGCCCCGACCGCGCGGCTCAGCGCCGCCCCGACCGCGCGGCTCAGCTCCCGCTGAGCGCCTGCACCTCCGCGTACCCCGGCACCGGACCGACCGGCTCCCCCGCCGCGACGGCCGCCGCCGTGGCCACCGCCGCCGCCAGTGCCGCGCGGTACAGCAGCGACCCGAGGCTGACCCGGGCCACCCCGAGCGCGGCCAGCTCGGCGAGGCCCGGGCCGGTCGGCGTCCAGAGGATGTTGAGCGGGACGGCGAGCGCGCCGACCAGCCGGCCGATCGCCGCCGGACCGGTCACCCCGGGGACGAACACGCCGTCCGCGCCCGCCTGTTGGTAGGCGTCCAGGCGGCGGAGCGTCTCCGCCTCGGGGGCGTCCTGCCCGCACCAGTAGGTGTCGGTACGGGCGTTGACGAACAGCTCCGGGGCGGCCGCCTTCACCGCGGCGATCTTCGCGGCGTGGCGGGCGGACGGGGCCAGCGTGCCGTCCGCCCGGCCGTCCTCCAGGTTGATGCCGACCGCGCCGGCCTCGGCCAACTCCACGGCCAGCTCGGCGACTTCGTCCGGGTCGTCGCTGAACCCGGACTCCGCGTCGATGCTGAGCAGGAAGCCGCCGCGCCCGAGCCGGCGCGCCAGCCGTACGGTCTCCGCGCGGGTGGCGGCGGCGCCGTCGGGGAGGCCGGCGACGGCCGCCACGCCCAGGCTGGTGGTGCCGATCGCGGGGTGGCCCTGGGCGGCGAGGGCGACGGCCGAGGCGTGGTCCCAGGCGTTGGGGAGCAGCAGCGGGCACCCGGGGCGGTGGTGCAGGGCGGCGAAGGGGGTCATCGGGTCGTCTCCATCGGCTCGTTCGCACGGTGTCCGGTCGGGTCCGCCGGACTGTCGGTCACCCACGTCGGACTGTCGATCACCCACGTCGGGCTGTCGGTCACCCCCGCCGGATCCGCGGCGCCGCCCCTCGCACCCGCCAGGCTCCCGACCGAGTCCGCGTAGTAGTACCCGGCCTCGGAGACGTGGCAGACGATCTGCCGGAAGCTCCAGCCCGTCCCCGGGGAGTCGTCCAGCCGTTCGTCCGGCAGCGCCGCGACCCGCCGGGACCAGATCCCGGCCAGCCGGGTCAGCCGGCTGCGGGCCTCGTCCAGGTCCGCGGTGGTGAACGGCGCCAGGTCGGCCGGGGTGGTGGCGTTGGAGGCGTGCCAGCGGTCGGGCTCGGTCGGTTCGCCGACCAGCCGGGCCTCCACCTCGGCGAGGTGGTCGACGAGATGGTCGGTGATGCGGCGAACGGCCTTGTGCGGCGCGTAGGTTCGGCCGTCGGTGTTGACGATCGGACGGCCGTCCCAGGCCGTCCAGCCGACCGCCAGGGCGAGCACGTACGTGACCATCTCCGGGACCAGGGCGGCGAGTTCGGCCTTGTCGAGGTCCGGGGTCGACGGCGGCGTCCCGGTGTCCGCCGGGTCGGAGGCGCCGTACAGGATGCCCTCGGCGAGCACCAGGGCCTGCGAGCGGCCCGGGCAACTCCGGGGCGGGGCACCGAAGGTGAGCGCGACCCCGGCCGGCGCCCCGGCCTGGGCGGCGGCGATGTCGAGCAGGACCCGCGTCCCGACCGGCACCGCGACCCCGCCGACCTCGGTCGCCCGGACGGCGATCCGCCGCATCGTCCGGACCGGCGGGTCCGTGCGCAGCACGCCGGCCAACCCGTCCCCGTGCCGGCGGGCGCCCTCGACCAGCGCGGCGGTGGCGTCGCAGGCCTGGACGAGCAGGCCGATCCGGTTCGCGGCGGTCTCCTCGTCCCGGTCCCCCATCGCGGGCAGCAGCCGGGCCACCGCCGCATCCGCCGCCGGGTCGGCCGACGCGCCGTCCACCACCGGGTCCAACGACGCGCCCGCCACCGGGCCGTCCACCACCGTGCCGTCCACCGCCGAACAGGCCGGCGCGTCGGTGAAGTACGCCCGGGACACCGTCGCGACGTCCCGCGCCACGGCCTCCGGGTCGGCCAGGCCGAGCTCCGCCGCGAGCACCCGGACGACCCGCAGCCGGACGTCGGACTCGAAGCCGCCGGCCGCGGCCACCCGCAGCCGGTCCGGGTCCAGCCGCTCCAGGTCGGCCAGCACCAGCGCCCGGCGCCGGGCGTGCGGTTCCCCGGAACTGAACCGGGCGACGGCGGCCCGCAGCCAGGCCACCGTGCCGGGGGCGCCGCCGGGCGCACCAGGCGCGGGGGCCGCCGCGGGCAGCGGCACCAGCGCGGGATCGGCCAGGGCCGCCGTCACATCGTCGTAGTGGGAGAAGGTCGTGGTCGCCGCCCCGGGGACCACCGTGGTTTCGCTCATGCCGTCATCGTGGCCCCGGGTCGTTTCGGCCCCGGCCGAACCGTGCCGGGGCGACCCTGGAGGCATGTCCCCGGCTCCGCTCCCCCACGCGGCCCCGCCGCCGCGACCGCCCCGTCCCCCGCACCAGGGCATCCACGCACCGCCGTGCCCCGACCATGGAGGCATGACGCTCGCCGCCCTCGCCGCCCTGCTCGCCGACCCCACCCGGGCCGCCATCTGCTCCGCCCTGCTCGACGGCCGCGCCTGGACGGCCGGTGAGCTGGCCCGGCACGCGCGCGTCGCACCGTCCACGGCCAGCGAGCACCTGTCCCGGCTGATCGCGGGCGGGCTGCTGGCCGAGGAGCGGCAGGGCCGGCACCGGTACGTCCGGCTGGCCTCGCCCGCGGTGGCCACGCTGATCGAGGACCTCACCGTCTTCGCGGAGTCCGGTCCCGGCCCCGCGAGCGCGCCCCGCAACCTGACCGAAGCCACCCGGCTGAGCGCCGAGGCCCGCGCCCGCACCTGCTACGACCACCTGGCCGGACGCCTCGGCGTGGCCGTGTCGGACGCGCTGTTCGCACGCGGCCTGGTCACCGAGGAGGACGGGCTGTCCCTCACCGGACGCGGCCGGGACTGGCTGGCCGCGCAGGCGATCGAGCTGCCGCCGGGCGCGGGCCGCCGCGGCGGACGCCCGGTGGTGCGCAGCTGCCTGGACTGGACGGAGCGCCGCGGCCACCTGGGCGGGGCGCTGGGCGCGGCCCTCTGCCGGGCCGCCCTGGACCGCGCCTGGGTGGAGCGGATCGGCTCCGGCCGGGCCCTCCGGGTCACCCCGGACGGCGGCCGGGCGCTGCGCGAACTCCTCGGCGTGGAGCTGCCCTGACGGCCGCCCCGGCGCCGCTCCCGCTCAACGGCGCCGCTCCGGCTCAGCCCATCGACTTCGCCCCGTCCAGCGCCTCCCGGATGATGTCCGCGTGCCCGGCGTGCTGCGCGGTCTCGGCGATCAGGTGCAGCAGCACCCGCCGGGCCGACCAGGCCGTGCCCGGCGGGAACCACGGCGCGGGCGGCAGGTCGTGGGCGGCGTCGAGGTCGGGCAGGCTCCGGACCAGCTCGTCCGTCCCGCGCGCCGTCCGCTCGTACTCGGCGAGCAGCCTGGCCAGCGTGTCGCCCTCCGCCATCCGGAACTGGGCCGCCCAGGCGTCCGGGTCGGCGGCGCCCGCGTCCCCGCTCCGCATCGCCTCCGCACCGCCGGTGATGAACCGCGCCCAGCGCGCCTCGACCCCCGCCACGTGCTTGATCAGGCCGCCGAGGCTCAGCTCGCTGACGGTGGTGCGCTCGGCCGCCTGCGCGTCGGTGAGGTCCCGTACGGTGTGCCGCAGCAGTCCGCGGTGCTTGTCCAGCGTCTCGACGAGTTCCTCGCGCTCACCCATCGGCCACCCCTGTCGCTCGTCGTCCCGTCGGACGCATCAGACGTCCTCCGTCTCCGGCTGCTCCCCTACCCGCCGGTCGAGGTCGATCAACCCGAAGGCCGCGCCCTGCGGGTCGCCGACCGCCGCGAACCGGCCGAACGGGCTGTCCATCGGCCCGAAGTACACCGTGCCGCCGCGCGCCGTCAGCCGCCCGATCGCGGCGTCGGTGTCGTCCACCGCGAAGTAGACGCTGATGTACGAGGGGGCCTCGGGCGGCAGGAAGTCGCCCTCCGCTCCCATCCGGCCCAGCACCGGCCGGCCGCCGACCTGGAACATCCGGTAGTCGAAGTCCCCGCCCGCCATCTTCTGCACGCCGTACGGGAAGACCGCCGGGAAGAAGGCGTCCGCCTTCGCGGGCTCGCGGGTCACCACCTCGGCCCAGCTGTACGCGCCGGGCTCGCCCTGCTTCTCGAAGCCCTCGTGCCGCCCGGCCTGCCAGACGCCGAACACCACGCCGCCCGGGTCCCTGGCGATCACCAGCGTGCCGAAGTCGCCGACCTGCATCGGCCCCATGACCACCTCGCCGCCGTTGGCGCGGATCCGCGCCGCGGTGGCGCCGGCGTCCGGCGAGGCCAGGTACAGGCACCAGGCGGACTGGGCCTCCGCGCCGGGCATCGGCGGCACGACCGCGGCGACCGCCTTGCCGTCCGAGTACGCCTGGGTGTAGTTGCCGAACTCCGACGAGCTCTCGCCGAAGGTCCAGCCCAGCACGTCGCCGTAGAACGCCTTGGCGCCCTCCAGGTCGGTGAACATCGCGTCGGCCCAACAGGGTGTGCCCTCAGGTAGCGCAGCCATCTCTCTGCCCTCGTGTGTGGCGAAGCGCGCGCGCCGGGAGGGCGTACGCCGGCCCCCGGTTCGTCAGCCTAGCCACGACGCGCCGCACCCGCGCGGGCTGGAACCCGCGCGGGTGCGGACCTCCGACGTCAGCCGCCCGCCGACAGGCGCAGCGAGGCCGTGCCCAGGCCGGTCGGCCCGAGCGGCACCGGGGGCGCCGAGGGCACCGGCACGCTCGGAACCACCGGGGCGGTGCCCGCCGCCGGAGCCTCGGCGGCCGCCGCCGTGGCCGCCCGACGGGCCTGCGAGGCCTCCACCAGGTCACGTTCGGCGCCGAAGTGCCGCTCCAGGTCGGCCGTGCCGTACCGGAGGCAGCCCCCGTGCCAGTTGAGGATGCCCGCGAGCCAGTTCTCCAGCTCCCCCACGTACCCGTCGAGCAGTTCCCTGGCCGCCTGCTCCAGCCCGAAGTCCTCGTACATGACCGGGAGTTCCTTCTGCGCGACGTGCTGGAACTGGCCCAGCCGCGAGTGCATCAGGTCGTCGACGATCCGGACCCCGGACGGGTAGTCGCAGCCGAAGAAGTTCTGCACCACCAGGACGGCGTTGTGCAGCTCGCCCTCGTACTCGACCTCCTTCTGGTACGAGAAGAGGTCGTTCATCATGCACGCGTAGTCCATCGCGGAGTTCTCCAGCGCGCGCATCGAGCCGTGGTCGTACACCTCCTGCGGCACGGTCTGCCCGTGGCCGAGGCGGGAGAGGCTCGTGGTGAGCTCGGAGCCGAAGGTGGAGCGGCGCATCTCCAGGTAGTCCACCGGGTCCGGGATCCGGTTCTGGATCTGGTTGGCCAGCTCCCAGATCCAGCTGTCCAGCATCACCTCGACGGCCACCCGGAACCGGCCCCTGGCCTCGACGGCCATCGGGCCAGCGGTGCGCTCCCAGATGTCGGCGAGGCCGCGCTCCAGCGCGTTGACGGGCTCCGGCGCGGGGGTGCCGTCCACCGGCATGAACAGGGACAGCCGCGCGTTGGCGGCCTTGGCGCCGCCCAGGTCGCGGGTGCGTCCGAAGGCCCGGGGGTAGTAGTCGTCGGCCCAGGTGCCCCAGGCCAACCAGGCGGAGGCGATGTCGAGTTGGTCGGCGGCGGCGTCCGGGTGGAGGCCGGCCGCGCAGAGCGGGAGGTCGTAGTCGCGCATCGACTCGGCGTCCCAGATGCCGGACGCGGGGACGCCCGGCTCCGCCGCCAGCAGCCCCATCCGCCCGGCCCACTCGATCACGCGCTCCCGGGCGCCGTCCAGGTGCGGGCTCAACCGGAGCTCGTACGGCAGCTCGAACTCGGGCAGCAGGGAGGGCCCGACGGCCTGGTGCGGCACGTGGCCGTGCGACCGCGCCCGCCGCACTGCCGGGCCCGCCGCACCCTCGGCCGCACCCGTCGGGCTCGCCTCCGCCGGGCTCGCCTCCGCCGCGGCCGCCGAGGCCCCGGCGGCCGTGCTGCGCAGGATGTCCAGCGCCGAGGTCCCGATGCCGCCGATCGCGTACTGGTCCCACCAGTTGCCGCCCCCGGACCCACCCGGCAGCCCCGGCAGCCCACCGCCCGAACCGGGCGCCACCTCGCCGCCCGAGGCCGCCGAGCCGGACGAACTCGCCGCCGCCCCACCGCCGTTCATGTACCGACTGGAGCGCAGGTGCCATTCGTGCCCGCCGGACTGCCAGTCCTGGAGGCCCTTGACGTACGCCATCACCCGGGCACGGCCCGCCGGGTCCAGCCCGGTCTCCGCGAACAGCACCGGCAGTTCGGTGAACACGGTGTTCTCGAACTGCTGCAGCCGCGAGGTGAGCAGGTCGTTGACCGCCTCGGCGGCCTCCTGGGTGGAGCACTCCAGGAACCGCTCCAGCACCAGGATGCCGTTGCTCAGCTCGCCCTCGTCCTCCACCTCCCGCTGGTACGAGAAGATGTCGTTGCGCAGGTGCACCCCGTCGGAGAAGGCGTCCATCAGCACCCGCAGCGCCCGCGAACCCGACACCTCCTTCGGCACCTCGGCGCCGGCCGCGTACTCGACCAGCTGCGCGGACCAGGGCGCGCCGCCGACCTTGCGGCGCATCTCGATGTACTCGACCGGGTTGGCCACCCGGCCCTCGTTGATGTTGGCGAGCTCCCACAGCGACTCGTTGAGCAGGTTCCGGGTGCTCGCGGCGAACCGGGTCCGCCAGTCCTCGCCCATCACCGGCACGGTGCGCCGCCACAGGTCGGCCAGTCCCGCCTCGACCGGGTTCTCCGGTTCCGGCAGCTCGGCGGCCGGGTCGGCCGGCATGAACAGCGGCAGCCGGTCGAGGTGGGCCTTGCCCGCCCCGCGGTCGTTGGTGCGCTTGTACATGTCGAGGAAGTGGTCGTCGAAGAAGAAGACCCACACGTACCAGTCGGTGACCAGGGACAGCGCCTCGGCGGAGGCGTCGGGGTGGGTGTACGCGCAGAGCAGTCCGTAGTCGTGGGCCTCCAGGTCGGCCTGGTCCCAGATCCCCGACCCCTCCAGCATCCCCATCTCCCGGGCCCAGCCGGTGGAGTGGGCCCGTGCCTCGTCCAGATGCGGGTTGAGGCGTGCCGGGTGCGGCACGTAGAAGGACGGCAGTTCGAACGGCTGGGTCACGGCGGGCGGGCCTTTCTGGACGTGTCGAATTGGACCAAGAATGACCCGCCGTCAGCTCGCCGCACCGTCACAACAGAAACAGTCATATGAAATGACTCGTTCCCCCCGTCCAGAACCACCCACCCGGCCGAGCGCCCTCCCCAACCCCCCACGCCCCCGCGCCCGCCGCCCCACGGACGCCGCACCGCCCCCACTCCGGGACCCCCGGCGGATGCGACAGGCGCGGGCAAAAAATATCCCTCGCCACCCCGCCGGCACCCCCGGCAACCGCTCCGCCAACGAACAATGCAGCTCTGGCAAGGCCTTGAACAGACAAGACTTCCCCGGCTACGGGCGTGTTGACCGCGTACGCCAACGCCGCTTCCACCAGACTGGGCGCCGACCCGACGTCAACTCCGAGGAGGGCAAGCCCATGAACGTCACCGTCCGGCTCGCACAGCAGCCCGAGGCCGACGAACTGCTCGGACGCAGCGCGCTCGCCGCACTCGTCGGCATGCTGCTGGACCAGCAGGTCCCGATGGAGTGGGCGTTCACCGGCCCGCTGACCATCGCCCAGCGCCTCGGCCACGACGACCTGGACGCCCACGAGATCGCCACCTACAACCCGGAGGAGTTCGTCGCGCTCCTCTCCGCCAAACCGGCGGTCCACCGCTACCCGGCCGCGATGGCCAAACGGGTGCAGCAGCTCTGCCAGTTCCTCGTCGCGCAGTACGACGGCGACGCGGCCGCGCTGTGGAAGAACGTCCGCACCGGCAAGGAGCTGCTCAGCCGGCTCAACGCCCTGCCCGGCTTCGGCAAGCAGAAGTCGCAGATCTTCCTGGCCCTGCTCGGCAAGCAGTACGGGGTACGGCCGGAGGGCTGGCGCGAGGCGGCCGGGGTGTACGGCGAGGAGGGCGCGCACCGCTCGGTGGCCGACATCACCGGCCCCGAATCGCTCACCCTGGTACGGGAGTTCAAGCAGGAGGTGAAGCGCGCCGCGAAGGAGGCCAAGGCCGCCGCCAAGCCGCGCACCACCACCCGCACGTCCGCCGCCCCCACCCCGACCGGTGTGCGCTGAGCACCGGCTGACCCACCCGGCCGGCCGTACCGGGGCCGGCCCCGCCCAGAGCGCGACGCGGGCCCCGGCCGCGCAGCGCGACCGGGGCCCGTGAACGGGAGCGCTCCGTCAGGCCACGACGGGCGCCTGCTGCTCCGCGGTGGAACCGTCCGCGGAGCCACCCGCGCCCCCGGAACCAGCGACGGCCCCGAGCGCCTTGCGCCGCCGCGGCAGCGCGAACATCAGCAGGAAGACCGCGAGCAGCACCCCGGCGACCCACCACATCGCGTGCACGAAGGCCCCGCCGAACGCCGTCCCGACCGCCTCCGGCGCGACCACGTCGTCCATCGCCCCGAAGAAGGCCACCGACACCAGGCCGAGCCCGAGCGCGTTGCCCACCTGCTGCACGGTGTTGATCAGCCCGGACGCCGAACCGGCGTGCTCACGCGGCACCTCGGCCAGCACCGCGTCGGTGATCGGCGCGACGATCAGCCCCATCCCGAGGCCCATCACCACCAGCGGCAGCGCCATCTGCCAGGCGGTGATCGTCGTCCCGTACCGGTCCGCCTCCCAGATGTAGACGAGCACGCCCGCCGCCATCACCAGCGCGCCGGTCTGCAGCACCTTCCGCCCGAACCGCGGCACCAGCTTCTGCACCGACAGTCCGGCCGCCGTGGAGACCGCGATCGAGAACGGGATGCCGGTCGCGCCGGCCTTGAGCGGGCTCCAGCCCAGCCCGATCTGCATGTAGAGGGTCCAGACCAGGAAGTAGATGCCGAGTGCCACGCCGAAGGCCAGCTGCACGCAGATCCCGGCCGCGAAGGACTTCACCCGGAACAGCGCCAGCTCCACCAGCGGCGAGCCGTCCCGCCGCGTCTTGACCTTCTCGTACGCCACGAACAGCGCGAACACCGGCAGGCTCCCGGCCATCGACAGGTAGCCCCACAGCGGCCAGCCGGCCTCCCGGCCGTGCGTCAGCGGGTAGATCAGCATCAGCAGGCCGAGGCTGGCCAACGCCACGCCCACCAGGTCCAGCTTCAGCGCCTGGTCGGCCTTGGACTCGTCGATGAAGCGGCGGCCCAGCAGCAGTCCGGCGATGCCGACCGGCAGGTTGATCAGGAAGATCGGCCGCCAGGCCAGGCCGAACAGGTCCCACTCGGTGAGCAGCGCACCGATCATCGGACCGGAGACCGCGCCCAGCCCGACCACCGCGCCGAACAGGCCGAACACCTTGCCGCGCTCCTCCGCCGGGAAGGTCGCGTGGATGATCGACAGCACCTGCGGCACCATCAGCGCGGCCGTGCCGCCCTGGAGCACCCGGGTCGCGATCAGCATCTCCGGGCTGGAGGCCAGCCCGCACAGCGCCGAGGCCAGCGTGAAGCCGCCGATCCCGATCAGGAACACCCGCTTGCGGCCGTGGATGTCACCCAGCCGGCCGCCGGTGATCAGCCCGATCGCGAAGGCCAGCGCGTAGCCCCCGGTGACCCACTGGACGGCGCTGAACGAGGCGCCGGTGTCCTGCTGGATGCTCGGGATGGCGATGTTGACGATGGTCACGTCCACCAGGTCCATGAAGGAGGCGACCATCACGATCGTCAGCGCGATCCACCTCCGGCGCTCCGCTGCCGCGGTGCCCATTCCGTACTCCTCTACCTTTTCCACGTCCACGACAGTAGCGGGCATCTAGGTCAGAATCTGTCCCAGTTGGTCCGCCATTCTGGACGGCACGAGCGACGGCACGAGCGAGCGAAGCATCGAGAGGCGCACATGAGCGACACCCCGGCACGGCTGTTGAACCTCCTCTCGCTGCTCCAGACCCCGCGCGAGTGGCCCGGCAGCGAGCTCGCCGAACGGCTCGGCGTCAGCCCCCGCACCATCCGGCGCGACATCGACCGGCTGCGCGAGCTCGGCTACCCGGTGCGGGCCAGCATGGGCGCGGAGGGCGGCTACCGGCTGGTCGCGGGCACCGCGATGCCCCCGCTGCTGCTGGACGACGAGGAGGCGGTGGCCATCGCGGTCGGGCTCCGCGCGGCGGCCGGGCACGCCGTGGTCGGCATCGAGGAGGCCTCGGTACGGGCGCTCGGCAAGCTGCTCCAGGTGCTGCCGGGCCGGCTGCGGCACCAGGTCGGGACGCTCAACTCCGCGACCGTGCCGCTGCTCGCCGGGGACGGCCCGACCGTCGACCCGGAGGACCTCACCGTGCTCGCCCGCGCCGTCACCGCCCGGGAGCGGCTGCGCTTCGGCTACCGGGCGTACGACGGCGCCGAGACCAGTCGGCAGGTCGAGCCCGAGCGGCTGGTCTCGGTCGGCCGCCGCTGGTACCTGGTCGGCTACGACCTGGACCGCGCGGACTGGCGGCTGTTCCGGGTCGACCGGCTGAGCGGCCCGGCCGCCACCGGCGTCCGCTTCACCCCGCGCCCGCTCCCCGCCGAGGACGCCGCCGCGTACGTGGCGGGCAAGCTGCGCCGCCCGTCACCGAGCGGCACCGTGGTCGCCACCGTGCACGCCCCGGCCGAGCGGGTCCGCGACAGCCTCCGGCCGGGCGACTCCGAGGTCGAGCCGATCGACGGGCACAGCTGCCGGCTCCGCTCCCGTTCCGACTCGCTGGAGTGGACGGCGATGCGGCTGCTGTCGCTGGACTGCCCCTTCGAGGTGCACGAGCCGCCGGCGCTGCGCGAGCACCTGCGCCGGCTGGCCGACCGCGCCCACCACGCGGCCGGCCCGGAGGCTCGGACCCCGGGCCCCGCCCTGGGGGCCGGCACCTGAGGCCGCGACCCGAGGGCCGGAACCTAGGCCTCGACCCGGAACCAGCCGTTGCCGGAGCGGAACCAGAGCACCCCGTCCCGGCCGTGCGCGCGCCCCCGGTCGAGGCCGCCGGGGACGCCGACCCGCTCGCGGCGCACCTCCCGCCAGCCCTTCCGGCTCTCCCGTTCGCACCGGATCAGCTCGCCGCCGGGCTGGAGGAAAACGGCCCGGTCCCCGGCGATCGCGAAGCCCACCGGCTGGCGGGCCGGCAGCCGCATGACGACGGGCTCGCCCCCGTCCGGGTCGATCCCGGTGAGGTGGCTCCTGTCCCCGTACCAGGCCAGCCAGGCCCGCCGTCCCTCGGTGGCGGCGGCGAGGCCCTCCAGCGGCTGGTCGCCCAGCTGCCCGAAGTCCGGCTGCCAGACGATCCGTCCGGCGGTGTCCAGCCCGAGCAGGCCGTACTGGCCGAGCGGGTTGTCCCCGTAGTTGGCCTCGTCCCCGAAGGCGAGCCAGATCCGGCCGTCCCGGTCGGTGGTCAACGCCTGGACGTCGTCGCCGAGTTGCAGCTCCCGGGTCAGCCGGCCGTCCGGCCCGAAGACCTGGCCGTTGCGCTCCCAGCCGTCCGCCGACTCCTCGGCCCTGCCTCCGACCAGCAGCACCCGGCCGCCCGGCAGCAGCGCCAGGAAGTCCGGCGGGACCCCGACCCCGGTGAGCGGCACCCGCCACTCGCCCCGCGGGCCGCGCACCACCACCTCGCCGTCGAACGGCAGCCGGGCGCACGGCCACGAACCGGCCGGTGCCGCGTACCGCTCCGGCACCACCAGGACGGCCAGCTCCCCCTGCGGGCCGACCGTCCAGGTCAGGGCCCGGTGGCCGGCCCGGACGTCCTCCGCGGGCAGCCGCCAGACCTCGACCGGACGGTCGGACACCGGTATCGACATCGATCGGGCCCCGCTCAGACCCCGTACTCGGCGGTCAGCAGTGCCCGGCCCAGGGTGTGGAAGGTGAGGTTGAAGCCCACCTGGGCCGGCGGGGTGTCGGCGGCGACGTCCAGCTTCTCCACGTCCAGCGCGTGCACCGCGAAGACGTAGCGGTGCGGGGCGCCGGGCGGCGGGGCGGCGCCGTCGTACCGGTTGCCCGGGAAGTCGTTGCGGCCGTGGAAGGAGGCCTCGCCGGGCAGGTCGGCGTCCGAGGAGCCGGCGCCGCGCGGCAGGCCGGCGGTGTCGGCGGGCAGGTTCAGCGCGAGCCAGTGCCACCAGCCGGAGCCGGTCGGCGCGTCCGGGTCGTAGCAGGTGACCGCGATGCTCCGGGTGCCCTCCGGCAGGCCCGACCAGGCCAGCTGCGGCGAGAGGTTGCCGTCGGCGTGGACGAACTCCGGGCCCAGCGTGCCGCCTTCGGTGATGTCCTCGCTGCTCAGCGGGAAGGACGGCACCTGCGGAAGGAACTCGTACGGCAGCGGCGCGCGCTTGCTCATGGGCTGGTCACCTCTCACGGTCGGAATGACACAGGTCACTCTAAACGGCTCGCCGTAATCGGGTGCGTGTGCGATCCCGCCGCCCCTAGAGTCGACGGCATGGCCTCCAGAATGACCCGTCTGCTCTCCGACTCGCGCGACGCGCTGTTCACCATGCTCGGCCTCCAGGCCGTCATCTGGTCCGTCCAGGTGCTCAACTGGCTGGACGACTACGGGCTGTCGCAGGAGTTCGGCCTGCGCTCGGAGCGGATCGGCGACCTGCCGGAGATCTTCACCTCGCCGTTCCTGCACTTCGGTTGGGACCACATCGCGGCCAATGCCTGGCCGCTGTTCCTGCTCGGCTTCCTGTCCGCCTACCGGGGCATGAAGAAGTTCCTGCTGGCCAGCCTGATGATCACGATGTCCGACGGGCTGCTGGTCTGGCTGCTGGAGAGCCCGAACACCGTGACGGCCGGGGCGAGCGGCCTGGTCTACGGCTACCTCGGCTACGTGGTGCTGCGCGGCGTGCTGGACCGCAACGTGCTGGACGCGGCGGTCGGCATCGTCATCGCGGCGGTCTACTCGACCATCCTGATCGGCGTGCTGCCGGTCACCCCGGGCGTCAGCTGGCTGGGCCACCTGGGCGGACTGATCGGCGGGCTGGCCGCCGCCTTCCTGCTCCGCCGCCGGCCGGCCGAGCAGCGGGCCCCGAAGCCCGCCGCCGCCCCGGACAGCCCCGGATCCGCCCTGCTCAAGCAGCTGGACGACCTGGGCCTGTAGCCCCCGGCCCGGCGGCCGTCGGCCCGGTAGCCCACCCGGGCCATCAGGTATAGACCAATCCCACCCCTGCGGCTAGCGTGGACGGCTCACCCTCCCCCAGCTCCGGAGCCGCACCGTGGAGTCGTCCGTCCTCGCCTTCGCCACCGACCTGCTCGACGAGGGCGCCGACACCTTCTTCGGCAACCTCACCGACCGCGCCGGGGTCGGCGGCGTCACCCTCGCCTCCGTCTACCACGAGGCCCGCGACGTCTTCCCGCACAACCCCCGCCGGGTGGTCCGCTACCTGGAGCCGGGCGCGGCGTACTTCCGCCCCGACCCGGCCGCCTGGCGGGGCCGCCGGCTGGCCCCGGCGCCGTCCACCGCGATCGGCGACCGCGACCCCTTCGCCGAGGCCGGCGAGGAGGCCCGCCGCCGCGGCCTGAAGCTGCACGCCTGGACGGTCTTCTGCCACAACGACCGGCTCGGCTTCGCCCACCCCGACTGCGCCCCGGCCAACGCCTTCGGCGACCGCCACCTCACCGAGCTCTGCCCGGCGAACCCGGAGGTCCGGGAGTACGCGCTGACCCTGGTGGCCGAACTGGCCCGGTACGGCGTGGACGCGGTCCGCGCCGAGTCCCTGCACTTCCACGGGCTGCGCCACGGCTACCACCACGAGCGCTACTTCGAGGAGCTGGGCCCGACCGCCGAGGCCCTGCTCGGGGTCTGCTTCTGCCCGCACTGCCGCGCCGCCGCCACCGCCGCCGGGGTCCCGGCCGAGGAGGTGGCCGAGGCGGTCCGCGCCGAGCTGCGCCACCGGCTGGCCGACGAGTCCGCCGCCGCCCGGCCCGCCGACCTCAGCGCCCTCGCCGACGGCGCCTTCGCCGCCTACGTGGACGCCTCCGCCGCCACCGTCACCGCGCTGGCCGCCGACCTCTCCGAGCAGGCCCGCCGGCACGGCATGCGACTGAGCTTCATGGACGGCGGCGGCCCGGGCACCGGCTGGCTGGCCGGCATCGACCTGCCCGCCCTCGCCGGAGCCGCCGACCAGATCGAGACCCTCGGCTACGCGAAGACCCCGGAGGCCGTCCGGGAGAAGCTCGCCGCCTTCGCCCTGCACGGCGTCCACCCGAAGTCCATGGCGGTGATCCTGCGCCCGATGTCCTCCGACTGCGACGGCCCGGAGAACCTCGCCGCCAAGATCGCCACCCTCCGCGAACTCGGCGTCCCCGAGGTCGAGTTCTACCACTACGGCCTGATGCGGCTGTCCTCCCTGGACCGGATCGGCGCCGCGCTCTCCGCCTGAGGCCGGCCGCCGCCCGCCCCGGAACCGGTCACCGCCGCCGCTTGGACGTCCCGAACAGGCTGCGCGAGATCTCCTGCCCGAGCTGCTTCCCGGCCGAGCGCGCGAAGGACTTGACGCTCGGGTTGTTCAGCAGCGACCCGAGCAGCCCGCCCACGCCCGCCTGCTCCCGCGCCTTCCCCTCCCGCTCCTCCCGCCGCGCCGCCGGCTCGGGAGGAGCCGAGGCGGGAGGCCCGGCCGGCGCCGCCTCCGGCCGGGGGGCGCGCGCCGCCAGCTTCTCGTACGCCGACTCCCGGTCGATCGCGTCCCGGTAGCGCGCCGTCAGCGGCGAGGCGTCCACCACCGCCCGCAGGTCCGCCGCCTCGATCGGCCCCATCAGCGACTGCGGCGCCCGCAGCCTGGTCGCCGCGACCGGGGTCGGCGCGCCCTTCTCGGAGAGGACGGTGACCACGGCCTCGCCGGTGCCCAGCGAGGTCAGCACCGCGCCGAGGTCGTACGAGGACCGCGGGAAGGTCGAGACGGTGGCCTTCAGCGCCTTGGCGTCGTCGGGGGTGAAGGCGCGCAGCGCGTGCTGCACCCGGTTGCCCAACTGCGCCAGCACGTCGGACGGGACGTCCCGCGGCGTCTGGGTCACGAAGAAGATGCCGACGCCCTTGGAGCGGATCAGCCGCACGGTCTGGGTGATCGCCTCCAGGAAGGCCTTGGAGGCGCCCTTGAACAGCAGGTGCGCCTCGTCGAAGAAGAACACCAGCTTGGGCTTGTCCGGATCGCCCACCTCGGGCAGCTCCTGGTAGAGGTCGGCGAGCAGCCACATCAGGAAGGTGGAGAACAGCCGCGGCCGGTCCTGTACGGCGGGCAGTTCCAGCACCGAGACCACGCCCCGGCCGTCCGGGGCCGTCCGCAGCAGTTCGGCGGTGTCGAACTCGGGCTCGCCGAAGAACGCCCCGGCGCCCTCGTTCTCCAGCACGGTGAGCGCCCGCAGGATCACCCCGGCGGTGGCCGCCGAGAGCCCGCCGATGGTCCGCAGCTCCTCCTTGCCCTCGGGCGAGGCGAGGAAGGCGATCACCGCGGTGAGGTCCTTGAGGTCGTAGAGCTCCAGGCCCTTGGCGTCGGCGTAGTGGAACACCAGGGTGAGCGAGGACTCCTGGGTCTCGTTCAGGTCGAGCACCTTGGCCAGCAGCAGCGGCCCGAAGCTGGTGACGGTGGCCCGGATCGGGATGCCCGCGCCCTGCCCGCCGAGCGCGTAGAACTCGGCGGGGCAGCCGCGCGGCTCCCACTGCTGCCCGACCTCGGCGGCCCGGGCACCGGTCCGCTCGCTCGGCGTCCCGGGCGCGGCGACACCGGAGACGTCCCCCTTGATGTCGGCCAGGAACACCGGCACGCCCTGCGCGGAGAGCTGTTCGGCGATCAGCTGGAGGGTCTTGGTCTTGCCGGTGCCGGTGGCCCCGGCGACCAGCCCGTGCCGGTTGAGCACGCCCAGCGGGATGCGCACCTGGGCGTCCGGGTACGCGGTGCCGTCCAGCAGCACCGCGCCGAGGTCGAGGGCAGGGCCGGTGAAGGCGTACCCGGCGGCGATCTCCCGGACGGCCTGCGGGGTGAGGTCGGAGTCCATCGGTGAACACTCCTGAGCGGATCGGAACGCTTCGGAACGCTTCGGCATCGGCACGGAACCCGATCGGCACCGGGCGATGTTCGCGACATTTCCCATCAAACAGCGGCATTCGTCCATGCGCAGTTCACACCGGCGCGCGTGGCGGAGCCTCGGCTGCTGCGCCATCCGCCGTCCGAACGGTAGGCTTTCCGTGTGATCTTCAAGCGCATCGGCAATGGGCGGCCGTACCCGGATCACGGCCGGACGAGCACCCGCCAGTGGGCTGACGTCGCCCCGCGCCCGGTGCGACTCGACCAGCTGGTGACCACCAAGGGCCAACTCGACCTCGAAACCCTCCTGGCCGAGGACTCGACGTTCTACGGGGACCTCTTCGCCCACGTGGTGAAGTGGCACGGCGACCTCTACCTGGAGGACGGCCTGCACCGGGCCGTCCGGGCGGCGTTGCAGCAGCGCCAGGTGCTGCACGCCCGCGTCCTCGAAATGGAGTGACGGACCCCCGACCGGGCCGTCGGACCCCCACGGGCTTTCCGGACCGCCCCCTCGCCACCCGGCGGAGGGCGGTCCGCGCGTACCCCGGTACCCCCTTTCGGGTACCGGGGTACGCCAGATGATGATCGTTTAGTACCTTCGAGGCTGTCCGGCACTACGCTGCTGACTACGGCCGCGACCAGGGGATTCCGCCCGCACCGGGGGAAGCCCCCACCCGGCCGATCCGTCATCCCGACCCCGCCCTGGTACGAGGGGGAGACAAACCGTGAGCATGTTGACTCCCCAAGGCCTCAAGGGGAAGCAGTACCGCGTCACCGGCAACACCTACCCGCGCCTGGGCCGGCCTCCGAAGAAGAGCCGCAAGGTGATCGCCGCACTCGCCGGCCTGCTCGCCCTGGCCCTGGTCGCGCTCGGCGGCGTGCAGCTGTACGACATCTTCACCGGCAGGAACAAGAACGCCTCGGCCCAGGCCTGCGCGGACCCGTCCGGCAAGCCGCTGGCCGCCCCGACGCCGGGGGCCGCCCCGGGCACCCCCGCCGCCTCCGGTGCGCCCGCCGCCGCGCAGGGCGACCCGCACGCCGTCCCGCAGGCCTCCGCCGTCACCGTGAACGTCTACAACGCCACCACCAAGGCCGGGCTGGCCGGCCGGACGGCCGAGGAGTTCAAGAAGCGCGGCTTCGTCATCGGCAAGGTCGGCAACGCCCCGGCCGAGCTGGACAAGAAGGTGCCCGGCACCGCCCAGGTGATCGCCGGTCCGGCCGGCGCCGGCGCGGGCACCCTGGTCGGCTCGCAGATCGCCGGGGCCGCCGTCACCGCCGACGCCCGCACCGACACCACCGTGGACTTCGTGATCGGCGACAGCTACAACGCCCTGCTGGACGAGACCCAGGCGGCCGCCGCCCTCGCGCTGGCCACCAAGCCCTCCCCCGCTCCGACCGCCACCGGCAGCTGCTGAGGCGGCACCGGCCGGACGCGCGGCACCACCGAACACCGAGAGCCCCCGGCAGACGCAGTGCCAGGGGCTCTCGGTGTTCGGTGGTTCGGGTGGGGAGGCTCAGCCGGCCGTGCCGTACAGCCGGTCGCCCGCGTCGCCGAGGCCCGGGACGATGTAGCCGTTCTCGTTGAGCCGCTCGTCCACGGCGGCGGTGACGACGGTGACCGGCAGGCCTGCCAGCTCCCGCTCCATCACCTCGACGCCCTCGGGGGCGGCCAGCAGCACCACGGCGGTGACGTCGGTGGCGCCGCGCTCGATCAGCATCCTGATCGCGGCGACCAGGGTGCCGCCGGTGGCCAGCATCGGGTCGAGCACGTAGACCTGGCGGCCGGAGAGGTCGTCCGGCATCCGGGTGGCGTAGGTGGAGGCCTCCAGGGTCTCCTCGTTGCGGACCATGCCGAGGAAACCCACCTCGGCGGTCGGCAGCAGCCGGGTCATCCCGTCCAGCATGCCGAGGCCGGCCCGCAGGATCGGGACCACCAGCGGGCGCGGGTAGCTGAGGCGGGTACCCAGCGTGACCGCCACGGGGGTGGTGATCTCCACCTCGTCGGTGCGGACGTCCCGGGTGGCCTCGTAGGCGAGGAGGGTCACCAGCTCGTCGGTCAGGCGACGGAAGGTCGGCGAGTCGGTGCGCTCGTCGCGCAGGGTGGAGAGCTTGTGGGCGACCAGGGGGTGGTCAACAACGTGGAGACGCATGTATCGAGGTTAGCCCGGTCCTGGACGGGTGTACGACTCGCCGTGCCCACCGGGGCGCCGGTCCGGGTGACGCTCCCGTGACTCGCCGTGACCCGGCGCGGTCGTCCGGACGGAAGTGCCTCCTGTGGTATCAACCGGGCCGTTCTGGGAATGTCACCTCTTATGACGAGCAACCCGAACCCTGGGGACGGCTCGATGGACGAGCCCGTCGACGGGGTGGGCCGGAGCCCGGGCCCGCCGTACGACCACCCCGAGACGGAAGCGGAGCGCCGCAAGCGGCGGGCCGTCTTCCTGCGCGAGCTCACCGAGGCGCGCGAGCTGCGGGAGCGGGTCCAGCCGCGGCGGACCAAGGAGCGGCGGATGCGCGAGGCGATGCGGATGCGGACCTTCCGGATCTGACCGGGCCCGGAACCGCCCCCGGAACCGCCTCGGGAGGCACCCCCGGACCACCCTGATGCCACCCTGGCGCCCGTCCGGCGCGACACCCGGACGGCCCCGGGAAGGGACCCGAACGGCCCCGCCGGGCGTTCGGAGCAAATTTCGACCGGCCTCGGACCGCCCCGGCCCGGCTTCGCCGTCCGCCACCCGGTCCTTCCGACACGACCTGCAAAGACGCGCTGCAGAACACCCCCCGCAAGGGCGGGCTTTCTGTCACGATTCCGATGGGACGGTCCGAACAAGCGGACCGCCTCTGGCGCGGGGGCGGCCAGATTTCCGCGTTGCCCGTGCGCGCCGACAGCCGAGACCGATGATCTTGGGAGTGTCCCTGGTGGCGTACTTCGCTGCAGTGCTTGCTCGCACCGAGGACGGGTGGGATGTGAGCGAGACGGAGCTCGACGACGTCGAAACCCTCGCCGATCTGGCCGACCTGGCCCGCGGATCCGCCCAGGACGACGACAGCGTCCTGATCTTCATCGAACAGGAGGACGCCTGGTTCGCCGTCGTCCGCGTGGACGGCGAGGAGGACCCGCGGATCTTCGTGTCGGACGGCGCCGCGGCCGCCCGCAGCTCCTACGGCTCCGTCCTCACCGACGAGTTGGTCGACCAGGCCGGCGAGAGCGAGTTCGGCGACCTGGACCACCTGCTGGACGAGGCCGAGGAGGCCGAGGAGCAGGACGAGGAGGACGCCGACGCCCGCGGCGGCGTCCCGGTCGGCCCGCTCGGCGACGCCCACCTGCTCACCGAGTTCGGCCTCGCCGCCGACGAGCTGCTGGCGCTCAGCGGCGAGGGCGCGGTCCCGGGCGACGCCCTGGAGGAGATCGCCGAGGCCCTGGGCTGCGGCGAGGTCCTGGAGGCCGTCCGGTAGCGGCGTCGGCCATGCCGGTGTCCACCACCGGATACCCGACACTGGATGCCATGCAGCCCGCATCCACTCCGCTGACCGTCCCGCACGTCCCCCCGCTGCCCGCCCCCGTCCGCCCCGACCCGGTCCGCGACCGCTGGGCGGCGCCGATGCGCCTCGCCATGGCCGAGGCCGCGCTGGCGCCGGCCACCGGGGACGTACCGGTCGGGGCGCTCGTCCTGGACCCGGACGGCGAGGTGATCGGACGCGGCCACAACGAGCGCGAGGCGGTCGGCGACCCGACCGCGCACGCCGAGGTGGTCGCGGTCCGGCAGGCCGCGGAGAAGACCGGGGAGTGGCGGCTGAGCGGCTGCACGCTGGTCGTCACGCTGGAGCCGTGCACCATGTGCGCCGGCGCCATCGTGCTCTCCCGGATCGACCGGGTGGTCTACGGCGCCCTCGACGAGAAGGCCGGCGCGGCCGGCTCGCTCTTCGACGTGATGCGCGACCGCCGGCTCAACCACCGGCCCGAGGTGATCCCGGGCGTCCTCGCCGACGAGTGCGGCGCGCAGCTGCGCGCCTTCTTCGACACCCACCGCTGAGGGCCGCCGGGCACCGCGGTGATACGGATTTCGTGACTGCGCCACCCCTCCGGTAGAGTTCCTCTCGGTAGCGTGTCCGAGCGGCCAAAGGAGCACGCCTCGAAAGCGTGTGTGGGGGCAACTCCACCGTGGGTTCGAATCCCACCGCTACCGCTCGAGAGCCCGAGGGCCCGTCCGATCCGGACGGGCCCTCGGCGTTTGTATGCCCACGTCGCGGGAGCCGCAGGGCACCGCCGGAACGGCCCCGGACATGGGAACGGCTCCGTACCCCGGGCCGATGACCACCGGTGCCCGGTCCGTACGGAGCCTGGAGGGGGAGCGGTTCGGGGGGACTGACCGCTCCCCCGGCGGAGTCCCACAACCGGCGCCGCGTCGGGGGGAAGCCGCGGCGACCGGTCCCACAGCGGGGAGCTCCGGATCCATGCACCGGGGATTCCTGCCAGATCCTCGGTACGTCTTCCATCCTGCCGCCCGGCCCGCGAGCGGGCATCCGGAGAAAGGCCCCACTCGCGGGGACCTTCGTCCCGCCGGCCGAACGCGTCGCACACTTGATAGCCCGTCCGGGTGGATAAGCTGCCCCCTGCAGGCCGCTCGGGGACCGGATGACGGCGGCCCACAGCTGGGAGGAAGAGGTCACCCGATGGCGCAGGCGAAGAGGATCGGCATGGCCCTCCTGCTCATCTTCGTGCTCTACTCGATCATCACCTCACCCTCCCGGTCCGCCGAGCTGGTCCAGCTCGGCTTCGAGGGGATCTCGAACGCGGCCAAGGCCGTCGGCACCTTCATGACCGGTCTGATCAAGTGACGGACGGCCCGCACCCATTCGGGTAGCGGTCGGCCCCCGGGCACCGGCTACGGTGAGCGGGACCCTCTGTCCCCGTCCGCGAGGAGCGGCAATCGTGATCCGCCACCTGGTCCTGTTCAAGCTCAACGAAGGCGTCAGCAAGGACGAAGAGCGCGTGCTCGCCGGCGCCAAGGCCTTCGACGCGCTCGGCTCGGTGATCCCCGAGCTGCGCGAGTGGGAGTGCGGCTGGAACACCACCGAGCGCGACATCGCGTACGACTACGCGATCAACAGCCTGGTCGAGGACCGCGACGCCCTCCAGGCCTACCTGACCCACCCGGACCACCAGGCCGCGGCCGGCCTCTGGCGCGAGTTCGCCACCTGGGTGATCGCCGACATCGAGGTCTGAGCACCCGTCCGGCCCCACCCGTCCGACCCGGACCACCCGAAGCCCGACCCCGGCGCTTCCCCCGGACGGACCGCGGCGCCCCGTCCGGCTTCCGGGCGGGGCGCCTTGCTCCGTCCCGGAACGATCCCCGCGGCGGTTCGCCGGCCGGCCCGGGAAAGGTTGAACGGCCCACCAACACACCTCCATCGGGTGCTTGCCCGACCTGTGCCCACCTTGTGATGCTATGACCGGTTTTGCCGGACATGGCGAGGTCGTGAACCCGCCGTGGCACCCGCTCCGCAGGGCCCGCCGTTGACGACTTTGGGAGGGGTGAGGTGTCCGTGGACGAAGTGCTGGCTGCGATCACCAGCCCGGCCGGCGAGCTCCGACCGGACCGGCTGCGCGGCCCCGGCGGCCGCCCCGCCGTGGACGTCCGGACGCTGACCCGGGTGCTGTTCGAACGGCTCGCCGAGCTGCCCCCGGACGCCCCCGAGCGGGAGCGGGTCCGGGCCGCCCTGATCGAGGTGAACATCCCGCTGGTCCGCTACGCCGCCACCCGCTTCCGCAGCCGCAGCGAGCCGATGGAGGACGTCGTCCAGGTCGGCACCATCGGCCTGATCAACGCGATCGACCGCTTCGACCCCGGCCGCGGCGTCCAGTTCCCCACCTACGCGCTGCCGACCATCCTGGGCGAGATCAAGCGCTACTTCCGGGACAACGTCCGCACCATGCACGTCCCGCGCCGGCTCCAGGAGCTGTGGGTCCAGGTCAGCGGCGCGATGGAGGAGCTGACGGTGCTGCACGGCCGGGTGCCCAAGGTGCCCGAGATCGCCGCCAGCCTGCGGATCCCCGAGGAGGACGTGCGGGCCTGCCTGGACGCCGGGCGGGCGTACAACGCGGCGTCCCTGGAGGCCGCGCAGGAGCACGAGGGCGGGCTCGCCCTGCTCGACCGGCTCGGCTACGAGGACTCCGCGCTGGCCGAGGTCGAGCACCGGGACATGGTCCGCCACCTGCTGGTCCAGCTCCCCGAGCGGGAGCGGCGGATCGTGATGCTGCGGTTCTTCGCCAACCTGACCCAGTCCCAGATCAGCACCGAGCTGGGGATGTCCCAGATGCACGTGTCCCGGCTGCTCTCCCGGATCCTGACCAGGCTTCGGACCGGCAACTCCTGGGAAGAGTGAGATTGCAGCGAGTTACCCCGGCGTGACATCTTGCGACGTTCGGGTTTGCCGTGGACCGTGTTCCGGTATGCAGGGGGAAGGCCCTCGCCGGGAACCACCGCGCGACGGCCCCCGTTCAACTGACAGTCACAAGGGGGTGGGTGCATGTCCGGAGAGCTGGGCACTGCGGAGATCCACGCTGGCGGCCAGGCCAACGGCACGGCCGTCGTCGAGGACCTGGTCCCGCGGCAGCGGGTCGAACCGGCCCGGCCGCCCGGCCCCGACACGGGACCGGAGACGCCGCCCGGCTCGGTGCTGGACACCCGGACGCTCTCCCGCTCGCTGTTCCTGCGGCTGGCCGCGCTGGACCCGGGCAGCGCCGAGCACACCTACGTCCGCGACACCCTGATCGAGCTCAACCTGCCGCTGGTCCGGTACGCCTCTGCGCGTTTCCGCAGCCGCAACGAGCCGATGGAGGACATCGTCCAGGTCGGCACGATCGGCCTGATCAAGGCGATCGACCGGTTCGACCCGGAGCGCGGGGTGGAGTTCCCCACCTTCGCGATGCCCACCGTGGTCGGCGAGATCAAGCGCTTCTTCCGGGACACCAGCTGGTCGGTCCGCGTTCCGCGCCGGCTCCAGGAGCTGCGGCTGGCGCTCACCAAGGCCGGCGACGAGCTCTCCCAGCGGCTGGACCGCTCCCCCACCGTCGCCGAGCTGGCGGCCTGCCTGGGGGTCAGCGAGGAGGACGTGGTCGAGGGCCTCGCGGTCGGCAACGCGTACACCGCCAGCTCGCTCGACTCCAGCACCGGCGAGGAGGACAGCGACGGCCCGCTGGCCGACCGGCTCGGCTACGAGGACCTCGCGCTGGAGGGCGTCGAGTACCGGGAGTCGCTCAAGCCGCTGCTGGCCAAGCTGCCGCCGCGCGAGCGCCGGATCATCATGCTGCGGTTCTTCGGCAACCTCACCCAGTCGCAGATCGGCGAGGAGATCGGGATCTCCCAGATGCACGTCTCGCGGCTGCTCACCCGGACGCTCACCCAGCTGCGCGAGGGGCTGATCAACGAGGGCTGAGCCGACCACCGGGAGCCGGGCCGCCCCGCTCGGCTCCCGGGTCGTCCAGCAGGTTGGCGCGCAGCCCGGCCAGCACCTCCCCGTCCAGTCCGAGTCCGTCCCGCCAGTAGGCGTCGAAGCCGCCCCAGCCAGCCACGACCTCGGCGAAGGCCGCGTCCAGGTAGCCGCCGTCGGCGCGGAAGACCGGCAGGAGCAGCTCGGGCTCGCGCATCAGGCCGCGGGCCCCGAAGTCGTCCAGCACCCGCCGTACGACCGGGGCGGAGCGCTCGTTGGTGAGCAGGTAGTCGGCCAGGACGGTCTCCCGGTCCACCCCCAGGGCGGTCAGCAGGAGGGCCGCGGCCCAGCCGGTGCGGTCCTTGCCCGCCGAGCAGTGGAACAGCAGCGGCGGCCCCTGAGGGTCCGCCAGCAGCCGTAGCAGGGCGGCGAATCGCTCGCGCGCCACCCGGTCCGTGACGAACCACCGGTAGAGGCCGGCCATCCGGGCGGCCGCCCGGCCGTCGCCGAGCAGCGCCCGCTGGCGCTCCGGGTCGTGGTCCGCCAGCGCGTCGCGGACCAGCAGGACGATGTCGAAGTCAGGTGCCAGCAGCGGGAGATGGTGGAGCGTCACACCGCCGGGCAGGTGGTCCAGACCGGTCTCGCGGACTTCGGCCATGCTCCGCAGGTCCACCACGCTGCGCAGGCCGAGCGCGCCGAGCGGGCCGAGGTCCTCGGCGGTGACACGGTTCAGGCCATCGCTGCGCAGTGCCACCCCGGGCCGGAGAATCCGCCCGTCAGCCGTCCGGTACCCGCCCAGATCACGGGCATTCAGCGCACCGCGCAAACCGAGACTGCGTCCGACCAGCGGCGTTCCGCCCGCCTCCGGTGACGCATTCCGTACGCTCGGGAATCCCCCGGACTCGGTATGCTGATCGACCATGTGAGCACCTCCATTGCATATTCGGACTGTCACATGGCACAGCCGTGCCCGATATTGCATGAACCTGCCCAACTGGGCGGCGAGATGTGCAAGAGTGTCATGCGCAACGACGACAGTGTAGGTGTCCCGCCCGCCCCACTGGGCCGCACCGTCGGTAACCACGTGTAGCAGTCAGCTTCCGGTTTTTCATTTTCAATTCACTATTTGCGCCGCCGGTCCGGTTCCGGTCACAATCAGCGCCTTCATGGCTTCGCCATGAACGTTGGTAACAGGTTCGCTGCACTCTCGCCCAATTGGTCCCTCGCACCACCGTCCCTCGACCAGGATGGGCCCGGGCAGCCTGCTGCCCGCGAACAGCTACACGGGCAGGCGAGCGCCGAGCAGCGTGACGCCTGCACCAAGGGGAGGATCACCATGGGTCGAGCGACCCGAAGAGTCGCCGCGTGCGCGGCGGCAGTCCTGCTGGCCAGCGGCTTGCAGACCACCCTGGCCCACGCCGACGCGGCGCCGCCCAGGATCGACCTCACCGTCCTGGTCGTCGACGACGGCGGCCCGTCCGTCGCTGCCATCACCGCCGAGTTGAAGAGCCAGGGCACGCCCTACAAGGTCATCAGCCTCAATGACCCCAACCGCCCCGTCATCAACTCCGCTTTCCTGAGCGACACGCTGAACGGCCAGCCCCGCGGGAAGTTCCAGGGCATCGTGCTGCCCAACGAAAACCCCTTCCCCAACAGTGCCACCGAGATGACGGCGATCGCGACCTACGAAGCCGCATTCAACGTCCGCCAGATCGACGCGTACACGTGGGCCAACCCGGCGGTGGGGCTGAACTACGCCCAGAATCCCGGATTCGTGGGCACTCTCGACGGATTCCAGGGCGCCACCACCGCGGCCGGAACTTCGGGCCCGTTCGGGTACCTCAAGGGCAGCGTCCCGTTCGAGGACAACGACCCGAACGTCGGCGAGAGCTACGGCTACCTGGCCACTCCGCTCGCCAGCCTGCCGGCCGGCGCCTCGTTCGTCCCGCTGGTCGACGCGCCGATACCCAACACGGCCAGCCGCGGTTCGCTGGTCGGCGAGTACACCCACGACGGCCGCAAGGAACTGGTCGTCACGTTCGTCTACAACCAGTACCAGCAGCAGTACCGGCTGCTGGCCCGCGGCATGGTCGACTGGCTCACCCAGGGCGTCCACCTCGGCTACGACCGCAACTACTTCGCCACCCACGTGGACGACGTCTTCCTGGCCGACGACCGCTGGGACACCGTGCTCAAGTGCACCCCCGGCGACGTCACCTGCCCGCCCGGCACCCCGGACACCGCCAACCCGATCCGGATGACCGTCGACGACGCCAACCACCTCAAGCAGTGGCAGGCCGCCAACAACTTCACCCTGGACATGGTGTTCAACGGCGGCGGCAGCGAGGACTGGAAGGCCGACCACCAGACCACGGTGGACCCCACGGCGAACCAGATGATCGCCGACCAGAGCAACTACCGGTGGGTCAACCACACCTACACCCACCCGTACCTTGGCTGCGAGCAGAACGTCACCGTGGTGCCGTGGGTCTGCGCCAAGAACGCCGCGGGCGCCACCGTCTGGGTCGACCAGAACACCATCTCCTCCCAGATCAAGAACAACGCCGACTGGGCCACCGCGAACGGCCTGGGCTTCGACCCGCAGTCCCTGGTCACCGGCGAGCACTCCGGCCTGCTGACCGCCCCGCAGGAGACCAGCGACAACCCGAACCTGGCGCCGGCGCTGGCCGCCAACGGCATCAAGTTCACCGCCAGTGACGCCTCCCGCGAGACCGGCCAGCGGCCCGTCGGCTCCGCCCTGACCGTGCCGCGGTACCCGATGAACGTCTTCTACAACGCCGGTACGGCGAAGGAGGAGGCCGACGAGTACAACTGGATCTACACCAGCAAGGCCAACGGCGGCAGCGGCGTCTGCGAGAACAACGCCAACTCCACCTGCCTGCCCCAGCCGCTGGACACCACCACCGGCTACCAGTCGTACATCGTGCCGCTGGAGGCCCGGATCGACCTCGGCCACGTGCTGAGCAACGACCCGCGGCCGCACTTCGTGCACCAGTCGAACCTGTCCGAGGACCGCATCCTGTACCCGGTGCTGGAGAAGATCCTCGGCACCTACCGCTCGCTGCACGCGGACAGCGCCCCGATCGTGAACCTGAGCCAGCGCGAGATCGGCCAGGAGTTCCAGCGCCGCGCGGCCTGGAACACCGCCCTCGCCTCCGGCCAGGTCACCGCCTACCGGGTCGGCGGCACCGTCACCGTCAACGCGCCGTCCGGCGTTCAGGTCCAGGCCACCATGCCGACCGGAACCGCTCAGAAGCTGGCCATCGGAACGGGCGGGTTCGGTTCGTCCTACGCCGGTACCCTCTCGGGTTGGGTGGCCCCGGGCGCGCTGCAGAGCAGCGTCACCCTGCAGCTGCCGTCCGCGCCGGCCGCCCCGGCCCCCGTCGCGCCGGGCGTCGCGGCCAAGTCCGTCCCGGCCCCGGCGCCGGCGGACAAGAAGGTCGTGCCGCAGGGTGTCGCCACCCCGGTCCCGGTGGGGCCGAGCGACACCACCCGCAAGCCCGCTCCGTCCCTGGTCCCGGGTAGCGGAACCCCGGTGCCCGGCAAGGATGTCCTCGCTGGCACCATCGGTCAGGGCGGCAACGGCCACGACGACAAGGCTGCGACGAAGAACGGCAAGGCCTCTGGGGGGACGGCCACGCCGAGCAGCACCACCGGACGCTCCGGCAACCGGTAACCGGTAACCAGCACCACCCGCCACCGGCGGGGGGGGGGGGGGGGGGCCCCCCCCCCCCCCCCCCCCCCCCCGGGGGCGGGGGCGCCCCCCCCGCCCGCCCCCCCACCCCCGGGGGGGCGGGCAGGGGGGGCCCCCACCGCCCCCCCGGGGGGGTGACCCC